>JBJSXX010000419.1:0-14339 GCA_046086605.1 Pirellula sp. | reverse complement strand
GCTGAAACGAATATGATTGTAGCGTAATTCAACGCGGTTAGCGGACGGATCAGACGGATCAGACGGATCAGACGGATCAGACGGATCAGACGGATCAGACGGATCAGACGGATCAGACGGATCAGACGGATCAGACGGATCAGACGGATCGGACGGATCGGACGGATCAACGGGGTCGGGGTTGTAGCGGATTGAAATCGCGTGCCGATGGCAATGTCGGTGAAGAACCCTGCGGTCCAGGTGGTGGAGGTGCTCCGTTACGACTTCCAGGAGCTTGGGGCCCAGGTGGTTGCATGTTCAGTGGCAATGCACCTTCGATCTTGCGAATCTGCGCGTTGATTTGACCTGTCCTTAGTCGCATCGAGGCCGAACTGACTTGGATCGTTTGTCCCGCTTCGGAGTTGTTGTCTCCGCCAATTCGGCGAATCGTCGCGGGTCGCTGCACCGTTCCTTCAATTCGAACCGCATCGTCGATCGCCGCATACCCAATCCGACTCGCATCGACGACCACATCGCCAGACTCGGTTCGACTCGTCAACTGCGACGCACCTAATGCATCGAGTTCCCAAGCTCCCTTGGGTGCCGACGGTGCACCTCGGTTGTAGCTCAAGTTCGATGCATCAAATAGATTCAATTGATCGCAAATGAGCCTCGATTGACGATTGGCAAGTCGCTCAGAATTCCGCACATCGAGTTGGTCTTCCCAGTTCGCAATAGGTCCCAGCAACCCCGCGACCTTGTCGTAGAACGAGACGATGCGCTGCGGCACCGAACCTTCCATCCGCCCGGAAAATGTCAAATGCAAGCACTGCAAGGTCTCTCCGTTGCCACTAGCGGGCCCAGGAACCAGACTTGGTGCGGTGGTTGCCAAGGAGCTTGTGTTGGCAAATCGCCGACTCCACAATTGGCCAGGCCCATAGCCTATGAAAGTCTTGGCAGGTACCTGAAACTCCAGTCGTGGCAGAACAAAGTTTTCGGCTGACTTTCGCACGCCAGCCAAATCGGTCTGAACCGCTTTGATATCGACTTCGCCATCGAGCCTGACGACTTGAACCTCGGGTTTGCTCACCACGCGTTGGCTCTTGGCAACTCCCGTGGGCAATTGGAATGGAACCCGCTGGGACATGTCCAGCGTGAGAGTTCTAGCATTGGCAAGCAGGTGCCAGAGTGTCGTCGCATCGCTTTGAAGCCGGCAATCCAAAATCACTCCACCACCAAATCTTGCATTGCGTCCATCGAAAGTCATTCGCTCGCCCCACTGAATCCTCGGCGGGGATCTCCAAGCCCATGTTCCATCGTTGGGCTCTTGGGACAAGGCTTCTTGGGGCAAAACCAATTCGCCTGGATGATTGATCCAAAAAAGCTGATCGTTCTGGGAGAGTTGCAATTCGTTGGCAACGACCCAACCCGATCCGACCGCAATCTTGGCCGGTTGGCCAGCGAGATAGACATTCGAGCGGTCGCTCGACTCGCTTTGAATCACAAGCTTGTCACCCGTAGCCGAAAGGGGCCAAGGTGATTCGGCGGACAGGAATTCTCGCAGAAGTGTAAAACTCCCTTCGAGCGATAGATTCTCGATGACGCTCTCGGAGCCGATGCGTACGATGTCGGCTTCGAGGGTCTTTCCGGTGATGCTCATGGGTGACTGTGCCGCTTGGCTTCGTGGCGAAGGAAGCTTGGGTGTCGTTGGCGATGCAGGTAGACTCGGGGCTGCGAGCACTGGCGGGGAGACCGGAGATGGCGATTCAGGTTGTGGGCGGATCGCGGTTTTGCTTTTCAAGTTGGATTCGGAGACCGAATAACCTGCACGCAACGCTTCTTGAGGATCCAAATGCCTAAATCGCACGGCCATCGATTCGACCTGGGCACTGAGCTCGGGGGTCTTGACGATGACTTGTCCATCGGCGGAGATGGAATCGGGAATGAAGGCCGGTAGTTGGCCGTCGGGGTAGTAGGGAGCAAGCTTTGGAGCGATGGTCGCGTCGACTGGCAAGACCCATAGGTTGAGTCTTTCGGCGACGAAGCGACCTCGAAGCGAGCTGGAGATGTTGGCTCCCCCGTCGATGGAAATCAAATCACGCTGTTCATGGGGACGAATCGATAGTCGTTTGCTCCAGTGCAGATTCCAAATCTCGCCCTCTTCGGATTCAACCTGCGCTTGACCGATACCATCGGCGATCACCCAACCGAGTCTCGTGAATTTGGATTGCTGGCCATTGCTTAGGACTTCTGGGTTTTGATATTGGATGTTCGGTGAAGTGATTTGGATATTCCCGCGTTTGAGAAATACCTTCGATGAATTCTTGGGTGCAGCACCGGGCAACACGTTGCTCAGACTGACCATGCCGTGGACCAAGTCCATGACCAGATGCTGGCCATTGGCTTGGGCTTGCATCCCAGGAGCGCTGAGACGAATCCAACGACTTTGGTCGCTCGGATCGCGACCGGGCAATCCGAACGCCTCAAGTCGATCGAGTTTCCATGACGCTTGCTCTTGAGTTTGATTCCAGCCCACATTGAATTTCAGTTCGTTGCAATCGAACGTATCGGTCGGCTTGCCTTCGACGACATGTTCCAGGTGCACACCGTCCATAAAGCTCGCTTGAGATTGATGGAACTGAAACTGAAAACGCCCTCGGCAATCGAGTTTGGCATAAGCTCGCCGCGACCGATCGGCTCCATTGGGATCGGTCGGCCATAAGCCGCCATTTTGAAGTTCCAACTGGACCTGGTCGACATAGAAGAGTTGCAGGTAATCGAGTCCTGCAAAAGGGCTGTCGTTCTTTGCTGGCGCAGAGGCACTCGATTCCGATAGGAGGTCTTGATCCATGAAGATCGATAGATAGCGTCCTTGCAAGCTCGAACCACCGAGCTTCATGCTGATCTGTTTGTCTGTCCAGATTTGACGTTTATCGATCCTGACATCCTCGGTCTCGATTCGAAGTTCCCCTTGATTCGTCTTCGGATCCGGAGGCGAGTAGAATGTGATTCGGCCACTGAGTTGGCCTTGGGAAATCGCCGGTGGATGCCCGAGCGTCCAGTCAAAGGCGGACTTGAACTGAATCTCTGCCCCTTTAGGGCTATCGATGAAGATCGCTCGTTGCTCTTGGCTTTGGCTCTTTTGATTGATGATGATCGTCAGCGGACTAAAACGCCAACGCGTGTCGCTAAGTTGCTCTCGTTTTTGATAGAGCAAGATGAACTGATCCTGCTGGATCATCAAAGGTTGCTGACGCTGCCATGAGCCTTCGGGAAAATAAATATCCCACCACTGGTTCTGTTGCCAAGTATTATTGGTCTGGTGCGTCCATCGCGACTCTTTGTGCGTTTTGATAGGCCGAATGCTAGAAGGAACCAGCAACTCATAGCCGGCAAAGCCGACCAAAAGTGGAATGAGAATTTGCAAATAGTACTTCAGGAACGTCATCGCAATCGGCTTGGGACTAAGTCTTCCCATCTCCCCTTGGCTCGCAATATCCGTTCGATCAGTTCACGCACCGCACCGCGACCTCCGGGACTGGTCATCACCCAACGGGCCAACTGTTTGACTTCCCGTGCTGCATCAGCAACCGTGACAGCCAATCCGACGTTGGCCATAACGGCCATGTCAGGCAAGTCGTCTCCGATGTAGCAGACCTCCTTGGGCTCGACACCGATGGCTTGCATCATCTCTCGAGCTGCCGGCAGCTTGTCGGCGAATCCTTGTCGAACCCATTGGATTCCCAACTCCTGAGCCCTGAGCTTGACCACTTGGGAATTGCGAGCCGTCAGTAAACCGAACTCAAAACCGGCTTTCTTCCACAGCTTGATCCCATGCCCATCCCGTACGTAGAAGGACTTGCTCTCGACCCCTGCGTTGTCGATCGTGATCATTCCATCGGTTAGCACCCCGTCTACGTCCGAAAGAATCAATCGAATCGGTTTGGCAATTTCGTCATCGCTATCGAACAACGCTCGAACCCTTTCTCAAAATGATGAAGCACCCAGATTAAATCGTCGAACCAAAAATGCGGAGCGAGGCTGGCATGCTTACCGGTTCGCACACGCTTGCGGTTGGTTCGAGCCCGATCAAATCGGTGATATCGATCAACCCGACGGCTTGGTCAAAATGATTGACCACGGGCAGTTCACTGATCTTGCGATTCGAAAGGATCTCGATGGCTTCGGTCAACTTAGCCCCAGTGCATATCGCCGAAAAGTTTCGGGTCATTACCTCCGACAACGGGCAATCTAAATCGCTAGGTGCATGCTTGCCAAGGAATCTTGTCAAATCGCTGTCGGTGAATATTCCCACGAGTGTATGCTCGTCGTTCTCAACCATCACCGCACCGGTGCGGCGCCCCGGTCGTGCTGTCTCGACGAGCATCTGCCGGATGCTCGTGCTTTGGTTGCACACACGGCATTCATCCAACGGTCGCATCAATTCATCGACCGAGGCTAGACGACGCCCAAGTGCCCCTCCGGGATGCAACTGGGCAAAGTCCTCCTGGCCAAACTCCTTGTTCTCACACACGAGCATCGCCAAGGCATCCCCAAGTGCCAGCATCGCAAGCGTGCTGGTTGTCGGTGCCAAGTTCATGCGACAGGCTTCAGGACAGTTTGGCAAAAGCAGACTGATG
The DNA here is from genome assembly GCA_046086605.1 of Pirellula sp. Taxonomy (GTDB): domain Bacteria; phylum Planctomycetota; class Planctomycetia; order Pirellulales; family Pirellulaceae; genus JBKCUI01. The sequence continues at coordinate 9,720 of JBJSXX010000419.1, read as the reverse complement.
TCGGCCGCCTGTGCTAAAGGACTATTGATCTTGCTGGTGATTGCGATGATGCTCGATGCGCGACGAGCCAAATGAGGAAGCAGATCGACCACCTCCTGGGAATTGCCACTGTTGGACAAGACCAAAACGATATCGTTTGGCCCAACACAACCAAGATCTCCATGCAAGGCTTCCGACGGGTGCAGGAAATGAGCTCGGGTTCCGGTCGAAGCGAAAGTGGCCGCGATCTTGCGTCCGATCAAGCCCGCCTTGCCAATCCCGCAAACGATCAAACTTCCACGCATCGAAGCGATCTTATCGGCAGCCAACACAAACTCTTCGTCCATCATGTGAGCCAGTTGCATCAGAGCACTGATACCATGCTGGACAACCGACACACCACGCGCCAATTGCTCTTGGCGATCCTTGGCCTGCCTTACCCCTCTGCGTCTTGGAGATTCCATTCCAAAAGCACCGTCTTTGTTCGCTAGTTAACATTATCTGCCAAACAAGAACTCGGTGCAGACACCCCTTGGCGGCACGTAAACGAGTTCCCCGGCCCACAGGGTAGCAATTTGGCGAGTCTGAGCCAACGTCGATGCTCGTAAGCTAGCAAGTAAAGAAATGCTAGCGTTCTATTTGCTTCGACCTCTTGCCGAGCGACCGGGTCCTCGCTTTGGCCCGCCTCGCTGAGTGCCACTTGCTTTGGGGCCTCCGCGTTTGATTCCTCCGCGTTTGGCTCCGCTGCGTTTGGTACTGCCACGTTTCGTACTGGCACGTTTGGTACTGGCACGTTTCGTACCGCTACGATTGACCCCGCCGCGATTTTCTCCACCTTCGTTTAGCTCGCTGTATTCCCCTCTGTCATTTTTTCGCCCACTGTTTTTCTGCCTAAAATTTCTTTGTTTCTCATTTCTTTGCCCCCCGTTTTTGGGACCATACTCTCTTGGCTCACCCTTTTTCTGCCCTCTATTTTTCTGCCCACCCTCTTTTTGCCGGGCTTCTTTTTGCCCACTATTTTTTTGCCCTAAATCTTTCTGCCCACCATCTTTTTGCCATTTCTCTTCCCAAGGGCCTGGTTCTAGTTCGTCTTCTTGTCCGATGATGCTCCCTGCAGGTTTGCGAGGCATAAAAAAGTACTCTTCGTCGGAGTCTTCGATCGAGGAACCGAGTGGACCATGATCGCGAACCAGGATCATTTCATCGTCTTGTTCGTCGATCGATGGATCATCGAGATCTTCTTCGGTGGCATAGGGGTTTTGATCCATGCCTGGAAGTTTCTCCCATGGTTTGCCTGATTTCTTAGGCGGCCTGTGCGCCGAGCTAGGTTTGGCCTTTGGCCCTTTGGCTGGTTTGCTTGGCGCATCGTCTTTGCTCGACGAAACCTCTTCGCTAGCTAGAAGTTTCTTGCGAGCTTTGCGAGCTGCTTTTCGCTCGCGGCGGATATCATCGACGGCTTGATACAAGCCCTGTACCTCTTGGTTTGATAGGGGGCGGTAAGCACCTTCGGGGAGATCGCCGAGCCTGAGCGTGCCGATCGCGATGCGTTTGAGCGAAACGACTTTGTGACCGAGTCGAGCCAGGACCCGTCGGATTTCGCGGTTCTTGCCTTCGCTTAGTGTGATCTCTAATTCGGTACTGCTCTTGCGAACTTTTTTGAGCTTCGCTTGATCGACTTGAGCTTTGCCTTCTGCAAGATAGATCCCTCGCTCGAGTCGCTTGAGGGCATCGAGTTCGACTTGGCCGACGACGACCACTGCGTAGCGTTTTGGTATTTCGTGTTTGGGATGGGCGAGTTGCTGAGCCAATTCGCCGTCGTTGGTCAGCAGGATCAGGCCGGTGCTCGATGCATCGAGTCTTCCGACGGGGAAGAGACGATGTTGGTTTGGTACGAAGTCGATCACGCGCGGGCGGCCTTGAGGATCGCGATTGGTACAGAGCACGCCTTCGGGTTTGTGGAGTGCAAAGTAGACAGGACGATGCTGTTTGAGTTCTTCTCCATCGACGCTGATGGTTGCATTTGCGAGATCGACTTTGACGCCGACTTGCGTGATGACTTGGCCATCGATCTCGACGCGGCCTTGTTCGATCAGTTCGTCGACTTGTCGTCGCGAGCCGAGTCCGGCAGCGGCGAGGACTTTATTGATCCGTTGCAGTTCAGGCTGTGATTTTTCCTGAGGTGTTTGTTGGGGGCGAGCTTTTCGCGGTGACATTCAATATATTCCTGGGATGTGCGTAGTGTTGGCTTTAGGATGCGGGGCTTGGAACGGGTTCAAGCACAAACTCGCGAACTTCGCCTTCTGGGGTCGATTGCCAGATGCGTTGTGTTTCAAGTTCCAAAGCGGTCAGCCATTTACCGCCGTAGCAATAGGTGTCGATGCAGGTCAAATGGGGCAATTGAACGATCTGGCCTTCGGGGTGATGCGTGTGTCCCATCACCGCGTGCTTGCCCGAAAAGTGTGGCTTAGGTGTTTGATGCGAGATTTTGACCCAACGCAACAGATCCGCCGATTGGTTCTCCATGCGCATTTGCGAATCGTAATTCGCATGGACGATGATATGCGTCGGAGATTCGTAATAGGGGAGCAAGGATTCGAGGAACTCGCGATGCGACACTGGAATCACCGATAGGTCGCCGGCAAAGCCATAGCTTTCCATCGTGTTGTGTCCACCGTGGTTCAGCCAACCAAAAGGTTCCCTGCGTCGATCCAAAACCGAGAGCATCATTTCCTCGTGGTTTCCCATCAAAGGAAACAGTTGCGTTTGTTCCCTGAGTTCGATCAGCCGATCGATGACCCCTTTGGAGTCCGGGCCCCGGTCGATGTAATCGCCGACCGGTACGAGGATATCCGTCTTTTGCAGATCGATGGCAGCCAGAAGCGCATCGAACGCTCTTAGGCAGCCGTGGATATCACCGATTGCAATCGTTCGAGTCATGGGAAAACAAAGGATCCATCAAGGGGTCAATGGGAAGCGCCGTTGGCGTTGAAGCTTGGCCAAGATGCATCAAGATAGGTTCAAACGGATCGGTCGACTACGGCAATTCCATCGGTGCAGGATGCCATCGAGCCTCTTGGGAGCCAAAAAACGGGCTAAAATCCTCACCTTGGCGATTCCATTCTCGATCCGACCTATCCGATGCACCCGAGTCAATTACCGTTGGACAAACTGCAGGCTCAGTGCCGATGGAGCTTCTCTCGGGCCAGCGGACCGGGTGGTCAGCACCGCAACAAAGTCGAAACTGCGGCCAGCATCGAGCATCTTCCAAGCGGCATTCGGGCTAGTGCTACCGAAGAGCGGTCCCAGCAAAAGAACCGACAAGTCGCACTGCAAAGATTGCGATTGGCATTGGCTGTCGAGTACCACGAAGCCCACGACCGCGAGGCTTCCGATCCGAATCCGGAGAAGAACTCTGCGGAAGTCCGACCTTCGGAGACTTGGCGACAGTACTGTCGCTCCGGAAAGCTTCGCGTCTCGACACACAACGAGCACTTCCCTGCCCTCTTAGCAGAAGTCTTTCAGACACTTGTGGCCTTAGACTATCACTTGCCGAAAACCGCCGAGCACTTAGGAACCTCTGCAACGCAGTTGGTAAGGTTCCTTGCGAGTCACCCACCGGCGCTGGAGCGACTCAATGAGAATTTGATCGCGCGAGGTTACTCGCATCGCACTGGCTAAGAACCAAGATCGACGCGACGGCGACCGAGTTGTTCTTGAAGACGTTGAACGATGCTCGTGTGCATCTGGCTCACTCGGCTCTCGCTCAAATCGAGCGTCGCACCGATTTCCTTCATCGTCATTTCTTCATAGTAGTAGAGGATGATGATCAGGCGCTCGTTGCGATTTAGACCTTTGGTCACCAGTCGCATCAGATCGCTTTTGGAGATACGGCGAGTGGGATCCTCGCTGCGTTTATCTTCGAGGACATCGATCTCGCGGATGTCTTTGTAGCTATCGGTCTCGTACCATTTCTTGTTGAGCGACACGAGGCCGACGGCCGAAGCATCGACCTTCATCTTCTCGAGTTCGTCGATCGAGATCCCCATGTATTCGGAGAGTTCGTGGTTGCTCGGGGCTCGACCGTATTTGGCCTCCAGGAGCTTGGTCGCTTCATTGAGTTTGCTAGCTTTGCTTCGTACCAATCGAGGGACCCAGTCCATGGTACGGAGTTCATCGAGCATAGCGCCTCGGATTCGCGGGACGCAGTAGGTTTCGAATTTGACACCTCGTTCCATATCGAAGGCATCGATCGCGTCCATGAGGCCGAAGATGCCTGCGCTGATCAGGTCGTCGAGTTCGACGCCTTCGGGGAGTTTCGAGCGAAGTCGTTCGCCGTTGTAACGAACCAGCGGTGTGTATCGCTCGATGAGTTGATTTCGCAGTGGGATGTTGGTTGGATCGGCCTTGAACTTAACCCAGACCTCGGTCATATCGGTATTTTGGTATGCGGTCGATGCCATCCGAACCTCCGTGATGTGTTGGCTTTTTTATTCTGTTACCCGCTTGTCGGCGAGTAGACCCGGGACTCTAACGAGTTGAGCGAAGCAATTCCACATCAGTTAATCAAAGATTCAAAAATCCGGTTTGACTGTTTTTCCCAGATTGCCGAGTCGGCGTTAACGCGTTGTGGAACATGCAAGAGTGCCGGCAGTCCACCCGACGAGCGATGCGACAAGCATGGCGATGAGACCTCGGATTAGCGTCGTTTCAGGATCCCAATGGGCAAGATGTCCGAGCATAAGCTCGACGATCAGGCCAGAGTATCCAAAAGTGGCTGCGATCCTGCGGGCCATCGCTGTCCTCGCGAGTGTGCTTTACAATTCCCTAGTAGCGAACAAGTGGAGTTTTGTTTAGAAAACGAAACTCCACTTTGTCCGCCGAGTTTCTATCGGCGTAGAATGTGCGGACTCTGCAGCCAATACAAGAATTTTTAACGACTCCTAACCGTTACCACCCGAACAGTTTATCCAATGTCCAAACAACACTCTCCAGGATTCCTAAAGATCGTCGAGCAAGCTCGCGCGAATGTAGCCGAGTGCAATGTGGCTGAGCTCAAGCAAAAGCTCGACTCGCCCAACCCCCCGGTGCTGATCGATGTCCGCGAAGAAAGCGAGTACGCCGCCGGACACGTTCCAGGCTCCGTTCATTTGAGCAAGGGGATCATCGAAAGGGATATCGAGTCGATGTTCCCTGATCCCAACACGGAGTTGTATTTGCTCTGTGGTGGTGGATTCCGTTCGGCCCTGGCTGCTGATAATTTGCAGAAGATGGGTTACTTGCGAGTCACGAGCGTCGATGGTGGCTGGAGAGCTTGGACCACCTCGGGTTATCCCATTAGCAAGCCGAACTCATGAGGATTGATCGAGTCGTAAGACCACAGACAGCGCAGGTTGGCTGGAGGGCTGTGACTCCGGCCAAGATCAATTTGTTTTTAGAGGTACTCGGACGACGGCCCGATGGCTACCACGATCTCGATACGGTCATGCTCGCAATCGACTTGACCGATACGCTTGAAATCTATCGGGTCGAGTCCGACACGCTCTCGCTTGAGGTGGATCTGTCGGAAGCTCAAGTGGTAGGCAATCAAGAGCTTGCTCGTGAAGATCGCACATGGCAGATACCTTCGCATGGACCATCGAGTGGATCTGCTACGGATGGGAATCTAGTGCTCAGGGCTCTAGAGGCCTTGCGCGAACACTTGGACTCCTCGGCCGTTTCTTCAGGCAATGATCGATTGCCTGGGGCGCATGTGATCTTGAGAAAAAGGATTCCATCCCAAGCGGGCCTTGGGGGAGGCAGTAGCGATGCTGCCGCTGCGTTAGTCCTCGGATCGCTCCTTTGGCAAGATCGCTGTGACATGCAAGTCCTCGGGAGGCTTGCAAGTAATCTTGGGAGCGACATCAATTTTTTTCTGGAGGGGCACAATGGTATCAACTGGACTGCTCGATGCACACAACGCGGGCAGATCGTCGAGCCGATCAGCAACAACCTTACAATCCATGGACTGATCGTTCATCCAACGGTCGGATGCCAGACGGCCCGAGTCTTCTCACTGGTTCGTGAGACGATCGCCGATCGCAAGCAGGCCGAGTCCCCAGAAGTGCTTTTGAAATGTCTGATCCAACAGCAAGCCGACACTGACCATGCAGCACGACTCTCGGGTCTGCTGTATAATCGACTTGACGCAGCGGCGGTGCAGACGACCCAATGGGTTCAGAGGACCGCTCAGCGTATCGACCGATTCGATCCGCCTGGTCAGTGCCTGAGCGGAAGCGGTTCGGCTCGATTTTGTTTGTTATCCGATAGGGCGCAAGCCGAGATGATCGCATCGCAACTGCGGCATGAAGGGGACTTTAGGGCTTATCCGTTTTCCGCCTGGATGAGCCCTTCGATCCTCGATCAGACGAATCAACGGACTGAGTGAAACAACAAGATGGACATTACTGAGGTACGAATCAAACTCATGGAGGACTCGGAGGATCGACTCCGGGCCTTTTGTTCGATCACTTTTGACCATGCTTTCGTGGTCAGGGATCTGAAGATCATCGAGGGAACCAACGGACCGTTTGTGGCCATGCCAAGCCGCAAAATGACGGCTCGATGCGGACGCTGTGGCTCGAAGAACCACATGCGGAGCAACTACTGCAACCAATGTGGTAAACGGCTACGCGGTGCCCAAGACCTTCAGGATATCGAAGGAGCTTCGAACAAGCTTTATGCCGATATCGCCCATCCGATCAATCAAGCTTGCCGCGATCAGATTCAGCAAGCGGTCATCGGCGAGTACCATCTGGAACTCGAACGGGCCAAAGAGCCAGGGTATGTTTCCAGGTACGATGAAGAGTACGTCGAGTACATCCCGCATGCTCCGGCACCAACATCGGCGCAAGTCCCTATTCCGCGTCCGCATATGTTCGATAAGCCGACCGCAAAAGACGTTGCCGCAAAAGACGTTGCCGAGGAGACTCTCAGACCACCCGAGAACCCTTTTGGGAATGGGATATTTTAAGTCGATGCACGTTAGCTCTTGGGCTTAAACTCGCCGGCCAGGACGCGTTGTTCGATGGCCACGATCTTGTCCAATCGCCTTTGATGCCTCGGTTGCGGTGCGTAGGTCGCACCGTGGAAGGCCTTGATGATTTCAAAGGCAAGTTCAGGGCCGATGACCCTAGCTCCGATGCATAGCACATTCATGTCATCGTGCTCGACACCTTGGCGGGCCGAATAGGTGTCATGGCAAAGGCTTGCTCGAATCCCAGGGAACTTGTTGGCCGCTACACTCACACCGACGCCTGAGCCGCAGACCAAGATACCGCGGTCGATTTGCCCGCTGAGGATTCGCGTCGCGACGGCTTCGGCGAAATCTGGGAAATCGCAGGAATCGCTTGTATGAGTTCCGCAGTCGATGGCCTCGACACCCAGGGTTTGTAAGAACTTAACAACCTCGTTTTTCATGGAAAAACCGGCGTGATCCCCAGCAATGGCGTAACGAACAACTTGGCTCATCGAAGTCTCCCGGATTTGCAAAAATGCGCCGTTGCCGTCTTAGTGCTTCGCGGTTACACTTCTGTCCCTTAGGTTTGTAGGGATTTTGGGCCGACATCGGCGTCTGCCCCCCGCGATCCGCTCCCCGTTTCTTGACTGGTCGTTCGGCGCCAATTCCCCTTGTTTTATCGCTAATAAGGAGCCCAGACAATCGATTTAAGCGTTGTTTGATCGGATTCCTGGCTGCGATGGAGGGATTTCTGGAGCGTCGCGCAGGCCGTCAATTTAGGTTTTGCTCCCATGGTTAACCGCTCTTTAGTCCGCTCTCTGGACGATGCCACCCTCGAAGATGAACTCGCCGGTATGTTCGGCGACTCCGCAGAAGAACTCCTGCTGGATTCCCTCGAAGACGCCAATAAGCAGTTTGACGTCAACCAAATTGTCGAAGGAAAAATCGTTGAAATCAATGAAGAATTTGTCGTCGTAGACGTCGGATTCAAGAGCGAAGGCGCCATCCCCAAGAACGAGTGGGAAGAAGGCGAAGAACCCCCGCAAGTCGGGCAGATGATCAAGGTCTTGATCGAGGAAGTCGAAGACCAAAACTTGCTCGAAGAAGCTCGGAACATGATCGTTCTGAGCAAGCGCAAAGCCGAAAAGATCATCCAGTGGGAAAAGATGATGGCTTCGGTCCAAGAGGGCCAAGTTGTCACCGGTACGGTCACCCGCAAGATCAAAGGTGGTTTGCTGGTCGATATCGGTGTGAACGTCTTCTTGCCTGCTAGCCAAGTCGACATTCGTCGGCCCAACGACATCGGCGATTACATCGGTCGAGTCGTGCAGTGCGAAGTTCTCAAGATTGACGAAGCGCGTCGCAACATCGTTGTAAGCCGTCGTTCGCTGATCGAAAAGCAACGCGAAGAAGACCGCGAGCATTTGATGGCCGAATTGGAAATCGGTCAGATCCGCAAAGGTGTCGTCAAGAACATCGCCGACTTCGGTGCGTTCGTCGACCTCGGTGGCATCGATGGTCTGCTCCACATTACCGACATGAGTTGGGAACGCATCGGACACCCAAGCGAGATGGTTGCCATCGATCAAGAGATCGAGGTCAAGATTCTTCAGATCGACCGCGAAAAGCAGAAGATCGCGCTGGGACTCAAGCAAAAGCAAAACAACCCTTGGACCAACATCGCCGAGAAGTATCCGGTGGGTGCGACGATTCCGGGCGAAGTTGTCAATGTCATGAGCTACGGTGCGTTCGTCAAACTCGAACCGGGCATCGAAGGCCTTGTTCACATCAGCGAAATGTCTTGGACCCGACGTATCAACCATCCAAGCGAGATGGTGCAAATCGGCGACAAGATCAACGTCAGGATCTTGGGCGTCGATGCTCAAGGCCAACAGCTCTCGCTGGGTATCAAGCAAACGCAAAGCAACCCGTGGGATGACATCCTGCAACGCTATCCAGAAAACTCCGAGGTCGCTGGCAAGGTTCGCAATCTGACCAACTACGGTGCCTTCATCGAACTCGAAGAAGGGATCGATGGTCTGCTCCACGTCTCGGACATGTCCTGGACACGCAAGATCAGCCATCCGAGCGAAGTTTTGCAAAAGGGTCAGCAGGTCAAGTGCCGAGTGCTCAGCGTCGATCAAAATCGCCGACGTATCGCCTTGGGTATGAAGCAGCTTGATGATGATCCATGGAACACATCGATTCCAGAGAAGTACAAGCCAGGTCAGCTTGTACGAGGCAAGGTCACCAAGATCACCAACTTTGGTGTTTTTGTGGGCCTCGAAGACAACCTCGAAGGTCTGCTTCACATCTCGGAGCTCTCGGACAATAAGGTCGAGAATCCAGAGGAGCTCGTGAAGGTTGGCGACGAGATCGAGGTCAAGGTTTTGCGGGTCGACAGCGACGAGCGCAAGATTGGACTTTCGCGACGCCGAGTTGACTGGACCGAAGAGCAGATGCGCAACGAAGCTGAGAAGGAACAGCAACAGCAGCAAGTCAAGGAAGAGAAGAAGACCGAGCTCAAGGGTGGCCTTGGTTCTGAGGGCCCGCTGATCCCAACGGGCGAATAATTCTCTCCAGCAAATAGCTGAAAAAGCAAAAAAGCGTCGCGAACCCCGCGACGCTTTTTTTATTGTTGCGCGGTTGTCCTCAACCGTGCGCCCTACGACCGCAGGTCGGCGTCCAACGTTGCGCGGTTGTCCTCAACCGTGCGCCCTACGACCGCAGGTCGGCGTCCAACGTTG
>JBJSXX010000418.1:0-3575 GCA_046086605.1 Pirellula sp. | reverse complement strand
TTGGGAGCGGTTCCATACGCCCAAGAACTTGTCGATGTCCATTGCGATCGAAGCTGCTGAGATCATGGAATTGGTTCAGTGGACAGAGGGATCCGAGCCGATCGAGAACACCTCGAACGATTCCCCTATCGCGGAGGAAATTGCAGATGTGCTGTCCTATCTTTTGCGACTGGCTTCGGTTCTTGGGATCGATCCGGCAGAGGCACTGGCATTGAAAATCAAAAAGAATGCGATCAAGTATCCTGTGCCAAATCGGCCTGGAGAATAGAGGCGATAATCATCCATTGCATCCATTGACCGAGGCTGAGTTCTCCGAGGTCTGGGAAATGGAGCGTTAAGCCGAGGCCTCCTTGGTTGGCTTGCCTCTGGAGTGTTTGCTCGAAACTGGTTTTCGCTATTTCGTTGTAAGAGGGGCTTGTTGGGGCATTCGATTGGAGTTTCCGGGGGCGTTCGGAGTTTGGATCCCAGATGGTTTCTTCGATGGGATCGGGTTGGCTGTGAAGTTCATCGAAGCGATGATGGTCGATCCAAAAATGATTGCAGCACTCTAGAGCGCTATCAGGGATGGGTTCTTGGAGTGGTTGAAGAAAATGCCATGTGTCGGCGGGGTTGGATCGTTTGGAGTTCAGGCTATTTGTTAGTTGACAGATCCAACGGGAGCCTGCAACGAGGCTTTGGTTCCAGAGTGCGACGGTGCGGTTTTCGGTGGTAAGGTTCCAAGCGACCCAGCGCAGGATCGGATTCAAACGACCGGAGGTGCTTGCAAAGAGCTTGCTAGTCGCACTGGCACCGGCGAGCAATTCCATGATATTGATCCCGAGAATCGCTGCTGGCAATAGGCACATGGGGCTAAAGGCAAGCAGTGCCGATGGGATTGGTGGTAGGTCGGTTGGATCGGGCGATGTGTTTGGAAGGGATCGATAGAAGAAAGCTTCGTTGCCTGTGCGATGGAGTTGGTTCTGGAAGTGTTCTTCGGCTAGCGATTGGTGGTCTTGGGCATCGCACGATTTCAGGGAGACAACTCCCCAACCGAATGGTTCGGAGCGATTGGCTGGGCGGTCGCGGCACAATAGGTGCAGGAGGCCTTGGGTTGCGTCATTGTCGAGCGAATCGCCGGCCAGATAGATGCGGGGCTTGCTCCCACGTTCCCCCCTGGTCAATTCGTTCCAGTACGGGTCGCAGCAGGCTTGCAAGAATGTCTGAAGAATCAGGTGTGAATCTCTTGTTCCAATAAAGATGACGCGATCGACATTCGATTGAAACAGGTTTGCTTGAGCAAAGACCTGAGAGATTCGACTGGAGTTTCTTTTTTGCGAATATTCAGCAAGGAGGTTTTCGGGAAGTGTCAGGCAGTCGTGAATTTGGCCGCATTGCGGCTGTTTTTGAAGCCATTTTTCGCGTACAGACTCGAGCCGATCGATCAATCGTTCGAATTCCTGGGAGTTCCAGCGGCTCCAAGACGCACTCGAGGGCAGACCAGGGAGTTCTTGCAGAACCAGCGGAACGAGCTTGTTCTGGCGTAGCTTCATCTCTTGGGCAATGCTAGCAAAAAAAAGAAGTTGGGTTTGTTGGCGATTCAGGTCAGGATTTGCTGGAAACGGGGCGATGGAATAGAAAGCCGTCTAGACTCTGCAAGGGGTTCGATTCTAGCATTGTCGGGGTTCTTTGGGTAGCAACTCCGTGTGGTTCCATTTCTTTTCGACCAATCGCAAGCTGATGAACTTAAATATTCAACTAGCATGGTGTCGGCACTGGGTGCGTGAGCAGTTGGGGATTAACCCTAGCGACTCGGTCGTCTTGTTTGTCTGCGATGCTCGCGACCCTATCGACCGATTGCTACCCAGTCAGCGTGAAGCGATCGGTGCGATCATGACTGAGATACGTTGGCAATTTAGCAAGCCTGTGAGTGTCCTTTTATCGATCGTTGGAAGGTCTGTTGTTGGTGCCATTGATCCATCCCAATACCATCATGGGGAATTGTGTGGAATCGTGGACCATCAGATTCCGGTCGATAACGCCTCGGATCTTTGCGGTTGGATGGGGGCTTGCAGTACCCTCTTTTTGGTCTCGAAGAACCAAAGGGGGCTTGAGAACAAATTGGCCGATGTTGCCCGTGGGTTCCAGGTGCCTTTGAATTTGGTATCGCCCGAGGGTGGGTCACGGTGCATTGAGGGACTCGATTGGGAGCGTATCCATCAAGCCCGGTTAGATCGATCCGCTTTTGAAAAGAATTACGGGGTCATGGATTTTTCCACTGCAGTTATGGTCATCGAAGGTGCATTGGAAGGCAAGGAATCTGTGGCCAAGGTTGCGGAATCCTCGAATCCACACCAATTGCGGCAGGCCGGATAGAGCTTTTCGAGCAAAGAAATAGTTCGGGTTGTAACGCCTTGAACCGTTTTCTTGACCTCCGGAGGAGCGAAGTTTCGATGATCCCATGGGGATTGGATTTTATCCTTGGATTGGCATATTGCCGTCGATGGACTCGGTTCATCGGTAAGTGAGGGAGTACGGGGTTGATGCGAATGACAAAAGCGAACGTTTGGCAGACGACAGTTCTTGGTGTGGCTCTTCTGTCGGGTACTGAGATAGTTTTTGGGCAAACTCCCTCGACGAGCGAACCTGTATTGCGGGTGGCTAAGAATCAGCCGGCCAATACCGCCCCTCACCCACTGGATCCTGCTTTGGCACTTGCCCGACAAAGCTTGTCGCTGATGCAAACGCAGGTCAACGATTACACTGCGGTTTTGATCAAGCGTGAGCGAATTGCCGATGAGCTCGGAGACAATGAGTTCATGTTTATCAAGGTACGCAATCGCAAGGTCGAAGGTGACAAAGTCGTCACGCCATTTGCTGTGTATCTGGCATTCCTCAAGCCGGCGGCGGTCAAGGGTCGCGAGGTGATTTACGTCGAGAATGCCAACGATGGCAAGCTGATCGCTCATGAGGGTGGAATGAAACGCGTTCTTGGCACCCACCGCCTAGAGCCAGATGGGTATCTTGCGATGGCCGGGCAGAAATATCCACTTACAGACATCGGACTTGAGAATTTGCTTGTCAAGCTTTTGGAGAAAGGCGAGCGAGATCGTCAGTATGGACCATGCCAAGTGAAGCTTGAGGGGGGCGCGAAGGTCGGTGGTCGCGATTGCTCGATCCTCGAAGTCGTGCATGCTGAGAAGAAGCCGCACTATGAGTTCCACAAGGCTCAAATCTTCATGGATAACGAGTGGAAGATTCCAGTTCGTTACGCCGCCTTCAATTGGCCTGAAGGTCAGCAAAGCGAACCGGAGGTTATCGAAGAATACACCTACCAAAACGTCAAAATCAACGTTGGACTGACCGACAAAGATTTCGATTTCACCAATCCCGACTATAACTTCCACAAGTAACGGGTTTGGATACTGGTTGCACTAAAAAAAGGTCGCTCCAATCGCTGCTTAACACGCACGAGATCTTAGGTGACAAGAGCGAATACGTGGTCGCGGCTCCGCAGTATCGTGCGGTAGCCGAAGGTAGTATCGTGCGGCAGCCCAGGTAGTAGGCACACTCCGCTATGCCGTTCTTAAGGTTTAATC
>JBJSXX010000417.1:0-11120 GCA_046086605.1 Pirellula sp. | reverse complement strand
GACGCTCCATCCCTCTGGACCACTGGCTGAGAGGATCGAAACAGGCTCCTTGAATTCCTCTTTGAGCCGTTTAATGTTGCCGGTAAGACCATGCTGTTTGATTGGTGCGGCAAGGGAGATCCCAGTCGGAAACTCCGCAGTGAACAGAGGTGCTCCAGCACTCAGGGCTGCATACCCGATCGGCCCATCGATCACCGAGGAAGGGAATGGTTGGTGGGGGGCTTTCGCGCGCCGCAGAGCCATGGTGCTCACCGAGGTTGAGAAAGATCCACCTTCAAGTTGCTTTGCGATCAATTTTAGTTGACCGACGCGCACAGGATCCCAAGCGGCATCTGTCGCAAGGAACACTCGGAACTCGGCTGCTTTGGACGGTATGCTTGGATTGAGGATGCGCAGCCCTGGAAGTGCAGTTTGCAATTCGAGTTGGATCGGGCCTTCGTAGGGAGTCCTTTGGATTGCAAGGTCGAGGTACGTGGCACCAACCCCGGTTTCGAGCAATCGGCTTTCGGTCGTCTTTGGATCGGGTTTCACGCCTATGCTAAAAAGCGGTTTTGGCTTGGCTTCAATCCAATACGCATGCTTGGAGCTCGATCGTCCAAGCAGTTCGGTGGCTCGTATTTGGTAGACGCCGCTTTCGGGGAAGGTTACTTCCAATGGCCATTCGTCGGCTTCGTTGATTGCGTTCTCTGCTAAGACACTTCCGTTTGGATGCAGAACTGCGATTTTAAGGAGGGTAGGAAGCCCAAGACTGCGAGTGATCGTTTGAATCTGGATCGCTTGGCCCTGGGTCGCTGCGATCGCAAACAGATCCGTCTGTCCAGGCTTTGTAAATCGTCCTGTGATACCCACAGGGATCGACAAAGGTGCTTCAGGAGGTGATGCATGGGACTCCGAATCGATCGGCTCTGTGTAAAGCGGAAAGTCTCGAACTAAAACATCCGACCAAAAACCACCGGGTCGAGTCGGGCTTGTGGAACTGATCATCGAGCGATTTCCCACCGATTCGACTGGAGCCAACGCCGTTAATCCCCATTGGTCGGGATTCTGATCGGCTTTGATCACTAAGCCGTCGGAGAGGATCCAACTGACAGGAGTAGGCGTATTTGGAGGGATCGCAAGAGGATATGGGATCGGGGACAAAGGTGCATCGCATACGCGCATACGATAACGTCCGTCGCCGGCAAAACGATTGTCGACAACTTCGATCAGGTAATCCCCTTCGTTTGGTGCGATGAAGCGAATTTGACTGTCGGGACTCGATGCAGTATCGTCCGCTTGGATAAGCAGTTTCCCTTGTGCATCCCAAATGCGAAGAACCGAGTCCATGGTCGATCCGATTCGCTCTGCGATGCAATCGATGCTGACGCTCGTGTTGGCTCCTAGGTGGACCTGATAAAAATCGCTTAGGGCTGCATCGCTTTTGCCATCAACCGCGCACGGGATGGTGAGGACTTGGGGTTGAGCACGGTTATGATTCGTACCGCTGTCCGCGATGCTTGGAAGTTCATCAACGAGTATCTGAAGAGGCTCGCTGATCGACTCGTCGGTGGCAAGCCAGATTGTTTTGGGGCCAAGAGGAGCGTTATCGGGGATACGAAGATCCGCGACGGCTTTGGTGGGCTCGACGCTAATCCATTGAGCTTCGATGGGGATCGAACCGCCAACTCGCAGAGGGTTTTTGAATTGGTTACCTGTGAACTCAACTCGAACGGTTTTGCCCGGCGCGAGAGCTTGAGGGGCCATCGCTGAAAGGGGCATTTGAGCTTGGACACTCGAGAGAAAACCAAATGGCCCAAGGGCAATCAGCCAGCACCAGCAAGAGGTGAGGAACTTCATGATCGCTTGGTTGAATCGGTAGTCTCGCCCGATCGTTGGCCGAGGTAAGTCTCGGTTTGCCATAGTCGCTATGCGGTGGGGAGAGAGTTGGGGTGGGAGGGAAGGCAGGTGCGAAAGTTTTTCTGATCGCTGCATTTCATGCAGTCGGAATATTCTACACCAAACCTGCGATCGGTTCGCCGTGATAAATCGCAAATGGGCGGTCTTGGGTATCATGCCATACCGCTTCTGACGGTATTCCCAGCAAGTGGTAGATGGTTGCAGCGAAATTCTCGGGTTTAACGGGTGAATCGACCGGATACTCTCCCTTGGCATCGGTCTTGCCAATAACCGTCCCTGGACGAATTCCACCTCCTGCAAACAGCACCGATTGGGCTGCTCCCCAGTGATCACGTCCTGGGAGTTTGTAGTGCTCGGCCAAGAGGGTGATCTTTGCGGTACGTCCAAACTCCCCGGCCATGACAATGAGTGTTTCGTCCAATTGTCCGCTTTGATGAAGATCCTCGATGAGCGCCGAGAGGGCTTGATCTGTCGGTGGTAAGAGTCGATCTTTCAGGTGTGGGAAGGCGTTGCCATGGGTGTCCCAGGACTCGTTGTTTCCAAGATTTACTTGGATGATCGGGACTCCGGCATCGACGAGTTTACGCGCCATCAAAAGCGAGTAACCAAACGAATTGCGACCATATCTCTCGAGAACGGCAAGATCGGCTTTGGCGACATCCAGTGCTTTGTGAACATTGGCGTCCACCATCATCGAAGCAGCGGTCTGCCGATAACGATCCAGACTATTGGTCTGACCGATGCGATCGATCCGCTTGCGTTGCGTATTGAGTCGATCGAGCAGATCCATCCGATTGTGGATGTCTGCTATGCCATTGGATTGCGGTACTGAAAGTTGAGGGGCTTGGAAAATCCTTTCGTCGGGTTTCCCTCGTTGCTGATGATCGAAATGGTACTGAGGGAAGGCACCATAAGAAGTTGTATGGAACGGGGAGGCTTCGATGAACCAAGGATCTGCAGCTTGGCCCATCATCCCACCGTTTTGTCCCGGCAGCGTGCGTCCTGTATTGTGAACGATTCGATCTGGCAAAACGACAGCCGGAGGCAAATTATTGGTCGCTAGGCCACGCAAGTGGCTAACCGCATGCCCGACCTTGGATACCATCGAGGGATGATCGGTTCGACTCGGTGCATTAGGGTTGAAGCCGACCGGGAGATTCGATTGGCCGGTGAGCATGATATGGTGACCGGCAGAGTGGTCGTTCGACGGGTGTGTCAACGATCTGCAGAGCGACCAAAGGTGGCTGATGCTGGCGAGTTTGGGCAAGTGTTCGCAGATTTGCAACCCTGGTGTACGTGTTGCGATCGGATTGAACTCGCCTCGTATATCCGCTGGAGCATCGGGCTTCATGTCAAAGCTCTCGTGCTGTGCCAATCCTCCGGAGAGGAAAATGAAGATGCACGACTTGGCTTTCGGCAAAGGCATTGGCCCGCATGCAGCTTGGGCCTCTCGCAGGGCAAAGAGGTGGTTCGTACCTAACCCAAGGATGCTCGCCGCACCGATCTGCAACGCTTCGCGACGACCATACAACGCGTGGTTCCAAATCGGTCTGTTGGACATGATGGATCCCTCTTGCTCGAAGGCTGTTAAGTGACAATCTCTCGGATCGGCTCGATGGGTTCGACCCCTACAAGCTTCTGATCCAATCCGGAGTGGAAATAGGAGAGACGATTCGGGTCGATCCCGAGTTGATGAAGAACCGTCGCGTGGAGATTTTTGACATGGAACGGTTTTTCAACCGCTGCTGCTCCCAGTTCGTCGGTTGTTCCGACGCTCACGCCGCCTTTGATGCCACCACCAGCCATCCACATGGTAAAACCATAGGAATTGTGATCGCGACCGGTACCTTCAGCGTACTCGGCAGTAGGCTGACGTCCGAATTCACCACCCCAAATGATGAGGGTTTCATCGAGCAGTCCACGACGTTTAAGGTCTGCGATCAAGCCTGCAATCGGCTTGTCGGTATTGCCTGCGTGGAAATCATGATTCTTCTTAAGGTCGGAGTGAGCATCCCAGTTATCGTCGTTGTGCGCTCCACCCGAATAGATTTGAATGAAGCGAACGCCCCGCTCGACGAGTCGTCTGGCAAGTAAGCATTTGGTTCCAAAGTCCTTGGTGCGATCCTTGTCGATGCCATAGAGCGACAGGGTCTCTGCCGATTCATCGGCGATGTCGACCGCTTCGGGTGCGCTTTCTTGCATTTTGTAGGCGAGTTCGTAGGTCGAGATCCTCGATAGCAGATCGCTGCGATCACCTCGCTGCTTGGCATGCATTGTGTTTTGCTCGTGGAGCGAATTCAACAACTCGCGTTGCAACTCACGAGAAACACCCTCTTGCGATTTTAGATCCAGAATCGGAGTGCCTTGAGTTCTAAAGATCGAGCCTTGGAAACTTGCCGGCATGTATCCGCTTGACCAGTTCTTGGCTCCCGAGATCGGGCCTCCGGTCGGATCGAGCATCACAACGAAACCAGGAAGATTCTCGTTGACACTACCGAGTCCGTAGTTGACCCACGAACCCAAGCAAGGGTGACCGCTTTGGACTCGCCCCGAATTCATCATGAGCATGGCCGAACCGTGAATAGGAGAATCAGCCGTCATCGAGTGGATAAATGCGATGTCGTCGACATGGTTGGCGACGTTTGGAAACAACTCGCTCACCCATTTTCCGCATTGGCCATACTGCTTGAATTCCCATCGCGGTTCAACGATTCTCCCTTGGTTCTTGTGCCCTCCGCGACCGAAGGTTTTGACCGTCACGACCTGATTGTCCCGACCCTTCATCGTCGGCTTGTAGTCGAACGTATCGATATGGCTTGGGCCCCCGTACATGAACAAAAAGATGACGCTCTTTGCCTTCGGTGCAAAGTGAGGTTGTGGCAATTTCCGATCCTCACCGGCTTGGACACCTCCAAAAAAACCATCGCCCGAAAGCATCCCGGTCAGGGCTAGGCCGCCAAAGCCACCGCCAAGTTGCCAAAGAAACTCTCTTCGAGTTCGTCCGCAAAAGTTTTGCCGCATAGGAATATTCGCTTTGTAAAGAGTATCGCTCTTAATCGACGTAGGAGAATTCGTTGAGGTTGTAAACAAACAAGCAAAAGAAAGCTAATGCTTTGTCGGTAGTGAGCTTGTGTTTGGCCTGGAGGTCTTCGATAAGTTTCTTGCCACGTGCTATTTCATCGGCGGTAGGTTCGCGCGATAGTGCCAAGCGGTAGGCAACTTGCATTTGAGCCTCTAGGTTGCCTGGCGCTTCGGCTTTGAGCCTACTTGCAAACTCTTCGGACTGAGAGTGTAAGAAATCGCTATTGAGCATCCCAAGAGCTTGTCCGGGCTGGGTTGTAATGAAGCGAGCTTCGCAACTGACATCGGGATCCGGGAAGTCGAAGTTCGAAAGCATAGGAACCAAGAGGGACCGTTTGATGTGAATGTAAACACTCCGCCTTGATTGCTCGCTTAGATCAGACCTTTCCCAGCCCTTGCCAGGTACCGACTGAGTCGCAAGGACTTCTCTGGAAAGAGCCGGGTAGATACTCGGTCCGTACATTTTCAGGTTCAGCTTTCCATTGACGGCCAGGATTGAATCGCGAAGTTCTTCGGCACTAAGTCTTCGAAGATCAAAGCGGCTGAAAAGATCATTGTTGGCATCCTTGTCCAACGCGTCTTGGGAGGCCATCGTCGACTGGCGGTAGCTGTGCGACATGAGAATCTGTTTGTGCAAGGCCTTCATACTCCAGCCTTGTTCGACAAAGGTTGCAGCGAGCCAGTCAAGGAGTTCTGGATGGGTCGGTTGTTCTCCGAGTTGTCCAAAGTTATTAGGGGATCGGACAATGCCGCGTCCGAAGTGGTGCTGCCAAATTCGATTGACAATCACGCGGCTGGTAAGTTTGTTATTTGGATCGGTGGCCCATTTTGCAAAAGCCAATCGGCGACCTGTTGTGTTGGCTGTCTGATTTGGCTCGATCTTTGGAGCATCTCCTCCGATGATCGAGGGGAAAGCCGGTTCGACTTTATCGGCTTTTGCTTGTGGACTTCCGCGAGTCAGGACAAAGGTTTCAGGGGCATTGGTGCCGGCCTCGCTTACGCACATCCCATACTCTTCCCAAGGCTTGCGTCGCTTGTTCTCTTCAAGTTGTTTTCGAAGGGACCTAAACTCCTCGACCAGCGCGGAATCCAATCCATCGACGCGAGAACTTGCGATCGCCTGTTGCAAATCCTTGGCTTGTTCTCCACTGTCTGCACTCAATCGCTTACGGCGGAAACCGGGTCCCGACCAAGCGAGGCTCAGTCCCTTGCCGAATTGCCTTTGGAAATAATCGAGCCTCAGTGGATAGCGGCCTTGCTTGAGTTGCAGACTCGCGCGCTTAGGTTTTCCAACTCCGTGGATCCCGTCGTATTCGATGAGTTGCTTGCCATCGATGGTTAGTCGCGATCCGTCATCAGAATCGAGAATGAAAGTGTATTCACCATCTTTTGGAACGATCAAGGACGCGGTGAAAACGAATCCAAAGAAATCTGGGCGTGTCGAAGCACCGATGTCGATCAGAGGAGGATTGACTTTGGCAACCGTTTCAGGTTTGAGTTCATCAAAGTTAGGAAGGTTATCCCAAGTATCTCGATAGAATTTGTATTCGAGATCATCCAGGTCATAGGAAGTCGATTCGGATTTTGTAAGTTCGTTGAACTGCTCACGCAACTTGCTTTCCACTTCGGTAAGTTGCTTTTGAAGTCGATCTCCGTTCTCACGAATCTCCTGTTCGAGCGATCGCATTTGCTCTTTGTCGGCAGCGCTGGCAATCAATGGGCGCTCGACTTGGGGTCCATAACCATTGGAGGTAAGATTGCGGAAGAATGCCAGGGTGCTGTAATAATCCTTGGTTGGAATCGGATCGATCTTGTGGTCGTGACATCGACTGCAATTGATCGTCAAACCTAAGATGCCTTGTCCGACTGTCGTGAGAATGTCGTCGAATCCTTCGTACACGGCTAGTTCGCGATCGGCCGGTTCATCATCCCAAATACCCAGTCGATAGAAACCTGTTGCGATCAGCGAGTCACGAGTGACCTCAGGGAGTTCATCACCGGCGAGTTGCTCCATGAGGAATTGGTTGTATGGCTTGTCTTGATTGAGGGCTCGGATGACATAGTCGCGGTATCGCCAAACATGGGGCTTGGCCCCATCGCGTTCGAAGCTGTTGGTTTCCGCGTAACGGACCACATCGAGCCAATGCCGAGCCCAACGTTCGCCGTAATGCTCGGACGCTAGGAGCGAATCAATTTCAGTCTCCCAAGCTTTACCGAAGTTCTCCTGAGCTTTCTCAAGAAAATTTTCAACGACCTCAGGACTTGGGGGCAAGCCAGTGAGATCGTAGTGCAAGCGGCGAAGCAGATGGATCGCTTGCGCTTGGCGTGCCCGGTGCAGTCCTCTCTTTTCGAGTTTCTGATCGATGAACGCATCGATGGGGTTTCCGGTCGACACGGCTGTCTTTGGTATTTCTGGTTTGACGATCGGCTCAAAGGCCCAGTGTTGTTTCCATTCGGCGCCTTGGGCAATCCAGCGTTCGATGAGCTTCTGTTCTCTTTCGGTGAGCGGTTTACCTTCGGGCGGCATTCGGTCGGCTTCGTCCGTCGATCCAATGCGCTTTAAGATCTCGCTTTGGTCGGGTGCTCCGGGAGCGATCGCGGTTTGTCCAGATTCGAGTTTTGCAATCGCTTGCTCTCGGGAGTTCAGTCGCAGTCCCGCTTCGGCTTGATCTGGGCCATGGCAGGCAAAGCATCGTCGAGCAAGGAGGGGTTGAATGTCTTGGCTGAAGCGAACTTCGAGTTCGGACTCTTGGGCGCTGGCTTGCTGCAGAACGATCAGCCAGCCGGCCAAGGTTAGCAGAGTGGATGAAGCACTAGACAGTAGCCAGAGACTTCGTCGGCCAGCGAGGTGGGATGGATTCATCGAGGTGCTTTGAGGTGGGGAATGAGCAGTCGGTGTGCGAGCGTCTATGTATGGCTATTATGCAAAATAATGGGTCTTTTTTCTACGCCATTAGCCGTTTCTTTTGTTCTGGAGCCTAATGCATAAGCTGCATTTGCGGGCTATGATAGCCGGATGATCGTTGGTTTTACTGAGTTTTTTATTGGATGTTGTGGATGTTATGGTTACAGATGCCCCGCAGTCGCTTGAGAGTCAACCGCATCGAAGTAGTTTTTCTAAACTCCTTTTCTTCTCTGTTTCGTGGTTTGTTCTGACGTTTGGGTTCGCTGGTCTTGGATCAGATCGATCGATGGCACAGGAGGTTGATCCGTTTACGATTCCCATGCCGGACAAGTTACCTAAGGCATCTGAGGCGAAGGCCAGTGAGTTACCGGGTTGGATTCAAAAGGTTGATGTTTTCGCCAAAGAGTACTTGGTCGATCCACTCGAAGCGGTCTTGTTCTACGATTTTGAGACCGAGCACTGGTTAGGGGTTAAGGTACCGTTTGTCGTCCTGTGGCTTTTGTTTGCGGGGATCTTTTTGACTATCCGCATGGGGTTTATCAATGTCCGACTCTTTAGGCATGCGATCGACTTGATTCGAGGTCGCTACGACCACGAAGGGGATCGCGGAGATGTGTCGCACTTCCAAGCTCTCTCGTCGGCGTTATCGGGGACGGTCGGTCTTGGAAACATCGCAGGCGTAGCCATCGCGATTGGAACCGGAGGCCCTGGGGCCACCTTCTGGCTGATCTTCTTTGGGCTCATTGGAATGACCACCAAATTCGCCGAGTGCACCTTGGCAGTTTTGTACCGAACGGCAGACGAAAAAGGAAATGTGCTCGGTGGACCGATGATCTATCTTCGCGAGGGATTAGCGGCAAAGGGGCTTGGTGGGTTGGGCAAGGTGCTTGCGGTGGTGTTTACAATCCTGTGTATCGGTGGATCTTTTGGAGGTGGGAACTCTTACCAAGTTGCACAGTCGCTCAATGCTTTTCAAGCCGAGCCTGCCTTTGCCATTCTAAAATCGGCTCCTTGGATTTATGGACTTCTGATGGCCATTGCGGTGGGGATCGTGATCATTGGAGGTATCAAGTCGATCGGGAATTTCGCAGGAATCGTCGTACCATTCATGTGCATTGCCTACATCCTGATGTGTTTGATGATCCTCGGTTCGAATTATCAGCGTATTCCTACTGCCGTGTTGGAAATCCTGCGAGGAGCGTTTTCTCCTGCCGCGATGTACGGAGGTTTTTTTGGGGTGCTGGTCATCGGTGCCAAGCGGGCTTGTTTCTCGAACGAAGCAGGCTCCGGTTCAGCAGCGATCGCGCACTCGGCTGCCAAGACCGAAGAGCCTGTAAGCGAAGGGATTGTTGCATTGCTCGAGCCATTCATCGATACGGTCTTGGTTTGTACGTTGACGGGCCTGATGATTGTGATCACAGGTGTGTATCGGACTCCCGAAGTGCAGCAAATGGCGGTCGATAACCAAGGATCGATGATCACCCTTGCAGCTGTCACGCAGAATGCAAATTTCGCTTGGTTCAAATATGTTCTTTACCTGGCAATCTTCTTCTTTGCCTACTCGACTTGCGTGTCATGGTCGTACTATGGCGAGCGATGTTTCGTCTCCCTATTTGGTCAGAAGTCATCTCTGATCTACAAGTTGCTGTTCTTGACGTTCACCGTTCTTGGATCGATCGTGCAGCCTACGAACGTACTGGACTTTAGCGACATGATGATTTTGACGATGGCGATTCCAAATCTGATAGGCGTGTTCATTTTGAGCAACGAGATCTATAAACATCTCCAGATTTATATCGGCAAACTCAGGTCCGGAGAGATCAAACCGCAGCGTTGATTTGTTTGGCTGGTTTATTGCGAACTTTGATTGGGAGATAAGTTTGGCATCGCATTACGATCTTGCGGTTCTTGGTGGGGGAGTGGTGGGTTTGTCGATCGCCGCCCAGTGCGCCAAAAGAGGTTGGCGCGTATGCTTGGTCGATCGCAGAGAGGTCGGCAAAGAATCCTCGTGGGCCGGGGCCGGTATCTTACCGGCTGGAGCGACCCTACGGGTCGATGATCCGATCGAGCAATTGAGGCAATTATCGGATCAACTGCACGAAGAGTGGGCCCGTTGGTTGAGGGACTATACAGATATCGACACCGAATATCGACGCAGTGGCGGATTGTATCTTGCTCGAAGTCCCGCCGAGCGGGCCACACTGCGGGCCAACTGCTATTGGTGGCAAGAGCTCGGGATCGAGTATCGACAGCTGAGTACAAGCGAAGTCAGCGAAATGACCTCGATGATTGCACCCACCGAAGCACCGGGCCAAGTGTGCGAATATTACTGGGTTGAGCGGGATGCAAAGCTGCGAAACCCTCGACACCTAGCCGCACTGAAACTCGCATGTCAAAAACTCGGTGTCGAGTTCCAGGAACACACGGAGGTTGTGAACCTACAAGCAACTGAAGCTGGGATCGACTTTGTCGAATGCTTACAAAAGCCCCAGGGAAATCAAAAATCGCAGATTGTCGCGGATCGCTATTGCTTGACCACCGGAGCTTGGACTGCACCGCTCCTGAAACCCCTAGGGATTGAGACGGGGATTTATCCAGTGCGAGGGCAAATGCAGCTGGTTCGATTTGATACTCCTCCTTTTTCTTATGTGGTCAATGAGGGACATCGCTACATGGTTCCCAGGGAGGATGGTCGCGTCTTGATCGGTTCGTGTGAGGAAGAGGTTGGCTTTGTCAAAGAGACAACCCAAGACATGATGGATCAATTGACATCCTGGGCTATGAGCGTATGTCCACAGATAGCAGATGCTACATTGGAATCACAATGGTCGGGTCTAAGGCCCGGATCGATCGATACTTATCCCTACCTCGGGACTTTGCATCCCTACAGGAACTGTTTTATAGCGGCGGGGCATTTTCGGCATGGATTGCATTGGTCAACAGCCACTGCCGTTTTGATGGATCAGCACATGAGGGGTGAGCCTACTATTATCGACCTCGAAGCATTCCGCGTGCAACGCGGAAATGTTCGACCTTGTTAAAAACAAATTCGGCTCAGGTGGCTGATGCAATGGTTGAACAGCCAAAGATCGCTTTTTATACTCATGGGTTCTTCTGGAATTATTCTGGGTAAACCTTCGGCGGCCACCATCCGGCTTCACGCCGGCGGGGCCATGACTTGTGGCTACAAAGGAAAAAAACTGACCGCCCCCTTGCCCCCGCGTGCTGTTCCCGCCGG
>JBJSXX010000416.1:0-5093 GCA_046086605.1 Pirellula sp. | reverse complement strand
CTTGTCGGTCTGCCCGTCCCCAAAAACAAAATGATAACGCTTGGTTGTCGGTTGAGACTTGAATATCGAAAGGGCTTTGCCCAAGGAATCCCCATCGTAGAGCATGGTCCTGAAATAGACCGTAAAATGAGGTGCATGCACCTGATAAGGTGCTTCTTTGGCCGAAGCATCCCCCATCTCACTGAGCGCAATCCCCTTGGCGTTCATCCCCGTATGCGCCCCAATCATCCCGGCGAACGAAGGAACCACGTGCGGGATCCCTTCGTTAGGGATGTACATCACAATCATCGGAAACTCATGTGCCCCGACCTCCATGCTCCAATCGAGATTCCGCGTTTGGTATAAATGCCCATCGACAGTAGCATCCCCCCAAGCGGCGATACTGCTACAAGAATAGGGCATCAAAAGGGGCACCGCGTGCAAAGCCTGCAACGTACTCAGCGGCACCCCTGAGCCATCGGCAAGCCCAGATAGTTCCTGTTCGAGCCGATCGTCTCCGTAACTACTAGTGCGCGACCAGACTTCGTTGAGCGTGCCCGGAGCGAGTTTGAGCTCCTGCGAAATCCCTTCGAGTGCTGCCGGAACAAAAGCTTGGATTTCTTTGGCAAAGAGCCTTCCCAGATGATGCCCCATCTCGTAGGGGGTCCCTCGGACGACCGCCAGTGGAAATTGGGAGTCTTGCTCGCCCACGGTGATCCGATGACCAGCGCCACCGATGTTCTCTGGGACTTTGAAGGGCCTCATGGCTTCCTTTTGGGTTGCTTTCGCAGTTCCCGAAGAGATCACTTCGGGTTTCTCTTGGGATAATCCAGCAGATGCCGATGCCCAAGCCCCGAGGCTTGCCAAAACTGCCCTAAAAACACGCTTTTTCATGGTCGCTGACATCGCAAACCCCTCTAGTGGAGAAAACTTTAAAAATTTCTGATTCCTTACCTGCAAAATGAATCGAGCCTAGTAGACTCGGCCCATTGTGCATCTTACAGTATTTGCTATGGAGAACGCTCCTCCCTTGTCACGTTTTTATGAGTCTTTTTCTCTCTTTCGGAGGTGGGTAATGAAGCGAACTGCTCGACGAACAGGTTTCACGCTAGTCGAGCTGTTGGTGGTAATCGCGATCATTGGAATTTTGGTCGGGTTGCTTTTGCCAGCAGTTCAAGCCGCACGCGAAGCGGCAAGACGGATGAGTTGTGGAAACAACATGAAACAAATCGGATTGGCTTTGCACAATCACGAATCTGCAAACAAGTGGGTGCCAACGTGGTGTAATCAATTCAGATTGACCGATGCTTATGCAGCCCAAGGCAACCCGTTCTTTGCGGCAACCGTAGATGCAAGAAGAGGCTTCGCCCCTCTTGGACTGATGATGCCTTTTATGGAAGGCAACACGATGTACCAACTCTTCGATCTTAAGAAACCGTTGATCGACCCGAGAAACTTGCCTGCACCCTTGGGCCAAGTCCCCGCGGCTGCAACCACTCCGGTCCCAACATTCCTCTGCCCATCGACTCCTGAATCCCAAAGCGATTACGGACCATACTTCAGCCAAGCAGGCATCCTGCCATCTGGAGCAGTGTTCCTTTTGCCTAGAACCGATTATGCGGCTCTTCGTGGATTGCACAGCACGTTGGCAAGTTGCGTGGGACTGCCCGCGACAACGACTCACAACTCGATGCTCGGTGCCGATGACAATTCGGCGTTGGGAGATAACGCTGAAGTTGTTATCAACAACAAGCGTAAATTCGCAGCCGTGACCGACGGTCTTTCGAACACGCTGTGCTTCATCGAAATTGCAGGTCGTCAACGCCGCTATTTCAATGGTGTGGCTTATCAAGGAACATGGACAACAACGCCTGTTCCTGCATTCGTCTTGAACGCTTCCTACGTTGATTGGAACACGGCTCGTCACCCACGAGGTCTCTCAGGTGTCGATCGCAACAACCCATTGGCTGCAGGCTGCTCCGTGATGAACATCGATAACGAGAACAACCCTTATTCGTTCCATGGAAGCGGCGTACAAGCCCTCCGAGGAGACGGTTCGGTTGTCTTCCTACCTACGACCATCGCCACTCAGGTCTTCACCGCTTTGGTCACTCGTAACGGTAGCGAAATCGTCGCACTCGACGAATAGTCGTTTGTCTCTCTGAGACATTGCTCCATACCCACCTCGAAAGGGCGGGCGATCTGCAAAGATCGCTCGCCCTTTTTTTGCGATCTTTTATAGAACAAGAAAGACAGCTCTTCCGAGGGATCAGGGTTGGGAAGAGGTTAGGGCAAAAAAATGGTGCGGCAAAAAAATGGACTCACCGATGCCCCCTACCGTTCTTCACCTTCGTCCTCCTCGTCGAACCCGATCGCCCACTGGGGATAAGGTGCATTGCTACCCCGTATTGCATGCCATAGCACACGATTGAGCCGATCCTCAGGCGCCCGATCGACTTGCTCGAAATTCATCTCCTCGGACCACTCCGCCAGTTGCTTAAGCAACGGATCGGTGATCGCAACCGATCCAGGGTTCATCTGATCCAGCGGTACATTCGCCGGCACCGATTCGAACGATCGCAAATCAGCGGTGTCTTGAAAACAATCGAACATGGGTGTCGCACTGCCATCGAATTGATTCATCGGTGGCATCCCAAGAATTTGCTGCATGGTCCTGAGGATGCTCGTCGTGTTGTATTGGGTGCTGACCAACGCACCCCGTTTGGCATAAGGGCTCATGACATAGGCCGTTGTGCGATATCCACTGACATGATCCCAGCCAGCCTGAGGATCGTCCTCGATCGCAAAAATCGCCATCTTGCCCCAAAATTTCGATCGACTCAAACCCTCGACAATCCTTCCCATAGCCAAGTCGCCGTCGGCCATGCAAGCCGCTGGAGTGGGACAATTTTTTGAAGTTCCACTGGTGTGATCGTTCGGTAAACAAATGATCGTCAGTTGCGGATAACTCCCCTGCTTCTCAAACTCTGCAAGCTCCTTGAGGATAAAGTCCGCTCGCACTTGGTCGGGTACCGACATGTTCCAACCCACATACCCTGTCGGCGAAAAATCCTTGACGCTCTCGATGCCAGGCGTCGACTCAAAGACTACCAAGTCCTCGATCCCCTTCCAGGTTTTGTAGCAACTCAAAAAGTCAACAGCACCACCCCGATTCTTGTCCTTCCACCGAACCTTGGGCATCATGAACTCACCATAGTTGCGAATCCGGATCCCATGCTTGACCGCATTGTCCCATAGGAATCCGGCTGGGGAATAAGCAAGCGCGTCGATATCGCTCTCTTCCATGCCGTCAGGATAACTCCGAGGAAACCCTGCAAAACTCTTCTCGAGATAATCTGTCGCGATGGCCGTGGTACTCCATTGGTGCCCGTCAGCACTTAAGATCCCACAGCAGTAGGTGTTGTCCAACAGCACGAACTCTTCGACCAATTTGTGTTGATTGGGTGTAATCTCCTTGCCAAAGATACACAACTCTGGATCCGAATTTCCGCGACCGACGTCTCCAAACACCTGATCGTAGGTTCGGTTCTCTTTGATGATATAGACCACATGCTCGATCAAACTCGGTTCGCCGACGCGCTGAGGAATAGCCCTTGCTGGCTCCCCTTGCCTTGCAGGCAACCTCGATTGGATCAAAGCATCGGCGCGCATATTGCGAGCCACTCGCTCAGAGAGCACCGGCAAGTCTTCCTTTTTGGGCACCGGAACGATCGAAATACTCCCTTGGTATTGGTGGGAGTTAAAACCCTTGGAATTGCCTTGTTTCCTAGGCTCACGGGGAAGCCCCTTGATATTGGCAACCAAAATGTTTCGACGGTTTGGATCATAAGCCAAAGCGCCCGGAAACCACCCTACGGGGATCATTCCTTTGAGTTTGCTCTCGCCCTTCTCCTGTGGCTCAAACTCAATGACTGCAATCGCATTCTGGGTCCCATTGGCGACATACAATTCGTCGGATTCCTCGCCAAAGACCAAGGCGTTGGGCGACGCTCCAAATAGCTCAGAAGGATTCGACTTGGTCCATATCTTTTCGATGACGCTCGATGTACCTAAGTCGATGACGCTCAGGTAATCACTTGCCGCATTGGCGCAAACCACAACCTTGCCATCCGGAGAGACAACCAATCCAGACGGATGCAAGCCGACGAGGATCTCTTGGGTACTACCCGACTCAAGGTCGATCATCGACACGGAACCTTCATTAGCGATGAATCGCACCGGATCGACACGTACCTTGGTGCCTTTGCCCGCGGGTCCTACCAAGTCGTCATTGCCTGGCCTGCGACCGCCCCAATTGCTGACGATCGCCTTGTTGCCCGCAAGTTTAACATCGTAGGGTGCAACCCCCACATCGAAGGTTCGAGTCACTTTGGATGTCTCGATGTCAATTTCCAGCAATCGATTTGAAAGATTTCCGCACACGAAAAGCCGCTTACCGTCAGGACTGATAGCTAGTCCACTGGGAATCTCTTGCTTGCGCTGCGGCGCGTTGGCATCTGGGATCCGAATCACATGCGAAGGGGATACTTTGCTGGAAGCATCGACCGAGAAGACTTTGATCGAGCCTTGGACATTGCTCAAATAGATCGATCTCCCGTCCGGCGAAAAAACCAATCCAGTGAAACTGGCGATGGCCTTGGTATCGGGTTTGAGATTGTTTGCGGCTGCCTGATCGGTCCCTGATGTCGATTCTTCGCTAGGCAGATCAACTTGCTGGAGTACCGTAGCTGTCTCGGGATCGATCACGACAAGCTTGCTGGTTTTGCCGCTGGTGACGGCGATCTTTCCGTCGGGGGAGAGTGCAAGCACCTGAGGGCGCATGCCCGGTAGTTCGAGCCATTTGCCCACCGGCGTTAGACGCTGGTTGACCGGGGTGACGATGGCGTCCTCGATCGAACCGCCGACCCACTGCAGATCGAGGTCCTGAGCATCGCTGGGCTTGTCCTGCGCAGTTGCGTCCGTTTGGACTAAGCCACAGAGCGCTAAAACAAGGGCGATTTGGAAACGAAATTCAAGCATTGGAAACCTCGTGGGGAATTGGGGGTGTAGGCTCTTCAGGGTTCATTCTGGGTGAAACAAAGGAAAATTTGGCG
>JBJSXX010000415.1:0-18363 GCA_046086605.1 Pirellula sp. | reverse complement strand
GCTCAGAAGGCAGCAAAGGCAAATAGAAGACAGTTATCTCGGTCAGTTAGAGCAGATGCTTGTTGGTCGATTGCGTCGGAGAGACGAGGGAGCTCCGCTGCGATCGCGAACAAGCTTGCGGCGCAGTTCGGAGTTGTCTCGTTTCTCGCTTGATATCAACGAGGAACTATGTCGGCTCGAACAGATGATCGATGAGTTTGTTTGGTAGTTCGAGTGTTGTTGATCACGCTCGCAATACAATAAAAAAAGCGGTGGCAGAAATGCCACCGCTTTTTTGTTGCTTTTAATTTCGTTGCGGAACTATTGGCTGGTCATTGGCTTGGGAGCTTCCGCACCCATTTTGACCGCGCCTGGTTCCATCAGCGTTTTCTCCTGGAAATTCGGATTGGCTTTAGGATCAGGACCTTTGCCGCAACCCGAACAGACCAGTGTCAAGAGAGCCATCGGAAGAAGGCTCCATGTAAAACTTTTCATAGGTAAACTTTCCAATCTTTGAAGCATGGGAATAGAGGAGATGTCTCACTCAGGCTCAGCCGTAACATTGTTGTCGGCAATTGCGTTGAGCCGAAGCCAAACGCCGTAATTGACGTTTTGGGAGAGCGGAGAATTGCTACCATCGGCTCTGGCTGCAAGAACCAGCGGTCCGTGGAAACTCGAAGCTCCCGGCCATTCGGTATTGATACCCCAAGCGACGATGTAGGTAGGTTCGTAAGCATGCGAGGCCGCACGGAACCAAGTTCCAACGTTTTTAGGTCCGGATCCATCAACTTCCAGTGCTCCTTGACCACCACCTTCGTTGGTTCCCCAGCCAGCGTGCGAGAATCCTACGAATGCAGCTCGGAAAACACCGTTTTGATAGGGTGCACGGCGAAGGCCAGTGCCGGTCGTCATAAACGGGCCACCATAGAAGTTCGACGTATCGGTTTCAGCGACGACGACGCAGTTGGAAGTTCCATCGGTGATATCCCTCATCGCATTGGCTCGCGATGCTGCAAACAGCCCGGATAGATCACCTAGGGTTCCAATTCCCATGGCAGGTCCACCCCAGCCTGGGCCAACACCAGCATCAGGCCACCAGTGGAAGCCTTGGCTACCGGCATAGCTCGTCGGGGTAATGTTGTGCTGAGCATATACTTTTTCAATGGTCGAATCCGAGGGGCACAGCAAACTGGCCACCCGGGTGCTAACGATGGGTTGACCCCAAACGCGCAAGTTGTAGTTGGTGCTCGAAGCGATCGTTGAGCCTTCCATTTGCGGCATGATCGAACCGAGCCAAGTGTGATGGTAGGCGTGGAACTGTTGGCGACCACGAGCCGATCCGTAGTTGACCGACATCGGGAATTTCTTGTAGGCACTTTCGTAGTTCTGAAGTGCCAACGCGATTTGCTTGATGTTGTTGCCGCAGGACATGCGACGTGCCGCTTCACGAGCAGCTTGAACTGCTGGCAAGAGCAGACCGACTAAGATGCCGATAATGGCGATGACCACCAAGAGTTCCACAAGCGTGAACCCCTGGCGAGACGACATTTGACCTTTGGTCATGTCAAAGTACCCCTTCTGGAAGAGAACGAGAGAAGATGAAAAATGCATGAATGGCGTTGGGGAAATCCGAGACTCAGACCACCGTGGCACCAAGCAATAACAAATTGTTTAGCACTAAGCGGGTCTAACGCGGAAATTCACCCCATGTATACTCTACAACGTGGCATTGTGACGCGTCAACCGTTTCGAGGGGTTGCCAAGCTTTATTTCAGTGTTTTAACCTTTGACCCTCTTGCCAAGCTCGATTAAGAAAGGTAATTCGGGGGTCCAAGTTCCACGCCAAGCGGATTTTTGATTGTGATGGGTAACACCAAGACTTCGTCGGGTTGGCAGAGATTGCGGCTAGCTGTTTTGCTTGTGCTTTTAGGTTCAGTCGGCCTTTTTGCATGGCGATTTAGGCAGTCGGGCCATGAGATAGCGCGCGCCGAGAAACTGCTTCTTCATGAAGAGAATCGCCAAGCGATACAGACCCTCGAGACCCTCAAGGGTCGCTTAGGAGACCAAAAGCAGATTCGGCTTTTGCTAGCCAGGGCTTATCGCCAACTCGGAAACAAAGATGCCTTCGAGCGGCAACTCGAGCTCGGTGAGTCGTTGGGGCTTTCGGTCGAAACTGTCCAAGCAGAGAATTTGCTGTTTCTTGCACAACTCGGAATGCTGGATTCACCGGAGTCGAGGATTGCGGAATTCATCGAGTCGCACCCTCAAGATTTCGACGCGGCGGCGCGGTCCTTGGTCTTCGGACTACTTCGCCAGCAAGACACCCAGCGCGTGGATCGATTCTTGCCGATGTGGCAGACCCAATCGCCCGATGCACCTTGGATTCCGACTTTTCGAGCGATGATGCATTTGACCAAGCGTGATTGGAAGAGTGCACTTGTGGAGATCGAGCCGGCACTCAAGAAGCACCCGAACTTCGTACCTTTGTATCTGCAGGCGGGGATTGCTTATCAAGGCGATCAGCAGCTTGAACTGGCCGAATCGATGCTCGATCGCTATCTGAATAGTCAGCCTGACAATGCCGAGGCATTGCTGAGCTATTCGGAGGTACTTCGCAAACTCGGCAGAGCCCCTGAGGCTCTTGAACGGATCGAAAAAAGTATCGAGTCGGTCCGCGATCCGACTCGGAAAATTCAATCCTCACTGACGCTTCAGATTGCCAAGCTCTATCTGGATGCCGAAGAGAGCCAAAAGGTGATCGACACCTTGGATCGACTTTCTAAAGAGTGGCCTGAGGATGTGGAAATCGCTTCGACTTTGAGTCAAGCGTATCAGCGTCTTGGTGATGAGTCTCGCTCGGCAGCTTACGCTGCCATCGCCGATGCAGGACAAAAGCAAACGGTCTTGGCGGATCGAATGCTTTTTGACCTACTGAGCAATCCGAACCGAACCGCACAGCAGTGCTATGATTTGGGGCATTTGCTTTTGCACAAGCAATCGCGGGAAAGTGGGGTTTATTGGCTCGAAGCCGCATTGACGCTCGATGAAAATTTTACTCCCGCCCATGAGGACATGGTCTTGTATTACGAACGAACTGGCCAAGGACAACTTGCCGCAGTCCACAAACGATACATCGGGCCACCTGCGAAACCTTAGCCCATGAACACACCACCGCTGACTCTGTTGCTCTTTGCTAGTGTGTGTTTCATCGTCGGTTGCGATGCTCGCAAGGTCGATGAAAACCCGTCGCCTTCGGCATCCATTGCGGTTCCCGGACCGAGTTCATCTGCCGATGAGGTAAAGAGTGCCATCGATTTTAGGCAAATTGAAGATGCCTTACCGCTAAGCGAGTATCGAGACGGCAGTGAGCGTGATGTTTTTTCGTTGCCTGAGACCACCGGAGGAGGATCGGCACTGGTCGATTACGACTCCGATGGCCGGCTCGATGTGATCACCGCTGGAGGTGGCATTGCCGATGCCGCTAACAAGCAGATGGTGGGGTTTGCGGGGAATCTGTACAAGCAGTCTAGCATTGGGCGTTTTATCCCCTCGGGACCGATGGCTTGTATGGATTTCTCGGCAAGCTATCACTCCGCCATGATCGCTGCCGATTACGACAACGATGGCATGATCGATCTTTTGGTTACCGGTTACGATCGGTTGCAGTGGTTTCGAAACCAGGGGGATGGAACGTTCGAGACTCAGCGTCCGATCGAGGATCGGCTATGGAGCACTGCGGCGGCTTTCTTCGATGCAGACCAAGACTCCGACTTGGATCTGTATGTCGTTCACTATGCAAATTGGTCATGGGAGCACAACCCTTGGTGTCCAAGCCAAGGGGATCCGAATCGCAGGGATTATTGTGGTCCAACGGACTTTGTTGGGCTGCGTGATGCAGTTTATGAAAACCTCGGCGATGGAACTTTTGTCGAGCGAACTCCCCAGGCCGTCGCGGAACTCTCGCTGCGTGGCCTAGGTGTTTTAGCTGCCGACTTGGATGGGGATCGCGATACGGATCTGTATGTCAGCAACGATGTGGAACCAAATCTGCTGTTTCGCAATGATGGAAACTTTCAATGGACCGAACTAGGGCGTAGGGCAGGTGTGGCGACCAACGATCGAGGACGTGCAGAAGGAAGCATGGGAATCGCACTCGGGGACTACAACAACGATCAAAAGTTTGATCTGTGGGTCACCAACTATGCTGACGAGTTCAATGCGCTATATCGAGGCAACGGTCGCTTGAGTTTTTCGTATGCGACGAACGCTGCAAGGATCACCTCCACCGACGAGCAGTCGGTCGGGTGGGGGACGGCCCTGTGCGATCTGGAGCTCGATGGGGACGAAGACATCGTCGTGATCAATGGGCACTTGGAACGATTCTCACCCAATCATTCTCAGCGGCCTCATATCCTCGAGAACATCGAAACAAAACGCTTTGTTTCTAGTGCAAAGGACAACCTCTACTTTCAGACGCCTCAAGATGGACGAGGACTCGCCATCGGGGATCTTAACCGAGATGGACTCGTCGACTTGATTGTCACCAGGATCAACGCGCCGAGTGCCTACGTGGAGAACTGTTCTGCCAGGCAAGGCTCGTACCTACGCCTTAGGCTTGTCGGGCAGTCCTCCAACCGCGATGCTGTCGGAACAGTCGTCACGCTGAGTATCGGCAACACAAGTTGGGTTCGACAAAGGGTAGGGGGCGGATCGTATGCCTCGACCCATGAGGCGGCCCTTCATTTTGGGATCCCTGCCACAGTTTGGCCCCCGGATTGGCAGGATTCTCAGCAGGATTCGCAAGTCATCAACAAGGCGATACTCAAGATCGATTGGCCAAGTGGCAAGACCAGTCATATCGAGATATCGAGGCTCAATGTCGAGATGCTTGTCGTCGAGCCAGGGTCCGATTCGAAGGGCTCTTCATACCTTTTTCATGACTAGGTTTCCCCTACTGGGTATCTAGGAGAGTATGATGGTCGAGTTGGATTAGAAAAGATTAAGGTTGTTTTTTGGGTTAGGGTTCAACGATGGTGCATCGAGCGACTGAGCATGTGATAAGACTCTTCGAGCAACGAGGCCAAGGGCGTTACGGGAGTGAGCAGGTCTCACAGTTGCAGCATGCATTGCAGTGTGCCTTGCTGGCCAAACGCCAAGGGGCTGGATCGACGATGATCGCCGCAGCCCTCTTGCATGATCTTGGTCACATCATCGACCAGCAAGCGATGCCCGAGTCAGATCAGGAGAATCTCGACGATGCCCATGAACAACGAGCTTTTGAGTGGATCAAATCGCATTTTGGGAAGGCGGTAGCTGATCCGGTGCGTCTGCATGTGGCGGCCAAGCGTTATTTGTGCACGGTAGAACCGGAGTATTTGGCCAAATTATCCCCTGCGTCGCTCAAGAGTTTTCATGATCAAGGCGGGATGATGAGCCAATCGCAAATCGACGACTTTCGAGACGAACCGTTCGCTTTCGAGGCCGTCGAACTCAGGCGATGGGACGATTTGGCCAAGGATCCGCACATGCAAACCCCCAGCATCGAGGAGTTTGCCCCTGTTTTAGATCGGGTGGCTGAAGACGGATCGGACAGATCAGACGGATCGGAAAAACCGTCAAAGTTTCACTCAAGAGCAAGAGAGGAATGACCGATATCTTTGGACAAGTACGATCGACAGTTCAAGGATGGAAGAGCAAAGATGAAAGCCGCAAAAAACCTCAGGACCAACCCGGTACATTTTGGATGCATCGCCCTTGCTACCCTGTGCGGTCTTGCTCTGAGCACTGGATGCCAGGTTCACGTCGCCGGCCAGACGCTCCCGAGCGGCTACTATCTGATGGATGACATCCAATACTTCCCGGCTGGCTCCGAGAACAAATTGGCCAACGAGACGGCGGCTCTGAAGGCTGACCGTGAAGCGGCCCGAAGCCGTCGCTAGATTCTCCAAGTCCGCTGCTTGGGGATTTCTCTGGATTGATCCGACGGGGTATCTATCTTCGGAAACCGCAGTTCGACATGGCATCCAAGTTTCTCTTGGCTGAATAGTCGGACTTGTCCACCGCTTTCGCTTACCAGTCTGCGAACAACCGCCAGAGACACTCCGAGGCCACGACCGGCTTCGCGTCCACTGTAGAACAGATCGAATGCTCTGCGGATTGAATTCGGACTCAGACCGGGGCCTGTGTCTTGGATTGATATTCGAAAACATCGGTCTTGTTCATCGAGCTTCCACTCGATCGAATCCTCTTGGCGACAAGCGTCTATGGCGTTTTGAGCCACTAGCCTGAGGGCTTCAAGAATCCCTGCCGGGTCGAGGTTTGCCCAAGCCACTTGGCAATCGAGCTTAAGTCGGCAGGCGATATTTTTGTTTTTTGCCGGATCAAGGCTCTGCTGATGCGCTTTTTGAAGCAAGGCAACCAAGTCGCACTTGATCGGGTGGACTTCTCGCGGTTGGACGGCTCTCATGACTTCAGCGAGCATCTCGTGGGCTCGCATCGATTGATCGACGATCGTTGAGAGCGACTTGCGATCATGTGGATCGGTTGATTTGGACAAGAGTTGTTGGGCACGGGCGAAAATGTTACCCAAGGGATTATTGATCTCGTGGGTTAGGCCATAGGCAAGTTCATAGACTTGGCGTCGAGCGGCGGCTTCGACCGACTCTTGGATCGAACTGCAACTGCTTAGTAGCGACACAGCGCGCTGCAAGGAATTTTCAACAGTGGCTTTGTTTTCGCGGCTCAGGTTCACATGCTGGAGTTTTTCACACAGCCATAGCAGCCAGGGGAGCAATCCGAGTTGGCCGCTAGACTGAGCCGAGGGATCATCGAGGCATCGTGCAAGTTCCGGGATCCTCGATCGGACTTGATCGCTTAAGTCCTTGATCGCTTCTTCGGCCAATCGATCGATGGCACCTAGTGCTAGAATTCGATTCCACTCGTCGATAGCCGATTCGAGAATTGTCTGCGATAGCTTGATGAGTCGAGGATCGGACATCAAAACTGGGGGACTTGTCGGTTGGGAAAGGAGAATCTTCAGGAGTGCACAGTATAGTTCGGGACGGGAGTTTGGGATCCGAGTTCTGCTGGACATTAGGTGGCTTGGAGCCATGCCTGTGGAGAAAGCCAAGGATAAAAATCGAGTTTTCGGGGGTTTTACGTCGCTGTTGGTAGCCGTAAGTTGCGATAAAATATTGACTTTAGGTCGTTTCGAGGGTTAAATGGCTCATGGCGGTGAGCAGCCTCCATCGCCCACACACAACCACCCTTTACTTCTGCTAATCACTGGTGACATAAAGAGGCAACTCATGGCGAGGCGAATTGCACCCCGCGGAATGACGCTCATCGAGGTTTTGATCGCCACGGCTTTGACCATGCTCATCATGCTGGCTTTGGCCCAGGGTTTTAAAACCACCAGCGAGAGCATCTCATCAGGAAGGGCTCGATTGACCGGTAGCGATCAGCTCCGATCCATATCGAATTTGATCCGTTCGGATTTGCAAGGTCTAACGGTTTCGACTCAGGTTCATCCGCAGAGCACCAAAACGCCGCTTGGGTATTTCGTCTACTACGATGGTCCGATCAGCGATTCGACGGCGATGCTCTTTAATTATGTTCCCACGGCTGTGGAGAATGAGGATAAATTTAGCGCAAGTCGCTGGTCGGATATCGATGACGTTCTGATGTTCACATCCAAGGCTCCTGATGGACATTGGTTTTACGGTCGAGTGCCGTTGGCATTGATGAAGATCCATTCGGGGGCAACGTCTGTGACGCTATTGGATTGGATCACCGATGTGACGATCGCCTCGGAGTATGCAGAGATTGCTTGGTTCATGCGACCTCTGAATGAACTGGGGATGCTCAACAATCCAGATCCGCAAAGCCCTAATGGAAATTACTCCTACAGTCCTAGTTCGACGCCGGTCAACGATGTGATCCCAGTGGTGGATTTAAATGGGGACAACATTCCAGATCCCGACGGAATGCCCGATCGGGTCGCCTTGTGCCGACGAGTGCTCCTGATCCGACCTGATTTGGATATTGGAATCACAAAAGTCTCGGGATTGGCAAATGATCCGCAGTTGATCGCAGCTCCGATGGCGATCAATACGAACGATGCCGACTCGTTCCGTTACCAGATGCGTTTTGCTTACCAACGGACCGACTTGTCTGTGCGTAAGCAGTGGGATTCAAGCAACAGCCGTTTTGTGCTCAAAACCAATTCCCTCGGTGATCTGCAGCGTCCGGAGAACCGCTTTGCCCATTATTGCCTGCCGGCCACCGGATCGAATTCCTCCTTGCCAGTACTGGCTCTTACCAACGAAGCAAACTCCAACGGCAATTATTTAACGATGACCAATTTGGTCATGTCGGGTGCGGTTCCTGCGAATGATCGCGGATTCATACCCGCAGCGTTTTGCAGAACGAACTTGGTTTCGACTGGAAATGCCACCTACAGTCCGCAGTTCACCCAGGAAGAGATCGTCGCATCGAACATCGTCGGTTTTGATGTACGAGGCTACGACAGTTCTGCGATGCAGCTTTACACTCCGGGCATCGATGGAGGCTGGGGAACGCGTGGGGCCGATGAAAATAACGCAGGGGGCGCAGACGATGTCGGCGAGGTAGCTTGGCCAGGCTCAGACGATCTGATCGTTGGCCCGAGCGATCCTGGATACGCCAACATGATCAGTAGCGGGATTATTGTGCCTGCCAATTCAGGCACCTTTGTCGATCTTGCTTGGGGCATCCGAGTTGTCAATCAAATCAAGGATGCTTCAAGAAGCACATTTCCGTTAGCTCCTACGAACTCAAACGTCCGCGCCGGTGCTCTTTCAGGGTATGAACCTCTAGGGGCCGGCATCATCGACTCGCTGTCTCGATCGGGCAAGTTTTCTACGAGCTATTCGATTCTGCAACCGACGTTCGATACCTTCAGCGACTATTACGAGTCGGATGGAAATTGGCAACAGAATGGCCTGTCGGGTAATGGATTAGTTGCGTATGGCTCGAACCCCGTTTTTAATGATCCAAATCAACCGCTTCCGGATCGTGGTATCGATGGCATAGACAACAACAGCAACGGCGTGATCGATGAAGAGGCAGAGCGGGACACGAGTCCTCCTTTCCGTTATGCGATGCCAGCCGTGCAAGTCAAACTTAGGATTCAGGATCAAACAGCCGGGACACTCCAAGAACTCTCGATGATCCATAGCCTTCAAGGAAACTAGGGCAGGATGTCTGATTTTCTTCGTCTGACCACTCAGCGAGTGGTTGTTTTTGGTGTTGCCAACAAAAAAAGTGTGGCGGCCCATATTGCCAAATCGCTTTTAGAGGTCGGTGCCGAGGTGGTGCTGGTTGTGCGTTCGGAGAAACGCCAACAGGAGGTAACCAAGCTCTTTCCAAACCAAAAAATTTTGGTTTGCGATGTCGAGCATCAAGAGCAGATCGATGCGATGGCTGCGGCTCTGAAGGCAGATAACATCCCGATTGCCGGTGTTTGTCATTCGATTGCTTTTGCCGACTACAGCGATGGGATCAAACCGTTCCATGAGACGACTCGCAAGCAGTTTCTTCAGGCGGTCGATATCTCTTGTTTTTCGTTGATCGCCATTTGCAATGCTCTTCGGCCATCGCTGGCTCCGAACGCGTCGGTGGTCACGATCAGTATTTCGACGACCAAAATGGCCAGTGAGAGCTATGGTTTTATGGCACCGGTTAAAGCGGCTCTCGATTCGTCGTTGGCATTTTTAGCCAAATCGTTTAGTCGTTTTTCGCAGGTTCGCTTCAATGCCGTTGGTGCTGGATTGCTCAAGACAAGTGCCTCGGCGGGTATTCCTGGCTATGTCGATGCTTATCTATTTGCTGAGCGGGCGATACCTCGCAAGTCAGGGCTTGGGACCCAGGAGGTTGCCGACACGGCGGTGTTCCTACTTAGCCCACGTTCTTCGGGCATCAATGCCCAAACGTTGATTGTCGATGCTGGGATGGCGATCAATTACTTCGATAGCGAGATCATTTCTCCGCAAAAGAGCGATACGAAAGGCTAGGGCGAGGGTCGTCGGAGATTTTAGGTTAGCCGAGACTTTTCCCGGTTCGCATTTGGGTGACTTCGACGGCAGCCAGTAGGGCTTTGGCTTTACTCACCGTCTCTTGGTACTCTTTGGTCGGATCGCTATCGGCGACCAATCCCGCACCAGCTTGGATATAGACCTTTTGGTCTTTGATCACCATGGTTCGAAGGGTGATGCAGGTATCCATGTTTCCGCGATAGTCGAAGTAACCTACGGCCCCTGCGTAGGGGCCACGTTTGGTCGGTTCGAGTTCATCGATGATTTCCATCGCTCGTACTTTGGGTGCACCACTGACGGTTCCTGCTGGGAGGCAGGCACGGAAAGCATCCATCGCAGTCAGATCGTCTCTGAGTGTACCTTGAACGTTCGACGAGATATGCATCACATGCGAGTAGAACTCGATGACCATCAAATCATTGAGTCGAACAGACCCAAACTTAGCAACCCGACCGACATCGTTGCGGCCAAGATCCACAAGCATCACATGCTCGGCCCGTTCTTTAGGGTCGGCCAAGAGTTCCTCGGCTAGCTGTTTATCCTCTTCCGAGGTTTTACCGCGAGGACGCGTGCCCGCAAGGGGACGAACCGTTACGACTCGATCGACCACTCTGGCCATGACCTCGGGACTGCTCCCGACAAGGGTGCACTGAGGGGTACGGAGCAAGAACATAAACGGACTCGGGTTGATCACGCGCAAGGTGCGGAAGATTTCGATGGGGTCGCTTTGGCAAGGGACCTCGAACCGTTGACTCAAGACGACCTGAAAGATGTCCCCTGCCTGAATGTACTCACGGCATCGAAGCACCGCTGCCTCGAAACCCTCTTGGGTAAAATTGGACTTCGGACTGAGCCTAGGAGAATAAGTCAGTGGGACATCGGCCAGAGAGTGTTGCGGGAGGGGGCTATCGAGACGCTCGACGATCCGATCGATCCATTGCGTGGCGTGCGCGTAAGCTTGTTCTGGAGATTCGCCTTGGTTTGTGTGAGACAACACCACCACCATGATGGTTTTGTTGACATGATCGAATACCACCAATTGGTCGTAGAAACCAAAGTCCAGGTCGGGTAGTTGGCGATCATCGTTGGGAATGTTCGGTAGGTTTTCAACATACCTGACCACGTCGTAGCCGGCATATCCGATGGCACCGCCGACGAAAGGTGGGAGTTGATCGACGGTGGCGATGGATTGGTTTCCAAGTTGCTTAGATAGAAATTCTAGTGGATCGGGGGACTGGAACTCTTCAAGCTTGCCGTCTGTGTAGTATTGCACGTTGGATCCATAGGCCACAATGCGTGCCCGGGGCTCGACGGCGATGAAGGAATAGCGTCCGATTTTTTCCCCGCCGATGACGCTTTCGAAAAGCCCTGCCGAAGAGGTTCCGTCATCAAGAAGACGAAAGGCGCTCACAGGTGTCAAGTGATCGCTCAGGAGTCTTCGATAGACCGGTACGATATCGAAACGCTCATAGAGATCCCGGTAAGTCTCGAAACTTGGAAAAGTGGTCATTTTAAGGAAAAAAATTCGTCCCGGAGTTGTTCGAAACATAGGCCGATGAGCATCGCCCGATCGGCTCGATGTGCTTATACTATCAAGCCATCTTGGATCCGCGAATCGGAAAACTAAAAAATGCGATGAAGTGCCAGCACTGCGATAAAAATGCGATTTTTCACATCACGGAACTGACCGACCCGTCAGGCCCGACGATTATCCATTTGTGCGAAGACCATGCGAGGATCTTTTTCAAACCTGGGGAGTCCGTGGAATCCACGCCAGCACTTTCGGAATTGCTCGCCAAGCAATTGCAACTCGAAAAAGCGGCCCATGAGATGGCCGAAACCGACAAGAAGTCGTGTCCGATGTGCGGGATTACCTTTTCAGAGTTTCGCAAGGGTGGCCGTTTAGGATGCCCTTATGATTATGTCGTTTTCGAGCAGGATCTCGAACCCTTGCTGATCAACATCCACGGTGCCCAGAAACATGTGGGCAAAGTCCCGAAAAACCTCGGGGGCACACCCAAACGTCACTTCCAACTCAACCGGCTTCGCTCGGCTTTGCAACGGGCCATCGACGCCGAGAATTACGAGGAGGCTAGCAGTATCCGAGACAAGATTAAAGCTGTCGAAAACGGATCGCTCGAACTCGATGACCAAGAGATGGAGCTGATGGAACTCGAAGAAGCTTTTCAGTCGTTGCCAAAGGACATCTCGGAAATCGATGATCTCGATGATCTCGATGAGGATTCCGATGAGCAAGAGGAAATGGATGACCAGGACATCGATGAAGACATCGATGAAGACATCGACGAGGATCAAGACATTTTCGGAGATGAGGATGATTTTGAAGATCCAGACAAGAACTAGATTCACCCAACGCAGACGCTCGGATTGATCCAACGTGAGAATAGACGATTTAGCACAACATACCGGAGAGTGGTTGCGAGGCGATGGGCCCGACTCGGACATCGTTATCAGTAGCCGCGTTCGCCTGGCTCGCAATCTGTCTGACTTCCCATTTATCCGCAAATGCTCGGCAAAACAAAAAGCTCAGATCGCAGCTACCGTCCAGCAAGCGTTCGATCGATCAGAGCTCGGCACCGATGCCCAATACATCGACGTGAGTAAACTCGGCGACCTGGATCGTCAATTCCTCATGGAACGCCAACTCATCAGCCATGAACTCAGCGATGCCGAAGGAACCCGAGCCGTGATCCTCGATCCTTCGGAGCGATTCAGCATTATGGTCAACGAAGAAGACCATTTGCGTCTGCAGGTCATGCAGAGCGGATTTGACTTAGAGCATGGTTGGAATCGCATCAATCAAATCGATGACACGCTTGAAACTCACTTGCAATTTGCCTTTACGAGCAAATTTGGTTATCTGACCGCATGTCCAACCAACGTAGGTACTGGGCTGCGTGTGAGCGTCATGCTCCATCTGCCGGCGTTGGTAGCGACCAAGCAAATCGAGCGAGTCTTTCGCGCCCTTGGAAAAATCAATGTCGCTGTGCGAGGTCTCTTTGGTGAAGGTTCCCAGTTCATGGGAGACTTTTATCAAGTCAGCAATCAAACGACACTTGGTAAAACCGAAGCAGAGCTGATTCAAAGAGTGCGCGAGGTCGTGCCACAACTGATCGATTACGAGCGAGAAGCCAGAGAGTTTCTATTAAATGAAGACCGCGCGGATCTGAGCGATCTGGTAAGTCGTGCTCATGGGATTCTAAAGACGGCCAAGAAGATCAGCAGTGAAGAGACGATGCATTATTTGAGCAAAGTGCGACTGGGCATCAATCTTGGATTGATCCAAGGACTCAGTATTCCAACGCTCAATAAGATGTTCATCCACACCCAACCGGCCCACCTTCAAAAACTACGCGGCCGGAAACTAAGCGGTAGCGACCGAAATACCGAACGTGCGAATTATCTACAACAGCACTTGAACTAAGAACTCGGAGCGGCATAGGGATCTGCAAAAGCGCCAAAGGCACCGAGTCCTCCGTCGACCGCAAGGTCGGTGCCTGTGATAAACGATGCATCCTGGCTCGATAGCCAAAGCACCGCTGCAGCGATTTCTTCGGGCTTGCCGATTCGACCAAGCGGGTGTCGATTGGCAAGCTCCTGCTCGCCGCCTTGTGCCTCGAGTGTCGCTCGCACAAGCGGTGTATCGATCGCGCCAGGCGATACGCTCACGACCCGTATGCCTTCTCTTGCATATTCGACTCCCCACTGCATTGCCTGAAGAATGTTTGCTGCCTTGATCGGGCCGTATACCGGTACCCCGCGCGTCGTGCGATGGGCCTGACCGCTAGCGATGTTGACCACCACACCCGATTGCTGCAGGCGCATGGCTCGCAGTGCATACTTAGCCATAAGCGTGTACCCTGAAAAATTGATCGAAAGCATCCTTTGATAATCCTCGCTCTGAAGATCCTCGACGCGAACGTAGGACGAAGCTGGCTGGATCGCAGCGTTGTTGACAAGGACATCGAGCGCTCCGAATTTTTCTAGAGCCATATCGACGGCTCGCTGGCAATCGGATTCCCTCGAAACGTCGGTATGGATGTAGGTGACACTCGAATCGTTTAGGTCAGGAAACGGTGCGATGTCGGCGCACAGGACCTGGGCTCCTGCGTCAGAGAACCCTCGGCAGATCGCTAGACCGATTCCATTGCTGCCGCCGGTGACCAAGACGACACGTCCTGAATGGTCGTAACGAACCGAGCCTTGGGGGCGAACTCGATTGGGATGCGGTTGCTGGCTAGTGGATGATTTGGTCATAATTTGATGCTGATGGGACTCAAAGGAGAGAAAATTACTTTGCAACACTCGATAGCTTACCACGTCGCATCGAGCTTTGGATAAACTAGAGCGAGT
This sequence comes from Pirellula sp., assembly GCA_046086605.1. Taxonomy (GTDB): domain Bacteria; phylum Planctomycetota; class Planctomycetia; order Pirellulales; family Pirellulaceae; genus JBKCUI01. The sequence goes on along the minus strand of JBJSXX010000415.1, from coordinate 3,937 downwards.
GTTAGATACCTATTGGAATGTTCCTCCCCCCGTTTTGTACTCATTGGATCTGGATCATGAAGAACCATTCGAACAATCGCCGAGTCTTCTTTTCACAAACGGCCAGTGCCATCGCTGCAGCACACTTGGCCGGTGGACTTCAAGCCTCTCCGATCCTTGCAGACCGACTTCGCCTTGCGAGCATCGGAGTAGGTGGCATGGGTTCGGCAGACCTAGGTTCGCTCAGCTCCCACAGCAAAGTCGATGTGGTGGCCTTGTGCGACGTCGATTCGAACAATCTAGCGGCCGCAATCAAGCGTCATCCGAACGCGAAGGGCTTTAGCGATTTTCGAAAGATGTTCGCTGAAATGGCCGGCCAAATCGACGCCGTTTCGGTTTCCACTCCTGATCACACCCATGCCCCTGCGGCCATGACCGCGATGAACTACGGCAAGCATGTTTACTGCCAAAAGCCGCTGACCCACGACGTGCATGAGTCGCGGCAATTGAAGCTCATTTCCGAGAAGAACAAGCTCGTTACCCAAATGGGAACGCAGATCCATTCGGCAAGTGCTTATCGAACTGCAGTGAAGCTGATTCAAAGCGGAGCGATCGGCAAGGTCAAAGAAACACATTCCTGGAGCAACAAGACCTGGGGCTACGAAGGTCCAGATCCAGATCCGACCCCAGTGCCAGACTCTCTTAAGTGGGATTTGTGGCTTGGTACGGCTCCTGAAAGAGCCTATTCCCAAGGTCATTTTCATCCTGGGAATTGGAGACGCTGGTACGACTATGGATGCGGGACCATGGGGGACATGGCGATCCATATTCTCGATCCAGTTTTTTCGGCCCTCAAACTCGGGACGCCGACCAAGGTCATTTCGAGCAGTTCAGCGGCCCCGAAGAAGTCCTTCGGGATGCAAAACCACACCCGTTACACCTTCCCAGCCTCGCCCTTTACCACCAACGATTTCCTTCTGACTTGGAGCGATGGAGGAAAGATGCCCGACACCGCTGCTTGGCCCTTGGAAGGAGCCGACGGCAAGAGGATCGGACTGCCCGATCAAGGATCTATCTTCTTGGGTGAGAAAGGGGCGGTATTGTTGCCACACGTCGCCATGCCGATATTATTGCCTGCGAAACAGTTCGCTGATTACAAAATCGAAGCAGCCCCGGATGGAAATCATTACCATTTGTTTGTCGATGCGTGCTTGGGTGGTGCCCCGACGACCGCCCACTTTGGCTATGCAGGACCGCTGACCGAAGCCGTTTTGCTAGGGACGCTTGCAAATCGATTCCCAGGAAGCGAATTGCAATGGAATGCTGAAGCGATTTCGATTCCCAATCACGAATTGGCCAACGCGCTGCTTCGACGAACCTACCGCAAAGGTTTCGAAGTCGACAATCTATCTTAGTAGGACGATCGACCGCCTGTGGCATCGTTGGTTATAGAATCGGACTGGATCCTACCTATGGAATCCCCCGCGATACGCGAAGGATTCTTGGTGGTCAATGCCGGAAAGATTGTGCATGTTGGAACGCGACTGCCTGAGAGATTTCTCAACATACCCAGAGTGCAATTGCGCGGTGGTGCGATCCTTCCGGGACTCATCAACGCGCATTGCCATTTAGAGCTAAGCGACATCGATCAGCCGTTGCCAGTGCCGCAGACCGATCAAGGTTTTGGTAGCATGGTCGGGTGGCTCGATCAACTCATGGCACGTCGCATGGCCATGATCAAATCCAATGGAGATATAGCTTCGATCAAGCAGAAGGCAATTGGGCTGGGGGTTAGACAAGCTTGGGAGTCAGGGACACGGTTTGTGGTCGACAATGTCACTGCACCTTGGTCGGTTCAGTGGAGTGAGCAAGCGGCCAGGGATTGCTGCAAGGGATCGGACTCGGAGGCTTGTCGCGCCCTGGTTCCCGAAGTTCCTATCTACATCAAACCATGTATCGAACTAGTCGATGTAAATCAGGCACGCTACGAACAGACTTGGGGATTCGCGCAAAAAATCCGAGAGGATTGGATCGACACGGACGATAGTGCATGTCGAGCCCCTTTGGGCCTTGCACCTCATGCCCCCTATACGGCATCGAAGCGATTGGTTCAGCAGGCTGCTGAGTCGCAATACCAACATCGAGGGTTGCTCAGCATGCATTTGGCAGAGAGCCTTGAAGAGCTTGAATATGCTGATTCGAATAGCGGGCCATTCAAGCAGTGGATTACCCCTTGGGTCGACGAACCGCATATTGCGAACCGAGGGTCGATCGATGAGTACCTGAAGTTATTGCTTGAGTCTTATCGTGTTCTGATCGCTCATGGAAACTATTTGAGTGTCTCGCAGATCGATCAGATGGTTCCGTATCGCGATAGAGTCGCAGTGGTCTATTGCCCTCGAACCCATAGCCATTTTCGTCACCAAGAGCATCCTGCGAAAATTCTGGCTGATTGGGGGATCGGTCTGTTTTTGGGAACTGACTCGAAATACTCGAATCCCGATTTATCGCTTTTTGAAGAGTGGAAGACTGCTTGCAAGAAGTTTCCGGATTTAGGTGCTCGTTATTGGATGGCGCAATGCACGATTTGTCCTGCGAAATTTTTGGGTATCGACCAGCAATTAGGTAGCATAAGCGAAGGAACCGAGTCTCTATTGACATGGGTGCCGACAGGAGATCGGACAATCGCCACCGAGGAGGAGCTTTGGCAAGCGATGCTCGCATGCCCAGAGGCGATGCCATTGGAAGTTCGAGTATGTGCGTTGGAGAAGAGATTGGATTGATGGAAAAGCATTGACCCGTTGCCGTTAGCCGACTGGAGCGAGAAACGGGTACTCCGATTTGCCAACGGCCATAATCACCACAGCCAGGGGCAGCGTCCCTGGAATACGGACACCAAGTCCTGGGACGTTGCCCCAGTCTAGAATGAATTTCGCCTTTGGCGAAAGAAGACCGACAACTCTTTCACAATCAAGCAACACTATTTGCGATCGCGGAACTGCTGGCGAAGCTCGCCGGTGATCGCTTGCAACTGCCCAAGCGACTGACCCTCCAACGTCGCTTCATCGCTGATCGGCAAACCCAAAATCTCCTGCAAAGTTTGGATCAAGTGGATCTCGCCTTCCTTGAGGCCTTCTTGCCGCCCCTCCTGAAGGCCTTCTTGTCGTCCTTCTTGTCGTCCTTCTTGTCGTCCTTCTTGTCGTCCTTCTTGTCGTCCTTCCAGAAGGCCTTCTTGAAGGCCCTCCTGCCTGCCTTTTTTGATATATTGATCGGCGATTGAACCTGGCTCGTATTGCATTGGAAACATCTTTTCGAAATTCATCTCAAGGACCTCCAAAGGTATCGACGGACTCACTGCCGAAATATAAACCACAACGGCTTTCAAATGCCCAAGGTGCAACTCTCCGTCACCGCTCTCAAGCAAACAACGCAATAGGAACTCAAGCTTGTCCTGAAAGTCCCTGCTGCGCCCATATTTTAGCAGCCCGAGGATACTTTGCAAAAAGGGTTCTCCAGCCAGCGATTCATCCGGAATCCGACCTATGTCCAATACCGGATAAGCCAACCGAATACCATAATCAAATAGCTTCCTAGGTCCTCCGATGAGCTCTTCCAGACTCACCGGAGCTGACCAAGCCTCCTGGCCATGGTAGACCACCAGCGGAAACACGGGGCACAAAGACTGACCATTTCGTAGTCGCTGCTCCCATATCCGAACCATGTAACGGAGCAACTGAAAACACGTCATCGGATCCGACTGGCTCTTGTGCTCCAGCAGCAAATAAACCTGGCCCTGGCCCCGCTGGCCGTCTTGATCTGTAAGCTGCACCGAATAGAGCAAATCCGAATAACTTTCTCGCAGTTCCTCGTCGACAAAGGTGTCTTTTTGGAGCTCGAGCGAATCAAGATCCAGCGCCGATACCAAATCCGCAGGTAGGTGCGTTTGGATTAAATCTCT
>JBJSXX010000414.1:0-22470 GCA_046086605.1 Pirellula sp. | reverse complement strand
TGCAGGATTCTCGAGTTTCCACTGAACTCGATCCGACACGTCGACGGTAATTCCATCGGCCCGCGTCGCGACGGCACTGATGTGTTGCAAGTCGTTGGCGGCACTGATTTTGATCGCAGGTGGATAGACGACAAGCGATTTGAACGCAATCGGTGCTGCGGCAGGTGCTGTCGGTGCAGGCGCCGGTGTCGGTGGTGCCTCCGGTGCGGGGTCTTGGGCTAACACCCCAAAAGATCCAGCGACCGGCAAAGCAAAAGCCAGAGCACCTACCAGGAGGCTTGTTCTTGTAGATCTAAAAGTTCGCATGATTGTGTAATCGGTAATCAGAGTAGGATGGCTAACTAGGGCTTTGCGCCTTTTTGCTGACGTAGTTGTTCGAGTCGACTGAGTGGTTTTTCAGTGGGAGTTGCCGGTGGGGGAGTGGGCATTGGGGCAGCCGCAGCGGCCGGGGCAGGCGGAGGAGCGACAGGCACATCGATTTGAACCTCGGCGTTTCCATTGGTCTGAGAGATCAAACCCTTGTCGTTGGTGACCGTGCCGCGAGCAACGATCGTTTTATAATTCCCAGCGCGGGTCTCGGGTGGGATCGTCAGCGGGAAGACCAGTTGCTTGGCATCTGCGGCTACGGTCAACTTGGGAGTTGCACAAGCCGTTCCTGGTGGCAGGCCCAAGATCTCGACTTCGACGGTACCTTCCGGAGGACGCTTGAGTTCGATACCGACAACCACATCCGCAGGCTTGCCCTGTTCGGCCATAGTCTTGGTGAACTTGAATTGGAACAATGCATCTTGGACATCCAACTCGACAAACTCCGAGGCGATGGTCACTGGCCCAAATCCGCTGTCGGTGCTTGCGAGTACCAAAATCGGCGACTTGCGAATCGCCGCTTGGTTGTTTGCCGTGATGCTCATTTGAATCGTCGACTGATCTCCCGGGATGGTCACAGGGGAAGCTCCAATGCCTGGAGGTGCTGTGAGCAATCTCAAATTGATCGGTTTGTCAAAACCGGGATTTCTCTTGGCGTTGATCGTCAAGTTCATCGAGCCGTTGCGAACGATCGGTACTTGAGGCTGTACGATCTCGATGTCATAAGGAACTGCATCAACGATATTGACGGCTAAGCGATCGTGCCACATTCCCCAAACATCGACATTGTTTTGTCCACGAATCAACTGTGTTCTTTGGTTGAGGAATCCTGTGAGTGTTCGTTCCGGAGACACCGTCAAACTTGCGGACAGATCGACAAACTTCGAGGCGTTTGCTGCATCGGGTGCGGCCCTAAAGATCATCTGAATCAAACTTTGATCGGCTGCAACTAGGCCATCGGAATGCGTTGCACCTGCGGGAAGATCCGGAACACTGATGCGTCCCTCTCCACCCACATTCTTGCGAACCAAGTTGGTTTCAATGGCCATCCTTGCACCCTTTGGTACGTTGACGACCTGGGAGACATAACGTTCTTGCTCGTTGACGGTCGTTTGCACTTCGGCATCCGCCGGAGCTACTTCGACTCGATAGACAAAGTGCTTGCCACCGCGCCCCAAGTGATCCGAAACGCAAACTGCATATTTACCGTCTTCTGGAACCTTGAAACTCAAATAACTATCCGGACCACCTTGGTCGTCGTTGGATGCCAGTCCACCTCCACCGACCTTGAAAATTTGCAAGACAGGATCGACTTGAGATCGCAAGGGCGTCCGAGCATGCACATGGATATCGAGCTGCTGGTCTTTCTTGGCTTCGAAAACCCAATAGTCTCGATCCTGTTCGGATTCCAAAACTCCGTTGAATGCAACAGGCACAGGGTGTGAAGTGGGGATCGCGTTGTAGTCGGAGTTCGGTTCGGTTTCCAAAACATTAGGAAGCGAATTGACACGAAGCATGTTCGGTGAGGGGGCGATGAGGCCTCCTTGCTGGGACCACACTCCTGCGGATTTGGTTCGAGCATCGGCAGGGATGTCAAAGGTCTCTTGCCAAGAGTTTCCCAGCAGGTCGATGCAGGTGGCTGTTAATGGTTGACCGGCAGGCCCTCCGGATGGCAAGATGGCTACTGGCCTGGGGAAGCCACCTACGTGCAGTCGATACTTGCACTGGTCATTTCCACCAAAACTGCTTTCGCGGACTTCGATGATGTAACGACCTTTTGCCGGAGCGACCATCGAGCACAAGCAGTCTTGCTGCAAGAAGACCGAGTCATCACTGGCAGTGATTTCGAAACGGTTTGCATCGTAGATCGCTACGTAAGGATCAAAGAAGTTGTTCAGGTAAGCGTGCCGTAGTCCTTCGAGTTCGACGTTGAGACGCTGTCCGGCTTCCAATTCGACCGAGTAGTAATCGACGTCTTCATTGAGAACGACGCCATCGATTGTCGAGTTGAAAGCGATCTCTTGAGCCTTCGCGAATTCACTGTTGGGCTCGACTTCGGCGACGCTCGGCAGAGCCGATACACCAAAGAGCCGCATGTTGCTCGTTCCGGTCGCAGTGATGACTCGAAACGGATGCAATTGCGGCTTGGCATCGGCTGCGGCCGTGATCGTGACCTTGATGTTGTTATCGTCAACCTTGGTGATGTTGCTGGCACTAAGTCCCGGTGTGTAAAAAAGCAGTTCCCGAGCATCGCCCAAGCGAGCCCCTGAAATCTGCACTTCAACGGCTTGACCCCGCTGCACGCCGATGACCGACAGGGCATTGGCTTCGGGCTGGGAAGCTTGCAAGCTAGGGATCCCCAAACAGGCTATCGCTGACAAACCTAAGGCGCTGGCCCGAGCAAGCTTGCGGCTCGCTTGAAGCATTGCAGGCGTACCGATGGACATCGACCAAATCATCATCACGACCTCGTCGCTTTTCATTGAGAATCAAAGCACTAAAAGGGGAGACTGCCGAAACCCTTAGGCAATCAAATCGGTGACCACCTTGCCACCATCGCAGATCTCGATCGGACGATCGCCAGGAGCCATGAGCTCTTTGTCGGCCACGATACCCATCAAGTGATACATGGTTGTAGCGAGGTCTTCTGGGGAGACAGGATCGAACTCTGGCTCGGTTGCCGTTGCATCTGAGGAACCGTAGATCAATCCACCCTTGATACCGCCACCGGCGAGCATGACGCTAAAGACCTTGGGCCAGTGGTCTCGACCACCATCGTTGTTGATCTTGGGGGTACGACCAAATTCGCTGCTGACCATCACCAAGGTCTTGCTCAAAAGACCGCGAGCTTCGAGGTCTTCGATAAGGGTCGCAAGGGCTTGATCTAGCGGTGGCATATCGCGTCGCATGCTGGCAGCGATCTGACCGTGCATATCCCAGCCACCGTAAGTGACCGTTACCATCCGCGAACCGGCTTCGACCAGTCGTCGTGCCATGAGCAAGCGTTGACCTGCGGCATTGCGTCCATACTTGTCTCTCAAAGAATTGTCTTCCGCTTCGATGTTGAACGCTTCTCGTGCCGAATCGGAACTGATCAGCGAGTAGGCTCGTTCATAGAAGGTGTCCATGGCGGTGAGATTATCCGATTTCTGCTTGGACTCGAAATACTCATTGACCGCTTGCAAGGCCGATCGGCGACGACCAAAGCGAGCCATGTCGACATCCCCTTGGAGGTTCAAGTCTTGAACTTTGAATCCTTTATTCGCTGGGTCGGCGCCTAAGCTGAACGGGCCGTAGCTAGAGCTGAGGTAACCCGATCCGGAGAACTCGTTGGGGTTGTTAGGAATGGCAACATAAGGAGGTAGGTTGTTGCGAGGTCCATACTCATGACTCACAACCGAACCGAAACTTGGGTATGACAATGCAGGCGAGGGCTTGTAACCCGTAAACATGTTATGAGTGCCCCGTTCATGGGCCGCCTCACCGTGAGTCAAAGAACGGATCACAGTGAACTTATCCGAGATGCTCGCTAGACGCGGAACGGTTTCGCAAAACACATCCCCAGTCTTGGTCTTGATCGGCTTCATCTCTCCGCGATACTCAAGCGGACTGTATGGCTTCGGATCGAAGGTCTCTTGGTGGGCGATACCACCGGGTAGGAAGATATGAATGACACTCTCGGCCTTGGCCTCGATGAAGTCGTAGTGCTTCTTATCGGCTCGGGCTTGCATGCGGAACATATCACCCAGGGTCAGCCCTAGGCCTCCGACTGCGCCGACGGTTAGAAAGCCACGCCGTCCCATGGGGTTACCTAAGCATCTCATCATTCGAACTCCTACGCGCATTTGGAAACAGGTTGATTGTGATCGTAAGGTGGGAAATAGCTTGCGGGTGCTTTGATGATTAAGAGCCAAATCGTTGCGAATCGACTTGGCGACTTTGTAAGCAATCGGACCTACAGCTAGGAGGGATACCCCCATTATAGTGTATAGACCCGCAACTTGTACCCTCAACTTTTTCGATTCTTCCAAGCAAAACGGCAATTTTTTGTCTGTCGTCACTCCTGCACCTATCGCGTCGCCAATACGATACACTCGCGGAAATCGCATCGCTTGATGAATAGGAGACTGCTTGCGACGCTTGTTAACGGTGCTTTTTACGCCGTTAATCTTGGTTTCACTTCATTTTCAGCTGACACCGCTGGACAACACCGTACAATGCCCGGCGCAGGATTCGGAAAACTATCGCGAGATTCTTGAGAAAGCATCGAGGTTGCTCGATCAAGCCACATGGGACACTGGGAAAAACTAGGGCTACCAACCGACTTTGACGGAATTGTCCGCCTCTTTCCGCTCCCGAACTTGGTGATGTTTCCGCATGTGATCCAGGCCCTGCACATCTTCGAGCCCCGCTACTGCGAGATGCTCAGCGAAGCTCTCGAATCGGATCACCTCATTACGATGGCCGTCCTGGATCCGGGCTGGGAATCCCATTACCAGCAAGTTCCAAGTCTCTCGAAGTTTGTTTGCATCGGGCGTGTCGTATCGCACACTCCTGTGGGGGATGGCCGACACAACATCTTGCTTGCCGGGATCCAGCGAGCGAGGATCATCGAAGAATTGTCCGAGGATGCTCCGTTTCGCAAAGCTCGCGTCGAAATCATCGAGGACATCCCGATGGAGGATCCTTTGGCCCAGGAAGCCGCTAGGCTGGAACTGCTGAAACTCTTCCGGCCAGCTCTCCCGGAAGACCTCGCCGATTCGGATTCCTTCAACGACCTGCTCAGCCAGCATATTCCTCTGGCATCCCTGACCGATGTGATCGCCTATGCAATCAACTTCCCCATCGCAGTCAAACAAATGCTTCTCGGAGAGCATCGCGTTGAAGTTCGTTATCAGATCCTAGCCGAGCAACTCGTAAACTGGGTGAAAACGAATAAGTCCAATGCTCTAGCGCATGACAAGCCGATTCGAACGTTCGACGGCAACCCTCCTCCATTCAGCGTCAATTAGAGTTGCTATGTTTGGGCTGGCGATACGCCCTACATTTCAGATTCCCATCGGCTGCCCCAAGTCCCAAGCTGTTGCGGTATTTGAAGCGGTGATGAAGACCAAAACTCCTGGGTCGCTCTATATCGTTTATGGCGAATATTCCGAGTTTCATCTTGAAGACCACTTGCACCGACTTTGGTCACCTCACCTGTCGGTTTACTTTGTCGATGCCGATAAGCCGACGGCATGCAAACTCATCGGACGCTTTGCACCACGACCGAATCTCTGGACCTTGATATGGATCTTCTACCTAGCACTGTTTTGCTGCATATTCTTCGCGGTCCTCTTCGGTGGTTCCCAATGGATGCTCGGGCACTTTCCATGGGGGTGGGTCGTAGCAGTGCCCTCGATGATCCTCTACGCGTCCCTCTTTGCAGCAAGCCAGATCGGTCAATCCTTGTGCCACGACCAAATGGACTTGCTTCGCAATCGACTTGACCAAGCTCTAAGCCAAGCTGGGTTGCTAGGAAACTAGATCCTTATCCCAAGACACCCCGAACAACCTCTCCGTGGACATTGGTCAAGCGTCGATAGATCCCGTTGTGATAGTAGGTCAATTCCGTGTGGTCGATTCCAAAGAGATGCAACACCGTTGCATGGAAATCGTGCCATGAAACCGGATTCTCAGCAGTCTTCCAACCGATCTCGTCGGATTGCCCGTACGCCAAGCCAGGCTTGAGTCCCGCTCCTGCCATCCAGCAACTAAACGCATAGCGATTATGATCCCTTCCTGGACCAGCGACATCGGCCGCAGATTGAGAAAAAGGAGTTCGTCCAAATTCGGTTGTAAAAAGGACCAACGTGTCCTCGAGCATCCCTCGGGCACTTAAGTCATCGAGCAGTGCTGCGATCGGTTGATCGATCCGTCGAGCCTCGGCTGCATGATTTTCAAGCACATTCTCGTGGGCATCCCAACTGGTTCTCGGTGTCCCAGCAATCGGTCCACCCGAATAGAGTTGGACGAATCGAACTCCTCGTTCCAGAAGTCTTCGACCCAGCAAACAACGTCGCCCCATATCAGCCGTCTCGGCACGATCGAGTCCATACAGAGTTTGCGTTGCCTGTGTTTCTTGATCCAAGTCCGCTACTTGTGGGACCGACATCTGCATCTTTGCCGCAAGTACATAGCTCTCAATCCTCGAAGCCAACAAGTCCTCCGATCCGTGCTGGGCTTGATGTTTGCGATTGAGAAAATCAACCATCGCCCAAGTCGCGCGATCCTCTTGATGGCTGAGTTCCCGCGCAGGTTGCAGATCCCTGACCGGTTGCCCGTTGGCTTGAAAGACAACGCCTTGATGCTGCCCGGGCAAAAAGCCATGGGTCCAATTCGAAGCACCTCCATTGGGGCCTCCACGACCATCTGGCAAAACGACATAAGCAGGCAAGTCCTCAGCGATCGATCCGAGTCCATACGAGAGCCAGCTACCCACCGAGGGGAAACCGTTGAACTCAAAACCGCTATTCTCAAAGAAAAGCGCAGGTGTATGGTTGGCCGACTCGGTGACCATCGATCGAATCACCGTCAATCGGTCGGCCTGGGAGGCTATCGCGGGAAACAACTCGGAGATAGCAAGTCCGCTTTGGCCTCGCGGACGAAACTCCCAATCGCTTTTGCGTAGCAGGCCCATCTGGCCAAAAAAAATATCGGGCTTCTCCTGCGTCTGCAGCGTCTTGCCATGGAGTTTTTCAAGCTCGGGTTTGTAATCGAACGAATCCAGGTGGCTTAGCCCTCCAACAAGGCAGATCTGAATCGCCCGCTTGGCCCTAGGCTCCGGGCGTCTCGAACCCTCGGCCTGTGCGGTCTGTCCAAGAAGTCCTTCTTGGGCAAGCAGCGTCAGCACGGCCGTGGCCCCTAGACCTCGTCCGGACCAATCGAGCCAATCTCTGCGCGTTGAAAGCTTCGGTGGGTTGATCATGCTCAGTCCAGCACTAAAAATTCGTTCGAGTTCCATAACGCGCGAGCAAGAGCCCTGAGCCCATGCTCGCCGACCAAACCTTGAGCCTGCAACAGCTCCTCGCTCGTCGGATCTCTGAGCAACACGCTTCGAAACAACCCTACGATCGCCTCGTCGTCGGAACCCGCTTTGGACCATCGATCGACCAAGGCATCGGACATCTGAAATACAAACGAGCTATTGAGCAAACTCAGGGCCTGAAGCGGTGTGGTTGTCATAGCCCTTTTAGGAGCCGTAGCCGATGGATCGGGACAGTCGAGCACATCGAGCATCGATACACGTTCGCACCGTGGATTGAATCGATAGACGGTTCGACGAAAACAATCTGGAGGCTCTTGGGCTTTCGGGACATAGTAAGTCGTCCCGTTGGTGTCCTTGTAATCAACATCCACATAGCCCGGCCCCCCGAGCCTCGTGTCGAGTAACCCCGCGATCTGAAGCATCGAGTCTCTTGCCGATTCCCCATCGAGTCGGCGCACGGGATATCGCCACAAGAATCGATTCGACGCATCCTTGGAGATCCCATCCTCACGGGGTTGGCTCGATTGCCGATAAACACTCGATGTGACGATCAGCCGATGAAGCGACTTGAGTTTCAGTCCGCCGGCGAGGAATTCCTTGGCCATCGCATCGAGCAATTCGCGATCAGAGGGTCTTGCTCCATTGAAGCCGAAATCATTCGGGGTTTCAACAATCCCGGCGCCAAAGTGATAGTGCCAAAGTCGATTGACGATCACCCGAGCCAGTAACGGACGATTCGTTTGTGTGATCCAATCAGCAAGTGCCAAGCGTCGCTGGCCATCGGTTGCATCCGCAGGCAATCCAAAGTCCCCGCGTGGGCCACCGACAGTATCGATTCCACCTGCTCGAACCTGGGCCCCCTCTTTGTAAACATCCCCACGAATCAAGACCTTTGTCGGTCCGATCGATGGGTTGGAAACGACGCTGTAGATCTTATGTTTGAGCGTCGAGCGGATGTCTTGAAGTTCGCGATCGATCCGGCGCAACTCTTCTTGGTACTCTTGCCTCTGGGTGATGAATGACTCCCCGAGGGATTTCCAAGCATCATGCAGGTTCCATTCGATTTGCGGCTTCTGCGCAAGTTTAGCAATCGCTTCGTCACTCAGTGCCGTATCGAAACATGCCGCCTTGTAGATCACCCCGCTTAGCCATCGATTACCCCCAGCAGGGCCATGACGCAGTCCCAAGAGAAACTGGGATTTGCCTTCTTGGAATTTCTGCAAACCGGTCCGATATCCCTTTCCGTAAAGGGATCCATTTCGAAACGCTTCAATTGTTCCATCGGCTCGGTAGCGAATGGCAATATGAACTCGATCGCTCGATTCCTGGTTGCCACCAAAGGGATGCGATCTTGCGAAAACATTGCTCCCGGCCATCCACTGACGCTCTTCGCGTTCTGCATAAACGATTGCATCGAAGACCGCTCCATCGAGCGTTTGAATGCTCAGCACGCCACCGCCGGCCTGATCCAGCGGATCGATCTTCACCCAAGCCGTAAGGGTCTTTTCCTCGATTGCAAAATCGATCGGGTCGGTTTCCAGGTAGGATCTGCCGTCGAGCACCAAACCTTTTCCTGTGCGACTTGCATCAAGCGCCTCTGGGCTTCCGGTCCATCGCCCCGCAAGGCCACGGACGCTATCGTAAAAAGTTCGCTCAAGCGAATTGTCCTTGGCCGTTTTTGAATCAGCTTCAGTAGACTCGATTGGGGTTTCAAAGTTCCAAGCCGCTACAGGCAAAGGGATCGCGGATTCATCGGCCTGCTGTTTGAGGGCAACTTGCAAGGCTCGCTGCTGGAGTTCTCTAAGGTCTCGAAGAACCTTGGCTCGTTCGAGTTCCAAATCCCTCTCGTGCCTTTGTTGCTCTGGATCGACGATCTCTCGCTCGCCATGGGAGACCCCTTGGATCGCTGCGGCGAGTCGATAATAGGACTCGGTACTGATGGGGTCGAATTTGTGCTCATGGCACCTTGCGCATTGGGCTGTCAGACCTAGAAAGGCCTGGGACATCGTCCCGATTTTCTCTTCGAGTTCATCTTGAAGGGCAATCCGCTTCATCCGATCGCTCGATCCGACGACGGTGTTGTGGACGCCTGAGACTAAAAATCCTACCGCTGAATAACCTTCCTGATTTGGCTCGATCTGATCCCCAGCGATCTGCATTCGCACAAATTGATCATAAGGAATGTCGTTGTTGAGCGAACGAATCACCCAATCGCGATAATGCCAACTGCTAAGTCTCGGATAATTCCGCTCGAATCCATCGCTCTCTCCATATCGAACAACATCCAACCAATGCCTTGCCCAGCGCTCGCCGTAAGCAGGGGAGCTTAGGAGTTCTTCGACCAAGGCCAAATAGGCTTGGTCGCTTGGGTCTTTTTCGAAGGCCTGGACCTTATCGAAACTCGGAGGTAATCCAGTTAGGTCGATCGAGAGTCTTCGAATAAGCGATCGTGGGGAAGCAGGCCGACTGGGTTCTAACCCCTGCGAGCGGAGTTTGTCTAATACGTAAGAGTCAATGGCATTGCGAATCTTAAAATTCGCTAAGGTAGAATCCTGGTTGTATTGGGAAGGAGGACTGCTTTCGGAAAGTTCGCTCAGAGACCACCAATCGTAGCCGGCCCGATAGTCAGAACTGATCCCAAGGCGATCGATGGGATCCGAAGGCAACTGGGCCCCTTGAGCAATCCAATTTTTCAGCAGCTCGATTTCTTTTTCTGCGAGAACTCCCTTGGGTGGCATCTCCTTTTCAGAGATCACTCGCCAAAGGATGCTCGAGTCCCACGGTTGGCCAAGCACATGGCCGGATTCGGATCCTTTTTGCAAACCAGCTTGGGATGTTAAGTCCAAGCCCCCCGATGGGTCCTGGGTGCTGTGGCATTCCAAGCAGCGGGCTGCCAGCAGCGAGACGACTTGTTTGTCGACCGCGGCGTTGGGCTCACTAGCCAATAGAATCGTTGGCAACCGCAAGGCAACGAGCACCAAGAGAAAGGCCATTTTCGCAGTCCATAAGGCTCGAAGCACGGCAGGTTTCCTTGAATTCGAAAGGTGGGGCAGGGGGGATTCATTGACCAAATTCAACCCTCCCCCCGGGCTCATCAGTATACTTCATACCAGACGCTTCGCCAACTTGGACACCCTAATCGAAAGGTAGATACCATGAAGTGGTTTACGGTTCTTGTCACATTTGCGTGCGTCTTATTGGTTACTGTTGTCGCCACAGCGATACTCAACTATTCCTCGCATCTGGAATTTTCACAAACAGGGCACGCGATTTGGCATATTGGAGCCTATGTACTCGCTGCCTGTTGCTTTACGATCCTTGTTGTGATCCTCCGAGAGCAAATCGAGCAAGTGATCGATCAATTGCAGGATCGATTCACGTTTGTAAAGTCGTTCATTCTTTCTTTATCCCTTTGGGCCACGGGTGGATTTCTCATCTTTGCCGCTGTGCTTGCCCTTTTGCATCTGACGCAAGGAAGCCTGCGAACCTATCGAATCCTCGAAGGGCTCATTCCGCTCCATGCGGCTCTTTTTCTTGCCTTCATCGGTTCGACGCATCGGCACTACCGAGCGTTTTGGATCGGCTTTACCGTCTCCTTGCTGATGGGTAGCTTAGGGAACGACGTCAACGATCATTTGAAGTACTTCTCGGAAAGCAAACAAACCACAAGCCCGTTGTACAAGCAACTCAAATACGCATCGGGTTCTGATTCTCGGATGGGGCAATTACCTGATTCGATTCGCACCGACCAAACCTACAACCACTTGGGTATCAACTACGGCTATCGTTTCAGTTCACTGATGCTTTACGTACAACTATCGAGAGTCGTTTGGGCCATTTCTACAGGACTGCTTTGCGGAGCCCTCGTAGCGAGCTTTTTGTCTCCAGTTTTCAAAGATTCGACTGCCATCGCCCAAGGGTAAAATGCTATGATAAGGTGGACGGATGCTCAACAGCGTTCCTCGGAAAGCTGACCGACTCGAAGCGATCCAGGCGATTCGAGTACCAACTACGAGAATTACCAAGTAGCCCTTCATTGCTGACTTATCCCATGCAACGATCCATTCCAAAAAGAACGCTGTTGGCAGGTCTGATTCTTTCTGCCAGCGTTGGCAGCTACAGTTTGGCTCAAAAATCTGTTCGTAAACCGGATCGAGCCAAACCCCCGCAATTTCAAGCCAATGAGTTTTCGGGAGTGTTTTTTGCCGATGCTCGTTCCCAACTCCAAGGCCCAGCAACACTCGGAGCACCGTCCCAAGTCGCCGATGCTCCGATGACCACATCGAGCGACTCGAGTGAAACTGCACCGACAGCCAAAGGCAACGATGTCTGGAAGCAACTCATCAGTGGCTCGACCATCGAGGATCTTGTTAAAGAGTCCAAGTCCCGGGTCGATGGGATCATCACCACACCGGCAAAGTTTGCTAGCGGTGGTTACGGTGAAGCCCGTCGAGAGTTCACGCTCCTGGGTTCACTTATGGGGATCATCGCCCAGTATCCAGAAGAGATTCGTTGGAAGAACTCGGCTCCCTACGCACGAACAGCCTTTGCCCGCATGGCAGCCAACTGCAAAGTCGGAACTCAGCCCGTATACAACGAAGCCAAACTTAGGCAGCAGGATCTTCAAGATCTTCTCAAGGGTTCAAAGCTCAACGGGAATCCCGAAGAAACGACCTGGGCCGATACCGCAGACCGAGGTCCCACAATGCAAATCCTCGAATGGGCTTTGCGAGAGAACCTCGCCCCGAACACCAGCAACGAGGATAACTTTAGCAATAACCTCGACGAAGTCACCAAGTATGCCGAGCTCGTCGCAGCCTATGGTCAGATCCTCGTCCAAGAAGGGATGACCGACGCTGACGATGAGAGTTACGTTCAATTTGCCACGGCTATGCTCAGCGCCGCCAAAGAGACACTCAAGGCCGTCAAGAGCAAGGACGCCGAACTGGCTCGAGGAGCTGTGGCTAAAATCGACCAATCCTGCAACAAGTGCCACGAGACTTATCGATAAAACCATGGGGATTCGATTCAGTTGCCACATGTGCAATCAGCCTTTGCACGTGAAAGATTTTCAAGCCGGCAAGCGAGGTAAATGCCCTAAGTGCCAAGGGTCGTTTCGTGTGCCTGCAAAGAGTGCCGACTTTTCTTTGGCCGTCGAAGAATCTGCGGCAATCCCAGTGACGGCGAAATCACAAGCAAACACCAAGCCTAAAGCCGATTCAATCAAACCGGTTTTAACAAAAAGCCCTAAAGCAACAAAACCAAGCTCAGTTGCTCCGAAGGTGAGTTCGGTTGAAACCCCGACAGTCGATCCAAAGCCAGTTGCAAACTCCGGTCACTCCGACCCGCTGACGATGCCTGCAAGTCTCCTGCCACTGCTTGATGCTCGCTGGTTTGTCAGGCCACCGAGCGGAGGTCAGTACGGACCTGCAACCACACAGATGCTCTTGGACTGGATCGCAGAAAAACGAGTCACCGCCGATTCGCTCTTGTGGCGAGATGGACTAGATACATGGTTCCCAGCCAACGAACTGGTGCCCGAACCCTTCGGCGGCTCACCACCGGTGGTCACCAAGCCAGCCCCTGAGATTCAAAGAAACATAGAGCCCGCTGTTGTCGCTCCAGCGGTACCTAACGCTCCGGCCTCGAACAAAGCTGCCTTAGCGCTAAAAAAGAAAAAACAGCTCAAGAAGCAGTGGATGGTCTTGGGATTATTGGCCACCATCGCCTTGTGCCTCTTCGCCGCGTTGATGGTCATACTCACTCGAGGCATATGAGCAAACTATTTCCTCAGCAAGTTCAAGACACCCAGCGATTTGCCCTTGTTGGCGGCATCGCGATCCTACCAGATCGAGTTCTTGAAGATGCTTACGTTGAGTGGGCCGCAGGCAGATTGACTCGAATTGGAACAATCCCCAAGCGGATATCCAAACAGGTACAAACCATTGATGCGACGGGCAGTTACATCTCCCCGGGCTGGGTCGATATCCATGTGCATGGCGGCGGCGGTGCAGACTTTATGGACGGCCAGGTCAGCGCCATCGAGACAGCTTGCAAAACCCACCTGCGACATGGCACGACCACCATTTTCCCAACCACAACGACCGGTTCGCACGAGTCGATTATTCGCATGATCAAGTCCGTCGATGCGACGATTCGGGCAGGCGACCCGAGCTTGCCGACGATCCAGGGGGTCCACCTCTATGGCCCTTATTTCACCCCCGAAAAATCCGGTTGCCATCGCAAGGAAGGGTGTCGGGCTCCCGTGCGATCGGAGTTCGAAGCGTACTTTAAGGCTGGACCTATAAGTATCGCGACATGCGCTGCCGAACTCGATGGATGCAGCGATTTTTATCGCTACGCAAAAAAGAAAGGTTGCCTTGTGACCTGCGGGCATTCGAATTCGAGTTGGACCGAGATGGCCAGCGCTCATCGCTGTGGTATGTCCCACGTGGATCACTTTTGGTGCGCAATGTCCTCGGTCGCTTCGGTTCGAACCAGACTCGGGACACCTATGCAAGGAAGCATGCTTGAGTTTGTCCTGGCCCATGAAACCATGAGCACCGAGGTGATCGCAGACGGCTACCATCTTTCCCCTGAACTCTTGCAGTTCGCTTGGCAAATGAAAAAGCCAACAATGCTCTGTTTAGTCAGCGATACAAGCCGAGCTCTAGATATGCCCGCTGGTAAATACGCTTTTGGGCATCCACAAGAAGATGTATGGATCGAAAGCAACGGCAAAGTAGGACTCAGTCCCACCGGAGGACTTGCAAGCTCGATCGTGGCGCTGGATCACTGCGTTCGGCACATGGCATCGGTCGCGAAGATTCCTCTGGTTGACATCATCCGCATGGCGAGCCTTACCCCCGCAGAACGAACAGGAATCGACCAGCATTGCGGTAGCCTCGAGGTCGGCAAACGAGCCGATGTGCTCGTATTGGATAAAAAACTAAGGGTGCAAAAAGTCTTTTACAGCCCTCAGCAAAATGGCTCCTAACCAAAGCCAGAGGAAATCATGAGCAGTGCCGAACAACCGGATTACGTAACTGTCCAGGAGTATCTCCTCCAGGAGCAATCCTCGATCATCAAGCATGAGTACGTCGATGGCTGGGTAAGGGCCATGACCGGGGCTACCAATCGTCACAATCGCATTGGAATCAACTGCACTTTCCAATTGATGAAACAACTGCAGGGGAAGCCCTGTCAGCCTTGTAACTCGGATACCAAGGTTCGAATACAACAACGAGGCTCGACGCGATTTTATTATCCCGATCTTCAAGTCGTTTGCGATCCGAACTCGGAGTCGGAAGTCTACCAAGATCACCCTAAGTTGATCATTGAGATTCTTTCGGCTTCGACTCGCAGGATTGACCTCGATGAAAAGCTCGTCGCTTACACACAAATCACCTCCCTTGATTACTACATCATTTTCGAGCAGCACCAACCCCAAGCGATCCTCATGCGAAGAATCGAAGGTCGGTTCACAAGAGAATTGATCGAGGGACTAAGTGCAATTATCGAACTGCCAAGCCTATGCTGCAGTCTGGCCTTAAAAGATGTCTACGATGGAGTCACTTTCAGCTCAGTCAATGTGAAAGAAGCTGAGATGCTCTACGAAAATGGGTTCAAAGATTGAGAACACAGATTCACAAAGGACACGGAGGGAAATGGAGATGTCCACAAGGCTCTGTGTTCTCTGTGACTCTGTGTTTCAAAAAGATTTCTTCAGGAATCTTCGAGCCTATGGGCTCGCGTACTAACGTTGACGGGCGCTTCGACGCATCGCCTCGGTGACCTCTTCGAGTATCGTCAATCGGCCGCCATAGGTTCGCTTGAGATTCTCCTCGGTAAAGACTTGCTCGATAGGTCCCCAGGCCACCGCATGGACATTGATCAGTAGTACATGGTCAAAATACTGAGGTACCGTATGAAGATCGTGATGAACGACGAGAATCGTTTTGCCCAAGTCTCGTTGTTTGCGAAGAACCTCGATGATCGATTGCTCAGTCGCGGCATCGACTGCGGCGAATGGTTCGTCGAGCAGCAGGATCTCCGAGGACTGCACCAATGCTCGTGCCAAGAAAGTTCGCTGCTGCTGGCCGCCGGAGAGTTGACTGATCTGACGATCCTTCAAGTCGGCAATACCGACTTGTTCGAGAGCATCTAAAGCCCTTTGGCGATGCGATTTTTTGGTCGTGCGAAACCATCCGATCTCTCGATACAATCCCATCAGAACTACATCGAGCACGCTCGACGGAAAGTCCCAGTCGACGCTTTCTCGCTGGGGCACATAAGCGATCCGATGCCGCTCGGAGGCGATCTGTTTACCGAGCACTCTAACCGTCCCACTGACGCGAGGAACCAACTCCAAGAGAGCTTTGATCAGCGTGCTCTTGCCAGCCCCGTTCGGACCGACGATCCCACCTAAAACACCTCTCGCTACCGACAAATTGATCTCCCATAGCACCGGCTTGCGCTCGTAAGCCACCGTCAAGTCCGAGATTTCAATCGCAGCGTCTGTATTCATATTCCGACCATTTTACGTTACGATTTAGCTTTGTCGTATAGGTCTTTCGAAATACCTCACGCGCGAGCAATTGCAGTTTCACAAGCGGAAATCCCGTGGCTAAACTCTATTTTTACTACTCGACTATGAACGCGGGCAAATCCACCATCCTGCTCCAGTCGAGCTACAACTATCGCGAACGCGGAATGCGGACCTTGGTCTTCGGCCCGGAAATCGATGACCGTTTTGGAAAAGGAAAAGTCAGCTCTCGCATTGGACTTTCTTCCGATGCGCTTCCCTTCAAACCCAACGACAATCTGTTCCGAATCACCCAGCGCGAGCACACGGATTCCACGATCCATTGCGTGTTGGTCGACGAAGCCCAGTTTCTGACCAAAGCCCAAGTTCGCCAATTGGGAGACATCGCTGATCGTCTTTCGATCCCCGTACTGGCCTACGGACTCCGCACCGACTTTCAAGGAAACCTGTTCGAAGGGAGCCAGTATCTGCTCGCTTGGGCAGATAGTCTTCACGAGATCAAAACCATCTGCCATTGCGGTCGCAAAGCCACGATGGTTCTTCGTATCGATTCCCAAGGTAGACCCGTACGCGACGGCGAACAAATTCAAATCGGTGGTAATGATCGCTATGTCACCGTTTGCCGTAGGCACTTTTACGAAGGCCTCATCGAGCGATCCGCCGACCAACTCCCCTTCGAAGACCTCGGGAACTAACCCTTGCAGTCATTCATCAACCACCTGGAAACCGCCCTATGAATAATCAAGTACGAGCACTGCTGATCCTCGCTGCAATCTCGGGAGCAATCTCCGTAGCCATCGGTGCGATGGGTGCTCACAGTTTGCCCAAACGACTCGAAACTCAAGGTTTCAATCAGGAGCAAATCGATAAGAAGCTTCATCAATGCGAGCTTGCCACACGCTACCAAATGTTCCATGCACTTGGGGTTCTTGTCTTGGCCGCCACACAATACGTGACCCGATCAAGACTCGCGATGGCTTCCGCAGTTTTGATGCTGCTAGGAACCATCGGATTCTCCGGAGGGCTATACTCAATGGTCTTCGCCAATGAGATCATCCACTGGAGCATCGTCCCGATCGGTGGGATGCTCTTTATCCTAGGCTGGATCTGCCTAGCGGTCTCTTCCGGTACTGTCCGATCTGTCTGATCGGACAGATCAGACGGATCGGACGTATCGGACAGATCAGTCGGATCGATGCGATCCGACTGATCAAAATCGAGATCGGCTAACTATCGCTTCGAGACAGTCTTGGACTTCGTAGCACCCTTGGAGGGTTTGCCGTCCTTGATCACCTTGGCTGTCGGTGCGTTGGCCGGATGACGCAAAGCTGCTTGGGCTGCTGCAAGTCTGGCGATAGGCACTCGGAACGGACTGCAACTAACGTAGTTCAACCCGATCATATGGCAAAACTCCACCGAGCTTGGATCGCCACCATGCTCACCGCAAATACCGATCTTCAAATCGTTGCGAGTTGATCGCCCCTTCTCAACGCCGATCTTCATCAACTGGCCAACCCCACCACGATCGATCGAGGCAAATGGATTGGCTTTGATGATCTCAAGGCCTTGATAAGCTGGCAGGAACGATCCGGAATCGTCACGGCTCATGCCCAACGCTGTTTGGGTCAAGTCGTTGGTTCCAAACGAGAAGAACTCAGCGGTCTCTGCAATCTCATCGGCAGTGATCGCTCCACGTGGGACTTCAATCATCGTTCCGACGCTGTAAGCAAACTTCTTACCACTTGCCTTCATGACTTCGGCTGCAACTCGATGGACGATTTCAACCTGCAAATCGAGTTCTCGCTTGAAGCCAACCAAAGGTACCATCACCTCGGGCTTGACCTTCACTCCTTCTTTGAGCACCGTCACGGCAGCTTGGAAAATCGCTCGTGCTTGCATCTCGGTGATCTCGGGACGAATGATCCCTAGCCGGCAACCGCGGAAGCCGAGCATCGGGTTGAATTCGTGGAGTTCATTGACCATCTTGGCCACTTCGGCGACAGTGGTCCCGAGTTGCTTGGCAACTTCTTCTTGGCCCTTCTTGTTATCCGATTGGGGCAAGAATTCGTGCAAAGGTGGATCGAGCAAACGAACACAAGCTGGCAATCCATCGAGGGCTCGGAAGATTCCTTCGAAGTCCTTCTGTTGGTAAGGCAAAAGCTTGGCCAACGCACTCTTACGGGCATCCTCCGACTTGGCCAAGATCATTTGTCGAACAGCGATGATTCGATCACCTTCGAAGAACATGTGCTCGGTTCGACAAAGTCCGATGCCTTCGGCTCCAAACGCAACGGCGTTGAGAACCTGGTCAGGTTGATCGGCGTTGGTGCGGAGCCCAAGGGTTCGGTACTTGTCGGCGAGCTTCATGATGAAGTCGTAGTACTGAAAGACCTTCGAGTCCTTGGGTTTGAGGGTCTTGCCCACGAGGACTTGCTTGAGTTCGCTGTCTGCGGTGTCGATCTTGCCATGGAACACTTCGCCAGTGGTTCCGTTGATGCTGATCGGATCACCTTCCTTGAGCGTCACTCCCTTGCACTTGAGTACACCTTTGTGATAGTCAATTTCAATGTCACCGGCACCTGCGACACAAACCTTACCCATCTGACGAGCGACCAAAGCAGCGTGGCTCGATACACCACCGCGAGCCGTGAGGATACCGTCAGCGGCGATCATACCGCGAAGGTCTTCTGGGCTGGTTTCGATACGTGCCAAAACGACGTGCTGACCCTTGGCCGCAAGTTCTTCGGCTTTTCCAGCGGTAAAGACCACGGCGCCGGAAGCAGCACCGGGGCCGGCAGGCAATCCGACAGCCATCAACCGACCATCCTTCTTGGCCTTGTCATAGGCCTTGAGATCGAAGATCGGTTGGAGCAGTTGGTTAAGGGCTTCTGGATCCCCGGACTTGATCGCATGCTCGGGGGTCATAAGCTTTTCTTTGACCATGTCGTGAGCGATCTTAACATAGGCCAGAGCCGTTCGCTTGCCATGCCGAGTTTGGAGCATGTAAAGCTTCTTGTTCTCGATCGTAAATTCGAAGTCTTGGACATCGCCAAAGTTTCGTTCGAGAGTCTTTCGGACTTCGACAAGTTCCTTGTAAGCTGGTCCGAGGATCTTGTCCTTGGCCATATCGGAAATCTTCAGCGGTGTTCGAACACCCGCTACGACGTCTTCACCCTGAGCGTTGACTAGGTATTCACCGTAGAAGACGTTTTCGCCGTTGGCCGGGTCGCGAGTGAACGCAACACCTGTGGCACAATCGTCGCCCATGTTGCCAAAGACCATGCTTTGGACGTTGACTGCTGTACCCCATTCGTCTGGAATCCGATACTTCTGGCGGTACAAAATAGCTCGCTCATTCATCCACGAACCAAAGACGGCCTGAACAGCTCCTTCAAGCTGTTTCATGGGCTCGGTCGGGAACGCCTTGCCGGTTCGCTCCTTGATAAGTTTCTTGTACCGCTTAACAAGCTCTTGAAGATGCTCTGCAGTCAATTCGGTATCTTCTTTGACTTTGGCCTCATGCTTCAGGCCATCCATGACTTCTTCGAACGGTTCGTGATCGTTCTCGTTCTTCTTCTGCACACCCATGACCACGTCGCCGTACATCTGGATGAACCGGCGATAGGAGTCCCAGGCGAACCTTGGATTCTTTGTTGCGTTTGCTAGCCCTTCGGTGGCCGCATCGTTAAGGCCTAGGTTCAAAATAGTGTCCATCATGCCCGGCATAGAATCTCGAGCTCCCGAGCGAACCGAGACAAGCAGCGGATTCTTCACATCTCCAAACTTTTTGCCGGACTCTTTCTCGAGCCACTTCACGGCCTTCTCCATTTCGCTTGACAGCTCTGCTGGATACTTGCGACCGTTCTTGTAATAGTTGACGCAAACCTCGGTGGTGATCGTGAAGCCAGAGGGGACGGGCAAGCCAATTTTGGTCATCTGAGCTAGGTTGGCACCCTTGCCCCCCAACAGGGCCTTCATGTCCCCGCTGCCGTCGGTTTTGGATTTGCCAAAGAAATAGATGAGTTTGTTTGCCATAGCTTGACCGAAGGCTCCAAAAAATAGTGCTAGATTAAAGGGGACTTTCGGCTTCCTACCGCCGTAAAGCGCTCCGTTTACACAAGGCGGAAAGTTTAAGCCTGTAAGGAATAACCGTCAATTACCGGAGAGCTTGCCCAAGCCATGCAAACCATCCCAATCTCTTTGGATCGCTGGCTCAAATCGCAGGCGAATTTGGAAATCGGATCCACCAAACCCTCGCGCCAATGGAGCTTCGAGGGTTGGACAGTAAAGGTCTTCGGCGACCCGACTCATGAGCCTTTGCGGTCGAATTGGCCCCCGGAAGCCCTCGTTGCGTCCCAGAGTCCCCCGCAAGCCACCGACGTTTGGTTGATCCTGCCAAGCCCAACTCTCGCTGAAGATTCGCTCGAGATCGCCGAGGTATCTCTTGGCGTGGAATCCCGCAAGATTTTGTGCAGAATTCTCAATGCTCAAAATGCCCCCGAACTTGATTGCTTCAGCGAGCCGATTTCCGTTTGCACGGTTCTCAGAGTCAATGACAACCAAGCCCCCTGGATTGCCTGGCAACTCCAAGGCGCCCACGAGGAGCCACAGCCAAACCCCAGTTGGGAGCTCCTAGCAAGCGTCCTCGATCGATTGGGGCCCCCTCCCAAACTCTTGTGCGATGACTGGATAAGACAGCTTCAAATGTGGAACCTCATGGATCAAAAATCCGAACTCGAAAAACAACTTCCGAGTCTTGCCCATCGTTTGATGGTCTCCAAATCAGGGCTTTTGCTACCGCTTTCGGGTCTCCAATTCACCTCGGCTACACGGACTCCCAAAACGATCGCCCAAGCCCCCATCGCTTCCAAGCCAAAACTTTCGATGTTCAAGGCATGGGTTGGGATAGTCCTTTCGATATCGGCTCTCGGATTGATTGCTCTTGCGATTCGGCCAAATCAAAGTGCACCGAAGGAAATCGCTTCGACGAAAGAACAACAAGTACTTGCGCCGAAGCTGCTTGTGGACCCAACGCCAAATCAAACTCCAACGCATGATCTGCCCCCCGAGCCGCTCAGAGTCTCCGACACTCCCGAGGAATCGGAGTTGACCCGAACGGAGTTTCAATCGTCTGAAAATCCCGCAACGAATTTGGACTCCGAGCCAAAGAACATCGAGTCGTTGGTCGTTAATTCCCTAGAAATGAATGTTCGCCTAGCTAGCGCGCAGGATCCACAGCCTCTGCCACTCGAAGAGAAAACCGAGGAGTTGCCTACTCCGAAACCAAACCATGAACAAAACGCCGATCAAGACCAGTCCGTTTTGGTGATATCGCAGGCGAGCCAAAAAAGAGAGTTTCGTGTTGGACGAGGCTTTGCGGCTAAAAAAGCCAAAGGGATCTTCACTCTGAATCTCGATCAGGGGCTTGAGGATAAACTGCATATCACCGGAGCCATGACTCAAGAACTCACAGGGGAGTCGACCGGTTCTTGGCGAATCGGAATGGACGAACTTGAAGCCGAATTGATTGTATCGATCCAGAGCAAGCCGGGTCCAAAATGGCTTGTCAACTACGCAGTGCAAATCCCATCGGAGTCCGGCGGCCCACTGGTACTCATTGGGCCCAAGGATCCTGCCGTGGTGCTCTCGCGACTGGCTCAATACAACGTTTGGTTACAGCAGACAGTCGATCAGTGGAAATTCTCTGCTTCAGGAACCTCTAAACCTGGTCAACCAAGTCCGATTCAGATGGCTCGATTGTACAGTGCAAAGCAAAAGGATACCGAACGGGCGATCAAACGCTGGCGACAGATCGAGCAGTTATCGATCGTTGTTTTCGACTCTCTGCGCGTCCAAGTCGAATTGCAGCCAGAACCCCCTGCAATCGGTGAGTAAGACGAGTCGAAAAAGGAGACGTCCTCAAGGCTCTGTGCTCTCTGTGACTTTGTGTTTCAAAAAGATTTCTTCAGGAATCTTTGAGCTTATGGGATCGATCCCGAATCTTCGCCTCGAAGACCAGTAGCACGACGTCGGTATCTTAGATTGTCATCCACAATAACGCCCGAGATCCAGTTGGCCGAAAGAGGCCTCCTAGTTGACGTAGCGAGTTTTTAGAGTAATCTACCTCCACGAAATAAGCGTTTGGTGACCTGCGATTTTTCCAATCTGCAGGCCAACAGGGAACTCCGGTGCAAATCCGGGACGGTCCGGCCGCTGTAAGTCGTCATTGCGAATAAGAATATTCGCAGCAACAGATTCTCCTTCTATTGATATTCTTCCAATCGAAGAGTGCCATTGGTCGAAACGATCGCATGAAGCGATCTTTTGGGGGCTCCTAAGCCCTCAAGGCCGAGAAGGCAGTGGGAATCTGGAGGACGGCAAGTCAGAAGACCTACCAAGCGAAATCGTGGCCAATTGCCTTCCGGGACTAAGGCGGCTTCGGTGATCAAACTCCCTGACTTCAAAAGGTATTTCCATGCCATTGGCTCGTGACCTGCGCGCCCCGCGCGACTTCGTTTTATTGCTTTGCTTC
>JBJSXX010000413.1:0-4134 GCA_046086605.1 Pirellula sp. | reverse complement strand
ATAGCCGATTACGTCGAGAGTTTTTGGATCGCCCATGGGATCGCCTGTCGTCGACAGTCCGTTCTTCCTGGTCGAGACAATATCATCGCCCAGGTGCCTGGATTCGATTCGAATCGCCGACTGCTACTCGAAGCGCACATGGATACCGTATCGGTCGCCGGCATGACGATCCCCCCCTTTGAACCCACGATATCCGGTGGAAAACTCTACGGCAGGGGATCCTGCGATACCAAAGCAGGCTTGGCATGCATGATGGCCGCACTTGCGAATTTCAAGTATAGCGGCAAGACACCTAAATGCACGATCATGTTCGCTAGTGTTATCGATGAGGAATATTCGGCCCTGGGAGTCAAGAAGCTTTGCGAATCGCTCGAAGCAACTGCAGCGATCGTCGCTGAACCGACGGAATTAAAGACTGTCATTGCGAGTAAAGGGGTTCTTCGCTGGCGCATCGTCGCGAAGGGAAAACAAGCCCATAGCTCGAAGGTTCACTTAGGGATCAACGCGATTGAACACATGGGGCATTTGCTGGTCGCTTTGCAAGATTACCATCGCACACTTTCCCAAATCCAGCATCCTCTGTTGGGGTGTGCTACGGGGAATGTTGGGTTGATCGAAGGTGGCGTGCAAGTGAATTTTGTTCCCGATCGGTGCGCGATCCAGATCGACCGAAGGCTCTTGCCGCAAGAGTGTTTGCAGGATGTGCTATCGGGATACCAAGCGGTGGTTGACCGTGTGTCAGGAACGATTCCAGACTCTCAATTCCAAATGGAGTTGCCGATGCTCTACGATGCCGGCTTGGAAACGCCCGCCGATGCACCGATCGCCAAGCTTTCCTGTCGTATCCTCGATGAAATGGGATATAGTGATACGGTCGAAGGCGTCGCTTACGGTTCCGATGGCACCCAGATTCGAGCCTTGGGCATCGAAACCATCATCTTTGGACCTGGCAGCATCGACCAAGCGCACACCGAATGTGAGTATGTCGATATCCAACAAGTTCGAGCCGCGTTTGAGTACTATCAAAGAATGATCCAGGAGTTTGGAAATGTCTAATCGAATCGATCGCCGAGGGATTCTCGCGGGTGCCAGTGCTGTGGCACTGAGTGCTGGCTTATCGAACCAGTTCCCGATGGCTCAGGGGGCTACTTTTCAAACCGAACAGTCTGCAGGATATGTCGATTCGCATGTTCATGTTTGGCCGAAGCTTACTGAAAAGTATCCGCTCGATTCAAAATACACACCCGCCGATCTCGCTCCGGCAGCCTTCCCTCCCGAAGAGATCATGCAACTCGGTCAAAAAGAGGGAGTGCAACGAGTGGTGCTGATTCAGATGAGCTTCTTCGGTTTCGATAACACTTACATGCTCGATTGCATCAACAAGTGGCCAAAAGTTTTTCGCGGGGTAGCGATCATCGATCATGATGCACCGGGAGTACCTGACAAGATGGTTGCTTTAAGGAAACTTGGCGTGCGGGGATATCGACTCTATGCAAATGCCAAGAATGTTGCATCTTGGGACGGCAGTCCGGGGATCGATGCGATGTTTAAGACGGCTGCTGAGACCCAACAAGCGATCTGCCTGCTGTCGGATCCGGAAGTTCTGACGGTTATCGACAAGATGGCTACGAGGTATCCCAGTACAAGGATTGTCATCGATCATTTTTCAAGGATTGGAATGCGAGGGCAAGTTGATCAAGGAGACCTCGAAAAGCTTTGCAAGCTCGGGCGTTTCGAAAACGTGTTTGTCAAAACCTCGGCATTCTATGCCCTTGGCCAAAAGAAGGCCCCCTACACGGATCTATTGCCGATGATCAAACAATTGCGGGATGCCTTTTCGGCAGATCGATTGATGTGGGGTAGCGACTGTCCGTATCAAGTTCAGGACGGACATACTTATCCATCCTCGTTTGCCCTGATTGCAAAACATGCTGATTTTCTCAGCGAAAACGAGAGGAATGCTGTCTTAGGCAAGACCGCCGATAGGTTCTTTTTCCAGGATTGACTCCGCGATTGCGATTTTGCTATCGTTTGGTGTATTGTTTTCATGGCTCGGGGTACGGAGACCTTCGAATGCGGCAACTCGTGTGCGGTCTGTTAGTGTTTGGATGCTTAAGCTTGGTAGCTTCGGATGGAATGGCTCAGTCCGGTCGTGCGAAAAAGCCGATCAAGGCGACACCCGCCAAGCAGGCTGCTGGCGATCCAGATGAGATCATAACGCAGCAGGGAACGAAGCTTCGTAAAGTCGAACCTAAAGCGGTGAAAGAAACCCCTGCAACCGAGGATGGTGAGAAATACCTCTTGCGCTATCGGTTTGAACCAGGTTTGGTTCTGCGAAGCGAAGTAACCCACTTGTCCAAGAACATCACGAGGATCAATTCGGTTCTTCAAGACGCGTCGAGCCGAACCATCACCGATAAGGCTTGGCAGGTTCTCGAAGCCGATGCCAACTCGACCACTTTTGAATACATTGTCGAAGCGATCGATTTGAGCCAGCAGTTCGGATCTGCAGAGGAGATTCGGTACAACACCAAGGAGCCGGCAGAGCAGGTTCCTATTCAGTTTGCAGGGGCCCTCGATACGGTTGGCAAGGTGGTGTCGACGATTCGCATCGATGCCCGGGGGTTGGTGGTCGCAAGGAGCGATTCAAAGGATCCGCCTCACATGGGCATGGGAGATATTACGTTGCCACTACCTGATAGTCCCGTTTCGATAGGCGCAACATGGGAGATTCCTCGGGAACTTCGGATTGACCGCAAAGATGGAACTTCGCGGATGGTCAAGTTCCGAGAGTTTTTCAGGTTGGAGAAGGTCAGTGCTGGGGTAGCAACGATCTCGGTTCGCAGTGAGCCGCTCTCTCCGGTCAATGATCCGACCGAGGAAGCACAAGTGATGCAGCAATTGAGCAATGGGACGATCCAGTTCGATATCGATGCTGGTCGGATGATCTCCAAAGAATTGGCATGGGATCATCAAGTCGTTTCCTTTTCGGGACCCGGAAGCTTGCTTGAGTATTCTTCGAGGCTCGAAGATCGCGTCGTGTCGGCCAAGGTTGAGCCAAGAACCGCGAGCAATGCAGGCAGTGGCCAAAGCCGCGATTCCAAGAAATAGTAGTAAGTCCCCATCAATCAAACGCCCATGACCCTCAAGTCTCCCTAAAACAACTTCATCAGAACTTGGTGCCAAGATCGCATTTTGATGGGGCGCTCGGTAGTGAGTGTGGTCGGTATCGTAATAGGGAAGATGATCCTGGTTGGCCTCCGACTGTTTGACCAACTCGGATGCCAGTTTCCTAAGACCACCCGGAGTCACCTAAATGCAAATCTTGTTTCGTCCATCTTCTTCTCGCCTTACAAAGGCAAGCGAAGAAATCCGATGCGATGCGCGAGCTTAGTTTTCACTCACAATAATTCCTGAAGAACCGAAAAATAGTTGGCCTGTATATGGCTTTGCCGATCCCGGTAATACGTTGCTGTATAATCCCACGATCAACCCAAGCGACATGAATGCCAGATACAATCCTCGGGGCTATAATGGATTCATCTAATGGTCCGAATTGTTTTTGCGCGTCCGAGGTGAAATCATGCGGTCTTTGATGCTCTGTCTTGTCGTCCTGCCGTTTGTCATTTCCTGTACAGGGTCATCGGAAACCAAAAGGGCAGGTGTTCCAGACAACGCAATGGGGACGATCACCAACAGCATTGGCATGAAACTGGTGTTGATCCCCAAGGGGACATTCATGATGGGTTCGCCTGAGAGCGAGGAAAGACGCAGGAACGACGAGACCCAGCATCAGGTCACTATCAGCAAAGACTACTACCTAGGTGTGCATGAAGTAACGCAGGCACAGTACGAAAAGGTGATGGGTGCCAAGCCGAGTTACTTCCATGGTGACGAAATTAAAGGAAGCAGTTCCAATCACCCGGTCGAACAGGTTTCTTGGGGGGACGCAGTCGAATTCTGTAAGAAGCTTTCGGACTTGCCTGAGGAGAAGGCTGCAGGTCGCGTGTATCGTCTGCCGACCGAGGCACAGTGGGGATACGCCTGTCGGGCAGGGAGTAAGTCGGCGTATAGTTTTGGAGAGAGTTCAAAATCACTAGGCGACTATGCTTGGTTTGATGAAAACAGCAAGGG
>JBJSXX010000412.1:0-13390 GCA_046086605.1 Pirellula sp. | reverse complement strand
AATCGCTTGGCTGTTTGGCTGTTCCCTAAAGCCTGCTGCAAGCTCCCATGATCCTCCCACCCTCACCCCCCGGCCCCCTCTCCCGCCAGCGGGCGAGGGGGAGCTTTACTAGGGCGTTGCCCCAGGCTATGTTGAATATCGCCTTTGGCGAAAATAATGGTTAACCCTATTGCCCGATGCGCGTAACGATCATGAAATGAATTTTACGCTATTTCTTGTTGGGTGCGGGTTTGGCCGCCTGCTTTGGCTTGGCCGCTGGTGCTTGTTCCATTAGATTCCCAACCGCTTGAATCATCTCAGGATTCGTGCTGAATCCCGCCGTTCGCTTGACAACCACGCCCTTGGCATCAATCAGAATCGTCACCGGTACACTCAAGACGCCCAGCTTGGTCGCTAAGTCGCTTTGGAATCCACCTTGCTCGTGAACATGTGCCCATGGATACTTGCCTGCATTCTCCTTGAGAAACTTCGCTGCCGTCGCTGCTTCGTTATCCAAATTCACGCCGACTATCTGCAAATTCTGCTTGGCGTACTTGGCTTGCAACTTACGCAGTTCAGCCATATCGGCTTTGCACGGATCACACCATGTCGCCCAATAATGCACGATCGTCGGACCTGCGGTTTGTACCTCTTTACCTTCCAACGTCTTGCCCCGGAGATTCAAAGTCTTCCCTTCGAGATTCAACCTGACGATCGCCCCCGAGGCTTTCTTGCCAAAGTCCGTATCTGGGAAGTTGGTCGCGACTCTACGATACCACTCCTGCGCTTCCTTCTCTTGTCCACCTAACTCGTCGTTCAATCCGATCTGGATCATGGCTTCGGCTGCATCTGGTGATTTCGGATACGCTTCGGCAAACGATTCGAGTTGTTCGATGTAGTTCTCCTGCACCGATGCATGATTTGCCTTAGGGTCACTCATCTGCGCCATAAACTCGGAAGTGATGACGCGGAAAGCGACATAGGATTTGTGCTCTTTGCCCCCAGCAATCTTGTCCAAACTGGCTTCCAGATTTTTGAGTTCTTCGAGCCCCTCTGGGTAAACACCCGTCTGAACAGCAGAACTTACCGAGTCGGCATACTGATGGATCCAGGATCCCATGTCCTCCGCGTTTTGACTTGCTGAAATGAGCTTACGAAGGATCACTCCTCGCTCTTTGTACTGCTGTGGAGTTGCATTTCCATCTCGCATCGCACTATCGACCTTGTCCAAATCGCTCAGAAGCCCTTGCATGGCTTCTGTCATTCCAGAATCGGTCGGCGCGGCTGCTATATCCCGGTTGACGGCCATCGACGGAAAGAAGAATCCTGCATCACCGACGCTGGTTCCATCGACCATTTTCGGAGCATCGATCAGTCGCCAACTGTTTCCAACTTGAACGATTGTTCCTACGAGCAACTGCTGATTGGCCCCTTTGCTTTCGACAATCGCGATCACATTTTCATAGGCTACGAGGTCTTGGCCTGCTCCCTCGGTCCCTTCGGGTATCACACCCGGCTTGTCGGCTGCAAACTGCGCCCAGGAGGCTTGGGCGTCAATGAGTCGCTGACTTTCCATGAACTCACTGAATGCGAGTTTGGATCGCTCGAGTTTCTCCTGCAACCGTGTCTTGGTCTTTTCACCGAGCTTCAAGCTTTCTAGTTCAGCGGGTGTCAAAAGCAATTTCGTGTAGCGATTGGTATCTTTGCTCTTGATCGCTTCGATGACCTCATAGGTGATCTCTTCAGCGGAAATACTCTTCCATGAATCGATCTTGCCATCCTCGTCTTTGTCCAAGCCCCAGCGGGTTCCTTGTGTGCCCAGCCATCGGTACTGATCGGCAGTTCCATTGAAGTTCGAGTCGACGTCTCGATAGACTTCGATGCCGTCTTTGTAATAGCTCCAAAGATCCACATTTCGATCCCCATTGGTATCTGCAAATCGTCTTAGCAGTCGGCCATCTGGACCGTAAATCATCAAGCCATCGACTCCGCCGATCGTCTCGTACTTACCCGTACACTTGGCCGCATCTTTGGAATCGACTTGGTCGTAGACAACGTTTTGCTGTAGTGGGCTATAGCCCAAGCCCGTGGCAACTAAGGTTTCGGTATCTTGGGCGTTGGCACTCACTGCGGACTGCCCTGCAAGCATCATGGCAATGGCTGCTAGAAATCTCTGTCGTTTTGCTCGTTTATTGCGGTTGGCCGGCATCCTTGCTTTCTCCAGTGAGGGTTTGCGTTACGTTTGATGGGGAGTTTAGCCGAAAAACCCTGTCGCCTGCCATAGCTTTTTCAGCCTTCTTCACCCCTGATATTTCCCTGAATTTCCCAACCTTTCTCTATTTGGCTAGCATTTCCCCAGGAGGTGTTTCTGCCAAAGACAATCATGTGGGCCGTTTTCATCAGGAGTGTCTGCTGAGCTAGCTGGGTAGCTAAGTTTTCCATCCCTGGATTGTGACCGATGCACGTGATTTTTTGTTTTCCCCCGTGATTCGAGGCTACCACTTGGGTGATTGTCTCGGGACTTGCCAAATACAACTCTTCAAAATAGAGAAGCTCTGGAACGGCTACCTCGCTGTACTGGCTCAGTACCTGAAGGATACCTTGAAGCGTCTGCGTGGCCCTTAAAGCTGTCGAGCATAGGATCCTATCGGGGGTTAGTCCTAGATCGTGGATCTTTTCCCCTAGAAGCACAGCGGCTTTTTTTCCTCTTGGGCTAAGCGGCCTTTGCTTGTCCTCGAGGTTGGTATCCTCCCAATCGCTCTTGGCATGCCTTACGAGGATCCATTGAGTGTTCATGTTTTTGTTTCCTTACGGGCCTAGAGACCCTTGCTACTCTAACGGGCCTGGAGACCCGTTCTACTCTCTACTTTCTCAATGGAGTAAGCTTTGGATCTTCTCGTCCAGGAGGCTGTTGGCTATCCATCGAGCTCCTTGAAAATTCCCTTTTTGTGTGTGTCGATTCGGTACACTGATTACATAAGCACCTGCGGTTACACCAGCTTTGGTACCGTTCTCGCTATCTTCGAGGACTAGCATTTTCCCCGTTTCTACTCCCATTCTCTTGGCAGCTTCTTGGTAGATATCCGGGTACGGTTTACCCCTGGGTACTTCTTCTGCGGTCACTACAAAATCGAGTTTATCTAGCACCCCTACGATTTCCAAGGCTCTTAGTGCGAACGCTCTTGTTGAACTTGTCGCTACGCACCTTGGCAGTCCTTTGGTCTTCACCGCTTGTAGCGTTTCTTGGACTCCATGCAAAGTTTGTAGCTGCGTTTCCAGGATCCCTTCGAAGATCCGCTCGGTATCTTCGTGCAGCTCTTGCCAGGTCTCTTCGAGACTCTCACTTTCGATGAGGACCTGGTAGGCTTTCGGAGCCGGTAACCCTATCATCTTTACTCTTACTTCTTCCTTGAAGGTCCTACCTCTGCGTTGGAGAAGCTGTTTGGTTACCTCTTCGTAAAGGTCTTCTGTGTTTAGCAGTAGTCCATCCATGTCAAAGGCTACGGCGTGGATAACTTGTTGTTTGCTTGATTCTTGTTTTTCTTTCCCTAGTGGACTTTTGAACATCTCTTTTTGCCTGTCAGTTAGCTTCCTTTTTCCCTACGTCATTTGGCAGCCTACTGACGCTCCTTTTACAAGTTTTCCACATGGCTTATTCCTTCCAAACGCTTGGTTTTCCCTAGTTTATTGCCTTTTTTGAACAGTCTTCTTGTCTCTCTCCTACTACAACTAGATTTTTATATCTACTTTCTAGATAGCTCCAGCTCACTTCTTCGAGCCAAGGGACCAACCATCGCCTAGCACTCCGTCTTTGGTTACAATGCAGATCCCTTCGCGTATGCTGCAAGGGTCATAAGCATCCGAGTCTGTGAGGCCCAACGTGTTGGATACCTGTACATGGCGACCTATTCGAGAGTTTTTATCCAAGATAGCGCCTTCGATAAGGCTACCTGAGCCTATACCCACCCGGGGCTTTCCTTCTTTAGCCAACCTAGCGACGTCGGAGTCGGTCTCCATGTAGTCAGCGCCCATGATGATGGAGTTACGAATCGTGACTCCGTCACCTATAACGCAGCGAAGACCGATGACGCTGTTTTCGATGACTGAACCTTTACCAATCCTGCAACCATCGGCAACGAGCGACGAAGTGATCGAGGCCCCATCGATGACAGTAGGAGGCAAGAAGCGAGGCCTCGTGTAGACTGGATTCTCGGCAGAAAACAAATCAAAAGGTGGGTTTGGTTTGGCCAAAGAAAGATTGGCTTCGAAGAAAGCCTTGATCGTACCGATGTCTTCCCAGTAATCATCAAAAAGATGGACTTGAACCTTTCGAGTACGGATGGCAGCTGGGAAAACCTCTTTTCCAAAATCGCTGTAATTGGTTTTGTTAAGAACGTCGAATAGAAGTTCCTTATTGAAGATATACAGGCCCATACTCGCTATACAGTCGCGACCCTTAGAGGCGATCCCGCGAGCATCGATCCAAGCCGAAGACATGCTGACCATGTCGATTTCATCCGATGTATTGGGCTTCTCTAAGAAACCTACGACGCGACCAGACTCATCGCAACGCATGACACCCAAAGCACTCGCAGCACTTCGAGCGACAGGGATCGCAGCGATCGTAACGTCAGCATTGGATTCGATGTGGGTACGCAGCATTTGTCGGTAGTCCATGCGATAAAGCTGGTCACCACTCAAAATCAAAACGTACTTGCAACTAGGATCATCGAAATACACAAGGTTTTTTCGAACGGCATCCGCGGTACCCTCGAACCACGCAGCGTCGCTTTCCATCGTCTGCTGGGCAGCCAGCAACTCGACAAATCCACCGGAAAAATTGTCAAAACGGTAGGTCTGACGAATGTGTTGGTGAAGCGAAACGCTCAAAAACTGCGTAACGACATAAATTTTGTTGATGCCACTATGAAGGCAATTGCTGATAGGAATATCGATAAGCCTATATTTCGAGGCCAAAGGTACAGCAGGTTTGGCTCGAATTTTCGTCAAAGGGTAAAGACGAGTACCTCGACCACCCCCTAGAATAAGGGACGTTACACTTTTGAGATCCAAAACCGTCATGAAGCACCTCGATGGCTAGCGAGCAATTAGGGTGGAAAAGCCCTAAGGTAACCAGCTATTTTAGCACACAAGCAACCAAATAGGACAGCAAAGAGCGTATGGATCGAGCAAGGATAGGGAAAGCCCGGATAGAAACACTCGTTGGCGAGCTTGTAGCAGAAAATTCGGTAAGCACGAACAGCAATGTGCCAATCACTAAGAAGGTAGCCGACTTGCTCGAAAAACTCGCTTTTGATCTGGAATGGATCGAGTACAAAGACCAAGCAGGGGTCGATAAAGCAAGCTTAGTCGCAGTAAGAAACCCCAAAGAACCACCCAAAGAAAAAGGGGGAGCAGCCTACCTCGCACATACCGATGTGGTTCCCGTCGATGACTGGTACACCGGCTTTAACGGCCCCTTTGAAGCAGTCGAGCAAGCTGGCAAACTCTATGGACGAGGAACCTGCGACATGAAAGGTTCCTTATGCTGCGCAATCCAAGCCGCTTCGAGGATTGACCCTGTCGAGCAAACTAAGCCTATCTACTTTGTCATCACAGCCGATGAAGAGATAGGAATGCAAGGAGCCCAGCAAGTCGATAAAAGTTCGAAGTTGTGGGAGGAAATGATCCAAAGGGATGTCACAGGAATCATCGGTGAGCCCACGGAAATGCAAGTGGTTCATGCTCATAAGGGTACCTATGGAGTGACGCTACGATCCAACGGTCAGAGTGCTCACACGAGCACGGGCAAGGGAATCAATGCCAACGATGCCTTGATACCAGCCCTTCAAGAACTCCTAGCCTTGAAGAAACAGACGGAGATCCTAGAACAATACAGAAACCAGGAATTTGATCCACCGACGGTAACACTCAATATGGTCATTCGGAACGAACCATTGGCCATCAATGTGACGACGTCCCTAGCCGAGGCTCAGATATTCTACCGAACGATGCCCAAGGTAGAGACTAGCTTGATCGAAGAGGCGTTGCGCAAGATACAAACCAACCACCTACTCGAATGGATTGAAAAAGGGGAAAAGGCACATTGGAGCGTCGATCCAAGATCCCCATGGATCGTTGAGCTACTAGCGATCACAAGACAAACCCAATCCAAAACCGTGTGCTACGGAACGGACGGAGCGGTATTGCAACGACTCAAGAAATTGTTGGTGTGTGGACCCGGAAGCATAGAGCAAGCTCACCGCAAGGATGAATGGG
This sequence comes from Pirellula sp., assembly GCA_046086605.1. Lineage (GTDB taxonomy): Bacteria > Planctomycetota > Planctomycetia > Pirellulales > Pirellulaceae > JBKCUI01. The sequence goes on along the minus strand of JBJSXX010000412.1, from coordinate 7,132 downwards.
TAGCTATCGAACAGTTGCACAGAGCCGTCGAGGTCTACGAACGAGCCTTAAGAAAGTGGGCTTGCTAGGACATGTTTCGCATTCTCGTAAAGAAGTACCTCCACGAATCGATCTTGCTCTGGTGCGCACTGGCCTTAGTCCTCTTCTTTTTCCCTTGGGTAAGGATATGGACCGTAAGCCAATTTGAGCTTACCGGTTTTGCTCCATTGATCGAGCAATTCAAAGCGTTCGAGAAATTTGCACCGGTGCCCTTAGAGCAGTTTTTAACCTATCACGGGATCATTGGCATCACGTATGACGAGCCTGTTGTTCTGCTGTGTGTGTTGACTTGGTGCATCGCTAGAGGAACCGATGTGGTAAGCGGCGAGCTGAACCGAGGCACGATGGAAATGCTCTTGGCCCAACCCATCGAGCGTTGGAAGGTCCTATCGAGCCATGCCCTAGTAACGATCGTCGGCTTGGGATTGCTGTGCCTTTTGATTTACGCAGGGGTCTACCTCGGCATCCACACCAACTCAACACCGGTGGCTTCGAATTCGAAACTGACGCTACCTTGGGTGGAATGGACGATCAACAATCCATTCACCCCAAAACAAATGCAGAATGTCCCACTGAGTCGACTCGTAGAGCCTAAGGAGTTCATCGCGGCGACGCTGAATCTATTTTCCCTAGGGTTTGCAGTCTTGGGTTTAGCCGTCATGGCCAGCAGTTTCGATCAGTATCGATGGCGATCGATAGGGATCGTTATCAGCATCTATGTGCTAAGCTTACTGTTGTTCATTTTGTCCAAATCGACACCCTCGATGGCGGTCTTTAAACCCTTTACTTTTCTTTCAGCATATCAACCCGCTTGGATGATCCAGCAAATCCACAACCATCCAGAGAGGCAATGGTATCTAAGCAACACTGAACATGCAAAAAATTGGCAAGAAAACATAGGAAGCATGGGCTATGTCAGCATTTTGATGCTTCTAGGCATCGCAGCCTATAGCGTCGCTTTTTGGAGATTTACCAAGCGAGATCTACCGGCTCCTAACTAGATGATCAGGCCACGAAGGTTCAATATGGATATTAGAGGGTTTCAAAGATTGAAAACACAGAGACACAAAGGACACAGAGAGAAAGGGAGTTATCCTCAAGGCTCTGTGCTCTCTGTGACACTGTGAGTCGATCCCCAATCTTCGTTTCGAAGACGGGTAGCATACTACCGCTATCCTAGATTGTTACCCACAACAATTCCTTAGAAACCAAATTCCTGAATCGCTCTATTTCTTGGTCATCACCTCGACGCTTTGGCCAAGTTTGAGCCCACCGGCTCTTGCCAATACCACTGTTTCACTGCCGTCCAAACCGGAAAGGACTTCGACATCATCGCCCACCCGAAGTCCTAATTGAATCGAGCGGAACTCAATTTTTCCACCGACAAGGATACAGCAATGCGACTCATCCCCCTTGCGAACGATCGCACCCGTTGGCAAACTCAAAACATCCTTCTTCTCGTCAAGAAGAATTTTCGCTTGAACAAAAGCTCCCGAAAGCAATTTGTGATCGCTATTAGCTAGCTCGACCTGGATCGGCAAGCAACGGCTCTGAGCGTCCAAACTTGTTGATGTTCTGGTAACCTTACCAGGGATTTTCAAACCGGGTCTTGAGGGAACCAAGATTTCTACATAGTCACCTTCGAGCCCAGCATCCACAAAAGAAGCTTCGGCCTCGGGAATATCGACATGGATACGTACGCGAGCAGAATTGGTGATCGTAAGGAGCGGTCGATTGCCGTTGGAGCCGGCTGGTTGGACATAATGTCCGACATCGATGTTCCGCTCGGTGATCACCCCATCGAAAGGGGCTAGGATCCTTAGATACTGGGCCATCGAAACGGCTTGTGCATGTTCACTCTTGGCGACAGCAAGCTTAGCTAGTGCAGCTTCCAAATCGGCGCTCGCCTTACCGACCTGGGCCTGTGCCTCAAGCAAACGAGCTTGCTCGGAACCGACCATCGCATCAACCTCATTCTTGCTCGCGACGGCAGCTTGCAATTGGTTCAGAGTTTCGTCGGCAAGCTGTTTGGTAACGGTTCCTTGCTCAGCAAGCTTCGAGATGCGCGCATTCTCCGAGTTCCAACGTTGAAGCTGTGCCTCGGCTCTTTGGATACCCGCTTGAGCTTGCGAAACTAGGGCTTTCGCCGAGTCGACAGCCGCTTGGCTTGCCACCAAACCAGCCTCAGCTTGCTTGACCTGTGAACTTGCCTGGTCGATCAGTCCAAGCTTGGTAGCAACGGCATCTTGATATTCAGGAGCATTTAAAGCGATCAACAGATCCCCTTTGTGAACCTGATCACCGACATCGACCGCAACCGATTCAACATAACCCGCGATCTTCGACAAAAGAGGCGCCTGCTCGAAGGGTTCGACACGGGCCGGTTGCATGGAAAACAGTTGCAGATTTTTCTTTGGAACCGAACCCGCTGCAACGCGTTCGACAAGTGACGCTGGCACCTTCGTTACCGCTTCGCTATCCAAACTTGAAACCGTTGGTTTACATCCCAAGTTCACGACACCAGATGCCACGAGGATTGCTAAGGTATTCAAACGGTAGATCGATAGGGACATGCCTTTAGGTTCCATAGTAACGGCTTTGAGGGTCATCCGGATCCATAGAAGCAGATGCTCCTGTAGCCTTGCTCTGCGCAATCACGAAAAACAGTGGTAGGATCAGTAGCGTCGAGATGGTTGCTGCCACCAAACCCCCGAGCACCGCCAATCCCAAGGGTGCATTCTGCTGGCCTGCTTCTCCAAAGCCCAACGCCATAGGGATCATGCCGGCGATCATGGCCAAGCTCGTCATCAATACCGCTCTTAGTCGGCTCGAAGAACCAAGCACTGCTCCACGGTTGACGTCCCCTAGTTCACGACGCCTTTTCTCTGAGAAGTCGACCAGCAAGATGGCATTAGCCATCGCCACGCCTATAGCCATGATCGCACCGATAAAGGACTGTATGTTGATGGTCGTACGAGTCCAATAGAGAATCATTAAGATCCCGACCAACACCGCTGGTATCGTAGAAACTGCAACCAGAGCCAAACGCAAGGATTGAAAGCTTGCCGTCAGGAGCAAAAGAATCGACGCAATGGCGAGAATAAGACCGATTGAAAGACCCGATTGCATTTGCTGCATCGGGGGGATCTGCCCACGAATCTCGATCGCACTCCCAGCAGGTGGGTCCCCCGCGAGCTTGATCGCCAGTCGCACGTCGCGAGATACACCACCTAAATCTTTTCCAATCATGTTGGCTGTCAGTGTCACTTGCCGCTTCATGTTGTAACGATCAAATTGCCCAGGCATCGTACCGGCTTCGATGCTTGCGACGTCCCGAATCAAAAGCTGTCCGTCTTGTGTTTTCTTAAGTGGAATACGTCCGAGTTGCTCAGTCGATGCGACCGTCTCTACACCATAGACAGAGCGAACGACAGCCCTAGGAATCTCGACCTGGACTTGATAAGCGATCCCGCTCTTTGGATCGGCCCAGTAGTTAGGTACCACAAACCGGCTCGACGACGTAGCCGTTACCAAAGCTCGCGACACATCCACAGGCATGATGCCGGCCAGTCCAGCCTTCTCCCGATCCACATTGACCATCACCGTTGGGTAGTCCATCGATTGTCCTAGCTGCACATCGCGCAGCGAGGGAACTTCAGTGAGCACTTGCCTTAGTTTCTCGGCAAACTCACGATTCTTACCAAAGTCCGTACCACTGACAACCACTTCGATCGGAGCAGGAGATCCAAAACTCATCACCTCATTGACGATATCCGAAGGTTCAAAAGAAAAGCGAACTTCAGGCATGGCCGCTGTGAGACGTTGGCGTAGTCGTTCTTTGAGCTCTTGATCCGACATCGGAAAACCTTCCTTGAGTCCGACATACAAAATGGCTTCCTCGGGCCCACGCGACCATTGATAAACTGCATTGACCGGGAAATTCGAATGGATCATCCCGACATAGCCAAGCGTAAGACTAACATTCTCCTTGCCCAACTCTTGGCTGATGATCTCCAAAGACTGTTTAGCGAGCGATTCGGTTTTCTCGATGTGAGTACCATCTGGACCTCGCATCCGTAGTCTGAATTGGCCAGCATCGACGACCGGAAAAATGCTTTGTCCGAGCCTCGGAGCAAGGGTCGCTATCGCAATGCCACAGCCGATCAAGTATGCACCGATGAGCACCCAACGGAATCGGATCAGTCGCGATAGGACGGATTCATAACCCGTTCGCAATCGATCAAACCAATGGCCGTGGGAGTCCATCGGACGCAGCAGCATGACAGCGAGCACCGGAACAAGTGTGCTCGAAAGAAAGTACGACGCGATCATCGCAAAGCCCACAGCAAGCGACAGCGGTACAAACATCCCTCTTGCTGCCCCTTGCATGAAGAACGACGAAACGAAAACGGCCAAGATACATAGCATGGCAAGCAACCGAGGGACCACCGTTTCAAGGGATCCGATTTGAACAGCTCTCGCTAAAGGCAAGCCCTTTTGCAACTGAGCATGGATATTCTCGATCGATACCGTCGCCTCATCGACGAGGATCCCGACGGCAAGAGCCAATCCGCCAAGAGTCATCAAGTTGATCGTCTGACCAGTAAGCCACAGTGCGACGATCGAGCAACCGATCGCAAGCGGGATATTCAATACAACCACCAAAGCACTTCGCCAATCGCGAAGAAACAACAGGATCATCATCCCCACGAGCACCGCCCCAAGAAGTCCTTCGCTCACCACGCTCCACACAGCCCGCGTTACAAAAGGGGATTGATCAAACTCGAAACGCACATCGATCCCTTCTCCATCGGCACCCAAAGCTTCCTTCATTTTAGGGATCGCGGTTTTGATTTGCTCAATGACACTGAGCGTAGAAGCCTCCGCACGTTTATTCGCAAGAATGTATACCGCTCTGCGGCCATTGACCAAGGCATAACCGGCTGGAGCATCAGCCGAATCGCTGATGGTGGCTATGTCTCGGATATAGACCGGGTGCTCTCCGGTACGGATAGGGATCGTCGAAAGTTGCTGAGGATCCTTAACCACCGAATTGATGGGGACGATCGGATAGGTTTCACCCACCGGCAAATTGCCCGACGGACTCAGCGTGTTGCCTTTGGTCAGCGCCGAGATGATCTCCTCGGGCGACATACTGTACGATTGCAATTTCTTTGGATCGACCGAAATGACGATCGATCGGGCGGAACCTCCAAAGGGTGGTGGGGCAGAAACACCCGGAAGGTTCGAGAACATCGGTCGAACTCGAAACAAAGCCAAATCCTGGATTTCAGAGATACTTCGCGTATCACTCGATAGAACCAAGTAACCGACGGGAACACTGCCAGTATCAAAACGCATCACGAACGGCGATACCGTACCCGGTGGCATAAAAGCCTGTGAACGGTTGACGTAGTTGATCGTCTCAGCCATCGCTTGAGACATGTCGGTCTCAGGATGGAAAAATAACTTCATCAGCGCCGTCCCTTGGACATTGCGAGACTCGACATGATGGATACCACTGATGTACAGGAAATGGTACTCGTAGTAGTTCGTCAGGAAGCCTTCCATCTGCGCCGGATCCATACCACCATAAGGCTGGCATACATAGATCACAGGCAAATTAAGCTTAGGGAAAACATCGACCTCCATCCCCTTGGGAAGTCCCTCGGGATAACCCCACTTGAGCTGCTGAAAAACCGCTGGCCCTATCGCTAAAAAACAGGCCAAGAGAGTGCTAACGACCAAAACCAAGACCGTCGCTGGCCGGCGCATCGCCGAAAGAATCAATTGCATAGGGTCTAGGTGTTTATAAAGTGTGCGTGAAGACTCGACGAAGGAGGCTTGTTGCAGATTGCCGAAGACCCCCAGTTTAACAGACGCAGCACCGATAGAATGATGAATTTTGCTGACAGAACTGAGTCAGGATTGCAGGCAGATCGGAATTTTCCCTATAACCCGCACAGGTCGTAGTCGCAAAAGGTACAAGGAAGTCACGTCGCCATAGGATCGGTTCTAGCATGCGCTTCGCAAAATATGCTGCAATCATCCTAGGGATCTCAATCCCGATCCTCACGGGCTGCGCAACAATAATCCAACCGAGATCCGTCGGATCCGTCGGATCGGACGGATCGGACGGATCGGACAGATCGGACAGATCGGACAGATCGGACAGATCAGACAGATCAGACAGATCAGACAGATCAGACAGATCAGACAGATCAGACAGATCAGACAGATCAGACAGATCGGACAGATCGGACGGATCCGACAGATCCGACGGAGCAGGCAGCCGTCAAGCCCACGGTCGTTATGCCATCGATCCCCGAAGCACCCATGGAAAGGCCCGCTCTTGCGATCGATTCGGACAAATTGGCTCGAAGCTGGCAAGTCGGACGCTCGAAACTATTGTCCGTCTCCAAAGCATTGCAGTTTCCGTTCGCCGACGGTCGCGAGTTCCAATACCCAGTGCCTCTGCGAAGCTACGTGCCATCGATGGACCGGCTCGAACCCGGCACCATGCTCTCGGCCCTGGTCATCGGAATCGCAAACTTCGGGGTCTTCGTAGAACTCGGGCCTGATTGCACCGGTCTTGTGCACGTCAGTCAACTTGGACACTCCTTCGTCGAAGACGCTCATCAGTATGTCCAAGTCGGTGACGTCGTCCCGGTTTGGGTGCTTCATACCGATGACAAGAAGAAACGCGTGGCTTTGACCATGCGGGCTCCAGGCTCCAAGCCGGAACCGTCCTTTGTCCCAGCATCCCAGCCAGCAGATCGACCCGCGTCGACTCGGTCCGACCGCCCAGACCGTCGCACGGATCGACCCAACAATCGGCCCAACGATCGTCGCTCTGGGCCTTCATCAGGCCCAGCGTCAGGCCCCTCAGGTGGCCCCCGTGGTTACGCCCGAAAACCGGATTCCAATAGGCCTCCTCGCAACAGAGAGGAAAGAGCCGATCACTCGGATTCCAGGTCGCAGCGCCCTGTGAAGATATCCAGGCCTGTCCCCGAAAAACCGATCTCCGAAGCGATGCAACAAGGCAAAGAACCACTTCGATCCTTCGGTGACCTCATGCAGTTCTTCAAGAAGC
>JBJSXX010000411.1:0-9301 GCA_046086605.1 Pirellula sp. | reverse complement strand
CAAGCGGGCTTCGGATGGATCGTTGACATCCAGGGCATCCGCGATGGCATCTCCGGCCATTTGAGCCGACACCAGCGCTAGCAATACGCCAGATGAATAGAGGGGGTCTAAGAATCCGAACGCATCACCGACGAGCACCCATCCATCGCCAGCACCCTGGCGAGCTTTGTAAGAGTATTCCTTCATGATTCGATATTCACCGACACACTCTGAGCCAGCGAGCCGAGGTTGTACGCCAGGACAACGAGCGACCTCTTCGTTGAAAATCGTTTCGGGATCTTTTGAATCACGGTTCTTGAAGAGGTAATCGAAATCAGCGACGACACCAACACTCACGATGTCATCATGGAGTGGGATATACCAGAACCAACCTTTTTTGCCTTGGGTTTGAATAACGATCGTACCACCTGAGTCGAGTCCGGGTTCGCGCTTTGCCCCCTTGAAGTAAGACCAAACGGCAGCTTTCTTAAGTTCCGGATCCCACTCGCGCAGATTCATCCGGTCGATTAGAAGTGACGACTGGCCTGAGGCGTCGACGACCACTTGGGAATGAACCACCTTGGCAGGTTCATCACCGACTTTGACCTTCACCCCGACGACTCGATCCCCCTGGCGTTCGATATCCAAGACGCGAGCACCTTCGATGACTTCGACACCATGCTCACGGGCATTTTCCATCAGAAGCTGATCAAATTCGCTACGGAGAACTTGCCACGTTTGAGAGCGTTCGTGTGGGTCGTATTGTTCGAAGCGGAATGGCTCGGAGAGCTTTCCGTGTTCATTGATAAACTGAACTCCGTATTTTTTGGTGAAGTGACTCGACTTCATTTTGTCCAACAAGCCGATTCGCTTGATTGTTCCGTGACAAAATGGGATCAAGGATTCGCCTACGTGGAAGCGTGGGAAGTGATCGCGTTCGAAGACCGTGACTCTGTAGCCTCGTTGGGCTAGTATCGTGGCCGTTGCGCATCCAGAAGGTCCCCCGCCTATGACGATCACATCTGGTTTTTCTACGGACTGGATCATTTGTTTGGGTTCCTTAGACGATCAAGCGGCTTGTTTACCAATGGCCGCTTGGGGGTTCGTGGGGTTCTCGGGTTTTTTGGAGCAATCTGCACAGGTTCGTGCACTGTGACTCGGACAAGTGTCCTAACTGCGAAATGTGCAGTGCTTTGACAGGTTGCTGCAGTTTTTTTAGAAGATCGAGCCCCTCCTGGGTGATCTGAACCAAAACAGTGCGTCGGTCCTCGTCGCTCCGGAATCGATTCACTAGTGCTCTCTCTTGGAGTTTATCGATCATGCGGGTGATATCCGGAGCCCGTGAGATCAGGCGCTCGGAGATCTTGAGGGTCGGAACGGCCTTCGGATTGGCCGATTGGAGAATCCGAAGGACGTTGTACTGCTGGGACGTCAAGTCCCAGCTTTGGAACAAATCATCCTCAAGAGCCTTGAGCCGGTCGTAGGTTCTCCAGAGCGAGAGGTAAACCTCCTGCTGCCGAGAGTCGAACTTCTGTTTTGCAGCCTCTGCCGGGTTAGTCATGACCCTATATTAGTCGTCCAAACAACTATTGTCCAGACAGAAAAAGAGGGGTTATTTAGCGCAAAACCTGGAAATTCATTTAGGGTTGTTGACCCCAAACCTCCGGAATCACAAAACCCTTAGGCTTGGGCTTCGAAAGGGGTGCTATTGCCTCCGAACGATATTCTTTCCAACGCTGTAGCATCTCCTGAGCCCGCTGCGGTTGATCGTTGGCTAAATTCACTTTCTCATTAGGATCCTGGCTTAAATTGAATAGTTCGATACTGTTTACCCCGAAATCATCCTTGGCAAACTCTTCTTGACCATCGACATTCTGTTGAGACCTGCCACCATTGACGATCAGTTTCCATGAACCCGACCGCAAAGCCCCCCAATTCGGTGCCGCATTCAAAAGGATCTCTCGGTCAGGCATTTCCCTTCCCATGGAGATCGCTTCCCATAGATCGATCCCGTCGAGGGACAGTTTTTGGTCAACCGTCGCATGCGCTAGCCTTAGCAGTGTTGGATAAAGGTCGACCATGTGCATCGGTGCTTTGACAATCGATCCAGCAGGGATCTTTCCTTCCCATGCCATCAGTGCTGGGACTCGTACTCCACCTTCATAGACAGTGCCCTTGGCTGCTCTGAGTTGCCCATTGTTGGTGACTTTGCCTGGAGCAGGCCCTCCGTTATCGCTCGAGAAAAAAAAGAGCGTATTGGATCGCTCGCCTGTTGCATCGATCGCTTGTACGATCTTGCCGATAGCTTCATCCATCGCAGTAAGCATTCCAGCATAGATTCTTCGATCGCCCTTGAGCCCATCGAAGCCCTGCAAGTACTTCTCAGGAACTTGATGAGGCGCATGGACTGCATTGAATGGCACGTACAAGAAGAATGGTTTTTTACCTGCATACTGCTGAACGATCCGCACCGCTTCGTCAGCGATCAAGTGCGTCGAATATCCCTCGTCGCGACAAATTTTGTCGTCGCGGTGCCAATCAAAACCGCCATCACGTGTGTGATCGAAATAATCGATCGCTCCATTGTAATGTCCGTATTGATGATCAAATCCTCGGCGTGTTGGTAAGTATTCTGTTCGAAAGTGTCCCAAATGCCATTTGCCAACAATCGCTGTCGCATACCCAGCGCTTTGGAGCCCTTGTGCAAGTGTTTGTTCTTCCAATGGGAGTCCGTACTGCGCCCAGGGCCGCACCACGCCAACTTGCAATCCATGTCGCATTGGATAGCGACCTGTCATCAACGCAGCGCGCGTCGGCGAGCACACTGGTTGCACATAGAAGAAATCCAACTGAGCCCCAGCACCAGCCAAACGATCCAAATTCGGTGTGGGGATTTCACTTCCATGCCAGCCGACGTCTTTCCACCCTAAATCATCAGCAAGAAACACAACCATATTTGGCGTCGTGGATCGTTGTGAATCCGACTCAGCCAACACCATCGACGGTCGAGTGAAGAAAACTACCAGAACAAATGAAATCAAAAGAAGTCGGTTCACAGTGGGGCCCTTTGGTTCTTTCGGTTTTGACATCCAATGCTTTGATTTTTCTAGAATGATTGGTTACGATTCAATCCAAATCATACCAATTTATCTATGCGCAGTTAGATTCTTTCACATGACCATCATCGGAATCGACCTAGGCACCACGAATTCCCTCTGTGCGGTATTCCAAGCCGAACGCCCAGTACTTATTCCCTCAGCCCATGGTCGTTCTCTAACTCCAAGCGTGGTAGCCCGTCTCGAAGACGGTCAAATTCTCGTAGGTGATGCAGCCAAAGAACTCAGGGTCACCAAACCTCAGTTATGCGCATCACGCTTTAAGCGCTTGATGGGAACTCAAGAAACCATACAACTTGGAAACCAATCGTTCAGTGCTCCAGAGTTATCAAGTTTTGTCTTGCGATCTCTGAAGTCCGATGCGGAGAAGTTTTTATCGAAACCGGTCTCGAAGGCTGTTATCACCGTACCGGCGTATTTCAATGACTTGCAACGTCGCGCAACGCGCTTCGCTGGAGAACTCGCAGGACTAGAAGTTGTGCGAGTCATCAACGAGCCGACCGCAGCCGCATTGACCTACGGATTCTATGATCGGGATCTTCGAAAAAAACTCATGGTGATCGATCTCGGAGGTGGCACCTTCGATGTGACGATCATGCAAGTCTTCGAACGCATGCTAGAAATCATCGCTTCGGCAGGCGAAAGCATGCTCGGTGGCGAAGACTTCACCGACCGTATAGCGTCAAATATCCTGATGAAATATGGTCTGCAGCCGGAGATTGTCGAACATAAACATCCTCTGCAACTAGCCAGGCTCAAGCAGAAGTGTGAGGAAGCAAAGCTCAAGCTGCTCGTAAATGAGTCGGTCGAAATATCACTCCCCTCGCAAAGCGGCGATGTCGATCCTTCTCAACAACCCGTGAACGTCCATCGAGACGAGTTTGAAAAGTGGATGGAGCCGCTGCTGGCTCGGTTGATGCGACCTATCGAACGCGCTTTGGGTGATGCCAATTTGGATGTGAGCCAACTCGATGAGGTTCTCTTGGTCGGCGGCGCAACCCGGATGAACTGCCTTCAAAATTTCCTGACATCCAGACTCAAACGAAAACCCCTTTGTGAATACAATCCGGACGAGGTTGTAGCCATGGGTGCTGCAATCCAAGCAGCATTGATCGAAGACAATGTGGCCGTCGAAGACATGGTCTTGACCGATGTCTGCCCACACACCCTGGGAATCGAAGTCTGTAAACACTTTGGGGGTGAATTCATTCCAGGCTACTTTGAACCCATTATTCATCGCAATACAACGATCCCTGTATCGAAAGAGAAGCGTTTCTCGACAGTCGCAGCGAACCAAACAGAGGTTCAACTCCGCGTTTACCAAGGAGAAGGGAGACGCGCCGAAGACAATCTCCTACTCGGCGAACTCAAGGTCGATGGAATTCCACTTGGTAAAGCAGGCGCAGCCTTTGATGTGCGATTTTCTTATGACCCAAGCGGTATTCTCGAAGTCGAGGTCATCATTCCGCAATCTGGGAAAACGCACCGAGCGGTGATCTCCCACCCCGACTCCCGAATGAATCCAAAACAGGTTCAAGAGATCGTTCGCAAACTTCAGAAAGTCAAATTCTATCCGCGTGATCTTCTGGAAAACAAATACCTTTTGAGTTATTGCGAACGCATCCTAGGGGAGCTTCCAATTCACCTTCGTGAAGAACTCGATGAAATGCTCGACATCTTCGAGAACGGTCTTCGCAGCGGCGATCCTAGTTACTACGAGCAAACTCGTAACCAATTGCAGATTTGGCTCAGTAGCCATGGCTTCTCATTCGATGAGGGGGCAGATGGCTGAACCCAAACGGCTCGATGATCGCCAAGAGCAGTTTCTAAGAACGATGCTCACACTTGAACCAGAGCAATGGGCTACCGCAGGCCTTGGTGAACTTGGTTCTTTTCGACAAAGTTCAGAGCCAGACGCGACCAAACCAGTTCCGCAACCAGACCAGATGCAGGCTCACGAGTTCCTGCAACTCTTGGACGCTTGCAAGAAGAACTTTTGGCAAGATCACTCCGAGGAGTCGATGACCAAGCTTCGGGAGGCAAACATTGGGAACCTCCCAGAGTTGAAAGCCGCAGCGGATCGAATTCTGCGGTGGTACCGTGCCCGCCCGGAGCTTCTGGAACTTGCAAAGAAGATGGGCAAGGACTCTCTTGCCGGCAAACTGCAATTGATGGCAACGATGACCGCTCGCGAGATTGCAATCCTCAAGGCAAAGATCTCACAGCAAAGTCCCAAATGGTTCGGCCCAAACTATCGCAAGGAGGCGAAGAGGGTTAAGCGGCTGCATCCTGAGATCTATGCATTGGATCCGGAGTGGTTTGACGAACTGCGTTTTTGGCCCAACTTGAGATACAAGTAATTCGAAGGCCAACCAATGAGCGATTCTCTGGAACCACCTTGGCAGCACTTGCCGCATTCACCCCGAGCGTTCTTTGGACTGCACGCGGGTGCCACAAGAGACCAGCTCAAGCAAGCTTACAGCGTCCTGATCCGGAGATTCAAACCGGACAAGTTTCCTGAGGAGTTCAAACGAATTCGGGCGGCTTTCGAAGAACTCGATGCTGCACTGCGATCCGCTGAAAACCAGACCAAGGCGCCCTCGTTGGAAATACCCTCCGTCGTCATTGTCTCTAGCCAAGAGGACAAGGCACATAGTCAACTTAGTCCTCGCGCGGCGGCTTATCAAAGGATCCAAGAGAACGACCCGGAAACTTGGTACCGCGAACTGACCAGCAGACCCCAAAAAACTCAATATGACTACTATGTCCTTGCGACCCTGTCGGAGGTTGTCGAGTCGGGTTCAAAAGGATTCGCAGACTGGATTGCAGAGGGATTGACGCAGAACTCTCACTCGCAAGACTTGAGCGATCTGCTGCAGGCTTATTTCAAGATAGCCCAGCTCAAGCCAGAGGAAGCCTCTGCGCTACTGCTGCGGCTAGCTCAAGTTTTGCCCGGAGCATCCTATTACGCGATAACCGATGCGCTGTGGCATCGGTATAGTTCGATGGTTCCTTGGGAGACATTCCAAGGGGTGCTCGAATCCTGTGAGCGTTGTTTAGGCATACGCATCGCGGACGATCGAAAAGCGTTTACCGTTGTCTTGATGCGGCGCGTCATGTGGCGAGCACCCTTGGAGTGGCTGCACGACAAAAGGAAGTGGGTCGAAGAGAGTGCCGAAGCCATACCTAGCCACATGGAATTCGATCACGAGATCAATTGCCGACTCCTGTTACTGCGAGAGCAGCACCTGGGTCAATTGCAACGTGGCCCCTATGGGAAAAGTATTCTCGATGCCATCGTTAGTTTTTGCGAGGACGGAATGGAGGCATCACCAAAGGTTTGTGCCTGCCAGGTTCAGATCGCCAATCATCCTCGTGAGTTTCTGGAGGAGTTTGAGTATTGTCCTGACGATCAAAACCAATGGTCTTTCGCTTGGCTTTGGATCTCCTGGGCGGTTTCAACAAGACTCACGACCCAAGAGCAACCGGTCGATCAGAACCAGCAACTGCAGTTTATCGCGAGCATGAAAGACCGCATGGATAGAGGCACTCCGAAGACCATTTTTGGTAGTCTGGCGATGATTCAATTAGTCGGAGGTTTTCTTTTACTTATCTTGCTCATAGGGCTCATCGTCATCATCTTTATTCCGTCTCTGCTCCTGTTTTTTGCACTAGTTGCAGCCATCAAGAATATCGCTTTCGTCAACGAGAATAACACCGCGGCATTTATTGCAATCATGACTCTAGTGCTCATGATCGCGACAGCAATAATCGCGCTATGGACGGGGAAAAAACTCCGAGTTCGCTGGAATGCCAAGATCATCGAGCCTTACCTGAAGAGATGTTTTTCCAAAGAGTATCGAACCAAGTGGAGATACTCCGTAGCCCATTCGATGCAGGTATTGGCGTGTCCCTACCAAAGCTACATCGGCATGGTCAATCATCTGTGTTCGTATGGGGACTGGATCAAGAATCCTTCGGCACGGCTTGGCTCTTTCATGCAAAGCGATTTAGGACTGACCCTCTACTGCGCCGCAGTTTCGTTCGCTCGATAAAAGTTGCAGGAGGATATCTGGTTTCACCGGACGGCTCGCGCCGTTCCGCTTTTAGTTCTCATCGAGTGTCAGGATTCCACTCGGGAAATTTTTCGAGTTGCTGCTTGAGGGCTGCTCGGGCTCGATTAAGTCTAGAACGCACCGTGCCGATCGAAATTTTCAGAACATCGGCGATGTCCTCGTAGGCGAGGTCTTCCATTTCACGAAGGACCAGGATCGAACGGTGGTCTTCCGATAGCAGGGCCAAGGCTCGGTGGACCAGTTGGATGTCTTCGCTGCGACTCATCCGAATGTCAGGGCCATCGCCATCGAACTCCGGCTCTGCACCCGTGTTCTCTCGCGATTCGTCGAGCGACTGATGGTTCTTGCGACGGCGTCGACGAGCCAGCGCGAAATTGAAGGCGATTCGATAGAGCCAAGTAAAGAATCGGCTGTTGCGCTGGAACGTATCGAGCTTGAGGTAGGCTTGGATGAACGATTCCTGCACGACATCCTCGGCCTCGTCGGCATTCCCGACAACGCTGATCATGGCCGTGTAGAGACGGTCTTGGTAGCGGAGCACGAGGGTTTCAAAGGCGGAGCTATGGCCGTCGAGTGCCCGCTGAATCAAATCGTCTTCGTCGTTCACTCTTTGGATCAAAACAAAAGGATAAGCTTGGAGGGAAAGGAACTAGGGTCGAAGCCTAGCAAGATCATCGATTATATTTAAAAAATTGTCGTGAGGAATTCCCTGCCTTTTGAGGTTATTTCTCGAAAAAGGGCCCCTGTGGCGGTATTTGGGCCTACTCATAACGCAGTGCGTCGATCGGATCGAGCCGACTGGCTCGCCATGCCGGGTAAAAACCAAAGCCGATGCCGACGCAGGCCGAGAAAATCAGACTCACCACAGCGGCCCAATGGTTGACGATGATCGGCCAGTCCCTTCCGCTAGAAATCGCGTTGATGGCCATGGTTAGGCCAACCGAGCCGACAATACCGAGGGTCACGCCGATGATGCCGCCGACGAGCGACAGGAGCATCGCCTCGACCAAGAACTGCATAAGGATATCCTGGGGGCGTGCACCGACAGCCATTCGAATACCGATCTCCCTAGTTCTCTCGGTAACCGACACGAGCATGATGTTCATGATACCTACCCCACCGACGACCAAAGAGATCCCTGCGATCGAGGCGAGCATCGCAGTAAGCGTACCGGTGACGATCCCAAAGGCACTTGCGATCTCAGTCGTGTTGGCCACTTGGAAGTCCGGGGGCTGACCCATCGCGATTCGATGCCGGTCCATCATCAACGACTCGATTTCCTGCTGAGCGATGCCCATGAGTTCCGTCGATCGGGCTGAAGCCAACGCGACATCGACATTGTTGAAGTTGGAACCTTGGAGCCGCTTTCGTACGGTCGTAAAAGGCATCAAGACGACATCGTCTTGGTCATCACCGACGATGTTCGCTCCCTTGCTCACAAGCACACCGACGATTTCGAAGGGGATGTTTTTGATGCGTACAGTTTGACCGATCGGGTTTGCCGTTTGGAAAAGCTTCTTGACGACTGTCGCACCAACGACGCAGACTTTGTTGGCGTTGTTGATGTCCCCTTCGGTAAAGAAACTCCCGGAATCGATTTGCCAGTTGCGAACAAGGAGATAATCAGAACCGACACCGACCAATTCGCGAGGTCGCCAATTGTTGTTACCGCTGATGACTTGTCCGACAGCTCCCACGATCGGGCTTGCTGCTAGAACACTTGGGCACTCCTTCGAGATCGCGTTGACGTCACCGACGGTCAGCGATGGGACTTGGCCGGTTCGGGCTCCTCGGGCTTGCCTGCTACCTGGCGAGATAACGATGACGTTGGTGCCCAGGTTTTTAAATTCGCCTTGAACCAGCTCGCTTGCACTCGTTCCGATCGACACCATGGCTGTCACGGCAGCAATGCCGATGACGACTCCGAGGATCGTCAGACCAGCTCGCATCTTGTTTTTACCGAGCGCAGCGATCGCGATACGCAGGATGTTTCGAAGTGACACTGATGATTGGCTCCGGCCAAATGAGTCTGACGAATTGGGTTTAGTTTTCCGAAGGCTTCGATATCTTACCTAAGATTTCCAAATACAGCAGTTCATATTTTTGCAACTGGGTATCGAGGTTAAAGTA
>JBJSXX010000410.1:0-3479 GCA_046086605.1 Pirellula sp. | reverse complement strand
CTCATTTGGATCTAGTGACGAATGCTCGTGTCAAGGCTCCCCTGGAGCCAAGTGAGTTGTCGGAATTCACTACCTCCATTTAGGGATCGCTCGCCCCGGGGTCCAAGGTGCACCGAGGGTGTCAAATCGAAGAAGCACCGCCGGTATGTCCGTTCCCAAAAGCTTGTTGAGCTCCCCAAGTGCTGCATCGAATTCCTGGCCCGCGATCTCATACTGCTTGCGATGTGTTCCGGTCGGTCCGGTTGTACTGCCGATCGCTCCCATCATGGCATTGGCCAAGCGGCTCTGTAAACCTGGCATTGCCCCTTCGTTCCGCTTGGTCCGAGTCGTATCGCCATTAAAGATCTGTTGCAGATCGATCAGTCGCAATTGCAAAGCCCGAATCTCCTTCCACATATTCGGATCCACTTCGGCTGAAGTTCTAGTCAAGCCCTCGATTGCGTCGAGTCTTTCCAGGGCTTCGTTGGTCAGCTCCGTCGCAGCCGTTACGGCATTAGCGAGCCTGTAGACTTGCTTTGCGAAATCCCTTATCGCGGTTCGATTGATCTCCGAGGTATCTCCAAACGTCCAGGGCTCAATCTCGAATTCGGTTTTTCCGATCACTTCGGCAACTTCGCCGTCAACCATCTGCGAAACCTCAACCGTGTACTTGCCAGGCACAGCAACAGGCCCGGATCCTGCCGAACGTCTTCGACGAGCGCCAGCGCCAGGTCCTGCATGACGGTAATCCCACTGTGTTCGCATGATTCCTCGATCGGTCGATGTAGGTATCTTGCGGACAACAGCACCCGATGCATCACGAATCGTCAGCCACCTAGACGGAGCTACCTCTCGATCCTCGTTCTTTAGCTCTTCCCATGATGGATAAGGCGTATCCTTGAGCGCCTTGGCTCCTTCTCGATCGTTCTTTTCCCGTTTCGATTTCTTCGTCCTAAGCTCTTCCTTCAAATGGTATGTAAAGGTCACCCCATACTCAGGATTAGGTGCGGTGTAGAAATTCGCGCCCTGGAATCCACGTCCAGTGACACCCATCGGGTTGACCGTCTGAAACATAATCCCCTTCTTGATCGGGAACATGGTATTGCTTTCGAGCAATTCAGGCTTGATCCCCCGAAGCGGAGAGTAGTCATCGAGGATATAAAATCCACGGCCAAATGTCCCCAAGACAAGGTCATTCTCACGTCGCTGGATTTCGATATCTCGGACCATGATCGTCGGCAAACCCGACTTGAGCGCAATCCATTTGCTTCCGCCGTCTACCGTAAAAAAACAACCGAATTCCGTTCCACAGAAGAGTAATTTGGGATTCACATGGTCTTGCTTAAGCGTATAAACGCTTCCTCTCTCAGGTAGATCACCTGTGATCTCGTGCCACGACTTACCCCGGTCGGTGGATTTGACGATATACGGCTTGAAGTCCCCTCGTTTATGATTGTTAACAACCACGTAAACGGTATTCGAATCGAATAGATCCGCTTCGATATCATGTATGTACCCGAACTCTGGAATTTCCAACGTACCAAAACGATCTACCTTGCGCCATGTCGCTCCTCCATCTTCGGTGATCTGAATCAAGCCTTCGTCGGTTCCCACATAAATCAGCCCGGGGGCGAGAATTGATTCATCCAGAGCGACGATATTGCCGTAGAGCGATGTCGAAGCGTTCTTTGCAACCGAATCGACACCCCATACTCGCCCCATAACCTTCAACCCATTGCGATCGATCTGTCGAGTTAGATCGGGACTGATCGGTACCCAGTTATCGCCTCGATCATCGCTGCGAAATAGAATCTGCGAAGCATAGTACAACCGTTTGGAATTGTGGGGAGAAATCAATAGCGGTGAATCCCAGTTCCATCGCAATGCTGGCCCCTCCTTGGCCTCTTGTGGTTTGATGTCAACGGCTTCTCCAGTTTTTCGGTTGTAGCGGACCAATCCCCCATACTGCCACTGGGAATAAATGGTGTCAGGGTCCGTCGGGTCTACCGCAGGTTCAAACCCATCACCAAAAACAGTTACGAACCAATCGCTGTTGCGAATGCCATGGTCGTTGTTGGTGCGTGAGGGCCCACCTTGTGTTGCGTTATCCTGGGTTCCCCCGTAGACATTATAGAAGGGCTTGTCATTGGACACTGCCACTTTGTAGAACTGGGTAATCGGTAGATTCGCTTTGTAATCGTAGGTTTTGCCCCGATCCCACGTCTCATACAATCCACCGTCACAGCCGATGAGCAGATGGTTCTCATCGGACGGATCGACGATGATCGCGTGATTGTCTACGTGCTTGTCATCTTCTCCCAGAGCGCTGAAACTCTTACCGCCATCTTCACTGACCATCATCATCGTATCGAGCGAATAGATGCGGTCAGCCTTATGCGGACAGCAGACAATCTCATGATAATATTGTGGGCTACTTGCGACATAGCTACTCATCTTCTCCCAAGTCTCTCCGCGATTGATACTGCGAAAGAAGCCCCCTTTGTCTTCGGCGGCTTCGACAATCGCATAAACGATTTCAGGATTCACCGGCGAGATGTCCAAGCCGATCTTGCCTTTATCGACATCAGGCAACCCTCGAGCGATTTTCTTCCAATTCTCCCCACCATCTGTGGACTTATAAATAGTCGACTCAGGACCACCGTCAATGAGCACCCATTCATGACGCCTGCGCTGATAGGAACTTGCATAAAGAATCTGAGGATTACTCGGATCGATGTGAACTTCATTGATGCCTGTCATCGGGCTGATGTTCAAAATATTGGACCACGTCTTGCCACCGTCGGTTGTCTTGAACAATCCGCGATCACCTCCGTCCTTCCACAAAGGACCTTGAGCAGCGACAAAAACAACATTTGGATCGTTTGGGTGTACAGCAATCATTCCGATGTGCTCGCTGTTCTCCAGCCCCATACGTTTGAAGGATTGACCTCCATCGCTAGACTTGTAAATCCCATCTCCATAGCCAACACTTCTCTGAGAATTGTTCTCACCGGTCCCAATCCAGATCGTGTGTCGGTCATGGGGAGAGATTGTAACGCAACCGATGGAGTACGATCCGTAGCCATCGAAAATGGGCTTGAACGTCACCCCGGCATTTTCTGTCTTCCACGCCCCACCCGAAGACGCTACCACATACCAAACGGAACGATTGACAGGGTCGATAGCGATGTCGCCAATCCGACCTGACATAAAGGCTGGACCGATCCCGCGAAACTTCATCGCAGAAACAAGTCCTGAGTTTATTCCGGGTGTTTGATCCTTGGGTTCGTCGGTGTCTTGGGAGAATGCAACTATATTTCCGATGAACAAACCGACACTAGCAGACAAAATCCAATACTTAAACATAACATTTTCCGAAGTGGTTTCGGGTTGAATTTCAGGTGTGCGACGCGTTCGCTCCAACAAAAACACTATAATTACGGATCTCCGAGTTTCCATCCTCGTCGAAAAAACCTGCGGGAAATCCCCAAAGATCTGCT
>JBJSXX010000409.1:0-5500 GCA_046086605.1 Pirellula sp. | reverse complement strand
CCGAAAACAAATTCTGCATGTCAATCGAGTTGACCTTTACTCGCACTCGAATCGCCTGAGTCCCAGTGCTTCTTTTCGAGTGGCCGACGGCAGCGCAAACGCAAATTGACTACGACAGATCCGATGCAGGTATGCTCGCGGATTTCAAGCCTGACTGAGTTAGAAAATTGCTCAAGATCGCATACCCGTGCTGTGTCAAAATCGATTCGGGATGGAACTGCACTCCAAAAACCGGATACTCACGATGCTCGATGGCCATGATCGTGCCATCGGCAGTCCAAGCCGTCGGGGCTAGGCAAGCAGGTAAGCTCTCTGAGTCGATCGCAAGCGAATGGTAACGCCCAACTTCGAATCGCTCAGGCAAACCCACAAGCAATCGCTGGCTCCTGTGCTCGATCCACGATGCTTTGCCATGCATGGGCTCTTTGGCCCGGATGATCTTTCCTCCCAAAGCTTGGCCAATGGCCTGATGCCCCAAGCAAACCCCGAGGATCGGAATCGAACCGCAAAAACTGCGGATGACTTGCATCGAACAGCCGGCATGGTCAGGATCCTTAGGGCCAGGCGAGATCACGATGGCCTCTGGAGCCAATCGGGCAACGCCATCGCAACCGATCGAGTCGCTGCGAAGTACCAGCGTGGACTGGCCGAGGCGCTGCAAGTAGCGATCGAGGTTGTAGACAAAGCTATCGTAGTTGTCCAAAAGCAGAATCATTTTCTGTCCGTCGCTTCGATGCCTGCTTGAAGCAGCTCGATGATTCGGTCTGCATCGTACACGCAGCCACCCCAAGTCCCACCGCTAGCCCGTTGCAGTGCGGCCCAGAGTCTCGTATCGGTCGGAAGCCGTGGATCGGGAGCAAGGCCAGGGTGCGACATGCGGCTTGCTAAGATCTCAGCTCCTCGCTGGGCTGAAAATCTCGCTCCATCACAACCGACGAAATTGACGCTCGCGCTGAGTGTCACTCGGTCGATGATGATTTCGATTAGATCACCGTCTTGGATTTTACCAATAGGCCCGCCAGCGAGCGCCTCGGGCCCAACATGACCGATACAAGCTCCAGTGCTTACACCGGAAAAACGAGCGTCGGTGATCACTGCAACATGCTTGCCATATTCCAAGTAGCGAAGGGCACTGGTTAACTGATAAGTCTCTTCCATGCCTGTACCCATGGGGCCACATCCGATGAGGACTGCGATATCACCAGCCTTGAGTGGGTTTGCATGCTGACCTTTGGCCGCCGCGACGGCTTCTTTTTCCGAACAAAAAACCCGGGCTGGACCGAGTTTGCGATAAACGCCGTCGGCATCGATGACGCTCGGGTCAATGGCCGTTGATTTGATCACCGATCCTTCCGGAGCGATGTTGCCTTTCGGAAAGCAGATCGTGCTAGTCATCCCCATTTGCTTGGCTTTGGCCGGTGGAATGATGACTTCATCAGGATCCACTCCGTCACGATGCTTGAGCAACTCACGCATCGTGTGCCTGCGCGGGGAGTCTTTCCATCGGTCGAGGATCTGGTTCCAAGTCATCCCTGTGACGGTTTTGCAATCGCATTTGGCGATCCCCAGTTCACGAAGGTGCCACATGATCTCAGGCACTCCGCCTGCAAGGAATAACCGGATCGTCGGATGGAACTTTGGACCGTTGGGCAAGACATCGACAAAGCGACTGATCTTGCGATTGAGCTCGGTCCATGTTTCGAGGCTCGGTCGCTCGATACCGGCTGCAAAGGCGACGGCAGGAATATGCAAAAGGAGGTTCGTTGAGCCACCGCAAGCCGCATGGACGGCAATCGCATTGTGGAACGAGTCTTCGCACAGGACATCGGAAAGCTTCGCCTTGCGCTGGTGCTGATCCCAAAGGATCTTGGCCGATTGACGAGCAAGATCGAGCCACACCGGTTGGCCGCTAGGTGCGAGTGCTGCGTGCGGAGCAGTCAGGCCAAGTGCTTCGGCAACGACCTGAGCCGTCGCTGCGGTTCCGAGGAATTGACAACCTCCTCCGGGTGAGCCGCAAGCCTTGCAACCAGCAGCGGAAGCTTCTTCAATCGAGATCATACCGTTGGTGTAACGAGCACCGATGGTTTGCACTTTACCGAGGTCTTCTTCGGGACCATGTTCATTGCGAGCCGGGAGCGTCACACCTCCGGGCACGACCACGCTCGGTAGATTCGACGCACCAGCCAGTGCGATCATCATCGCAGGGAGTCCTTTATCGCAGGTGGCCACTCCGATGACTCCGCGCCGCGTGGGTAGCGAGCGGATCAAGCGGCGAAAGACGATGGCTGCATCGTTGCGATAGGGGAGCGAGTCGAACATCCCGACAGTACCTTGGGTTCGTCCATCGCAAGGGTCGCTGACATATCCGGCAAAGGGGACACCACCGTTTTCATAGAACCACTCGGCAGCGGCCCGAACCAGCAATCCGACTTCCCAGTGCCCGGTATGGTAACCCAGTGCGATCGGCTTACCGTCTTCGGCTCGCAATCCACCTTGGGTGCTCAGGAGCAGGAATTGGGGGCCGAGCATCTTTTGGGGATCCCAGCCCATGCCGGCGTTTTGAGTCCAGCCAAAAAGATCGCCACTGGACCAAGTCCGCAGCATTTCGTCGGTCAGTGGCAAGGAGCCTTCAGGGCCCGAACCCGAGGTTTTGAGGGCTACTTCGCTGCCCGTATTGGACAAAAAAGCATCGAAATCAAACGCATTGGACATAGAAGATCAAAACTAGGTCAGAGGCAGGATTCATACGTCGCGGACGGATGGTTAATTGATAATGGATAATGGAGAATTGACAATAGAAACTCGACAGCTTACCACCGTTGACCCCCATGGCTTTGGCCAACGTGGATGATTTCTCCCAAATCATCTACGAGCGTTCGAGTCACCGCGACTAGGGCAAGTGGACTTCATTGACGGGCGGGAGAGACAAACCCGATCGGCCCCAGAGGCAGTATCAAAGGGGGCTTTAGCACGCCTTTGGCATCGGCATCGCAAATAGGAAAAACTGCCGGTAACATCTCCCTCCGAACCCCCAGGAGTAGAGACTTGTCCACTAGAATGACGTCCGGTCATCAAAGCGAACTATCTAGTGGAGTGAAAAGATATGACTCAGTTCCGCATGCCTCGAAAACCGACACCACGAAGACGCTGCTATTGGGTCCTCGAAGACTTACTCCTTGCCGGGGCTTATCCAGGCAAAGCAAACCCACAAGAACATCTCTATCGAATCACAGGCTTGTACCAAGCCGGTATGCAAACCTTCATCAGTCTGATGGAATCGCATGAAAAAAACAACGATGGGATTGACTTTGTTCCGTACAAAGCTCCTCTCGAGGCACTCGCCCAAAAGGATGGGGTTTCGATCTTTTTCAAGAATTATCCAATCAAAGATAGAAGCATCACCACCGTCGAAAACATGCGTGATATTCTCGATGCAATCGATCATTCGCTCGACAAGAAAACCCCTGTCTATCTTCATTGCTTCGGTGGAATCGGACGTACTGGAACGGTCATTTGCTGCTGGCTTTTGCGTCATGGCTACGCAAACTCAGAAGATGTATTCGACTTGCTCAGCAAACTTAGAAAAGCTGATCTCGAAAGAGCAACTTGGCCAGCACCAGAAAATGACGCCCAACGTGAATTCGTTCGCACTTGGGTCAGTCATGACAGGCTCACCGCCTCTAAAAAAGCTACCGCGCTACCCCCAGCGACCAACTCGGATTGGTTCACAAGGCTCACTGGATTCTCAGAGCGCTCAGCAGACGAAGTCCGAACGCATCTACAGGTTGAAGGTGAGAACTTAATCGTGCCTAGCCAAGGTAAGACCTATGTCTGCGGCAGGCTTGAAATCCCCTCCCTCGAAGAACTCCGCCAGCAAGTATCGGTGTTGCCTACAGGGGTTGGTCGGTTGGAAATTTCGGAATTGGTTGGCGATGCCCAGAACTTGCACAAAGACCCTTCGAACGCTGGAGCAGTCTTCCAAGTCGCTTCGCAGTTCAACCTTCTCGAGATGATATCTCCAACGATAACCCCCGAACAAGGCGTAGGGATCTATCAAAATGATCCGACTCAAGGTCCTGCTTGTGCAGTCGCTTGCGGTGCAGGCACAATCTATCGTAACTACTTCGTAGATCTTAAAACACAAATCGGACAGTCAGAGGACTGCCAAGTTGATTGTCTTGAGCAATTAGGTCAGGAACTGGGCAACACCAAAGGCAAACTATGGGAAATGCGAAACGGATACGCTCTGGCGAGCTATCATGGTTTGCAGATGATCTCAAAAAGGCTGTCAGCCAAGTCCAATCTGCAGCTTGATGATTTAAAGGGCAAATTGCGCATTGGTGTACAGTGGAACACGCAGGTGACGCTGCCTGGGGTTAACCATCAGGTCACACAGGCCTACTGCTCGGCTTTACCTTTAGCTTACAGTACCCATGATGCCAACTTGTGGGAACCTTTTGCTAGACTCGTGTTGGAAGCGGCGTATGAAGCAACATTTTTGGTCGCAATCCTAAACTCGCACCAAACTGGCAATCGCTTCCTTTTTTTAACGAATCTTGGCGGGGGTGCTTTTGGAAACAAATCTTCATGGATCTATGATGCGATAGGAAAGGCGGTCAGTAAGTTCGCTCAATGGGACTTGCAGGTCAAAATGGTCAGCTACCGGTATTCCAATCCAGAGACCGCAAAGTTCATCGCTTCATTTCTCAACGGCAATCAAGATCCTTGAGAGTTCTGCTGCCCATCTGGCTTGTTCACCGGATGGCTGATACTTGGGGAAGCGAGGATCTCATCCTTGGCACCATAGCGACCAATCGGAAGCGATCGACAAAAATTTGCGATCCATCTTTCAATCTTGGATTGGCTCTTTGGCAGCTACCATCTACCCGAGCATCGTTGGCCTGATCATTATGGGGTTCAAGGAGACAAACCCCCAGAGGGGTTCTTCAAGCAGTTGATCTAGCCGTTTAAACGATGACCCGAAATGATTGCCCTACGCTCGCGGGCGATCGGCTAACCACAGCATTCCTAGGGCGTTGCCCTAGGCTACGTTGAATATCGCCTTTGGCGAAAAAGATAGACAGCACAATTGCCAAGCAAAGTCGCTGATTTCTCCGGAATCAGCTTTCGGCGCCCGAAACCACCCTCAATCAAATCGGCCGCCACTAATGCGATCGTAGATGATTTCGGAGAAATCATCTACGTTGTTGAGCGGTCTTAACGAATCGCTCAACAACGTGGATGATTTCTCCAAAATCATCTACGAGCGCATTAGAGGCGTCCGATTTGATTGAAGGTGGTTTCAGACGTTAGTCGCTGATTCCGGAGAAATCAGCGACTTTGTTTGGCAATTGTGCTGTCTATCTTTTTCGCCAAAGGCGAAATTCAACGTAGCCTAGGGCAACGCCCTAGGAACGCTTCAAGATCGCGATCACCTCGGGAGTTTTCCAGGGGCGATGCCCCTGGCTATGTTGAATATGGCCGTTGGCCAACGCCCTAG
>JBJSXX010000408.1:0-10460 GCA_046086605.1 Pirellula sp. | reverse complement strand
CTGGCGACCTTGCTTGATAAATTGGTCCGCGATCGAACCGGGCTCGACTTGGGTGCGGAATATCTTTTGGATTGTCATCGTCAGCTTTTCCATTGGTATCAAAGGACTCGCGCTCGAAAGGTAAACAACAACCGCTTCCACCTGCTCAGGGCCGATCTTGATCGTCCCGCTCTTGAGCAAACACTGCAGGAGGAACTCAAGCTTTTCCTCAAAATCCCTCCTGCGACTGTATTTTAGCAGACCAAGGACACTTTGCAAAAAAGAGTCACTCGCTAGCAATTCATCTGGGACTCTGGCAATATCTAGCACGGGATAATTCATCCGAACCCCGTACTCGAAAGCCGCCTTTGGTCCGCCGGTGTTGTTCGCCAAAGGCGATATTCAACATAGCCTAGGGCATCGCCCTAGGAACGCGTGTGGTTCGCGACGTTTCCAGGGGCGATGCCCCTTGCTATGGTGACCATGGCCGTTGGCCAATTGGATTGATCGTTACGTACTTCGGCCGATAGACTTGGCTAACTATCTGCTCACCAAGTGTTTACCGTATCCATGAGTCGATCGGCGCTGGTGAAGACGGCTGCGTTCCAGCCCGCGTCAATGGCACCCTGAACATTCTCGTGCCGATCGTCCGTAAAGAAGATCGCTTCAGGATGAATCTCCGCTAACTCGGCACACAGATGATAAATCTCCGGCTCAGGCTTCATCATCTTTACCTCGAAAGACAACACAAGCGGATCAAACCAATCCTTGAGTTGCGGATAACCCATCTTGAGTATCCAACTCCAATGCGCATCGCAAGTATTCGACAAAAGCCCCATCGGTATCTTCAGGCTGCGAATCTTCTCTAACACCGGGAGCATATGCATGTTCGGAACAAAAATATCCGCAGCCGCTACCATGAGCTCATCAATCGGAATCTCCTTTTTGAACTTCTCCGAAAGGATGGCGGTAAACTCTTGACTGGTTAGCTCACCTCGTTCATACGCTAGCTGAAATTCCGAGTCAAAAACCAATCGCTTGATCTCCTCGGGCTCTACGCCAATGAGCTTGGCCATCGAACGAGCAGCGATGCCATGATCGAAGTACAACAGTACATTGCCGAGGTCAAAATAAACGAACTCCGGTCGCTCCATAGTCGATTGTCCCAATTCAGGTCGTGGCCTAAATCAAAGCCCCTTCAAAGGTCTTGTTCAACGCTTCCAGAGCCCGCTTGGCGTCTTTGCCCTCGACGACAACGTTGACCCTCAGCTCGCTCGTGTTGGTCATGATGACATTGATCCCTTGGTCAGCAAGCGCTTTAAACAACGCGATCGCCACACTAGTGTGACTGCGAAGCCCTATACCACTGACCGAGAGCTTGGCGATGTTGCTCGCACTGGTCACTTTACGAACCCCAAATTTGCCGCTCTCAAGCACCTTCAGGCAGGCTTGCAATTGCTCGTTGGGAACCGTAAAACTGATCGACGTCTCCCCTTGATGCCCATCGCAACTTTGCACGATCATGTCAACGACCGCGCCAGCATCGGCAACTGCCTTGAAGATCTTTTCGGCTAGCCCGGGATTGTCGGCAACCCCACTGAGTGTCACTCGGGCTTGATCGTCCAAAAGACTGATGTCGAGCAACGTAAGCTGTTCAAGGTTGGTCGAACGTAGCCTTTCGACCACTTCACTCGGGCTCATCTTTGCATGTTGCATTTGCCCGATAAGCCAAGTATTCGCATCCGCAGGTTTGTGATGTAGATCAAAGGCCTGATGGACAGCCCGAAGAGCCTGGGTTCCTTCGGATCGCTGAACAAGGCAACTGATCTTGATCTCACTAGTGGTGATCATTTGGATATTGATACCTGCGTTGGCCAAAGCACCGAACATCTTCTCGGCCACCCCGGTCTGATCGGCCATCCCTAAACCTACTACCGACACTTTTGCCACCGCATCATCGCAAGTCACCTCGGTCGCTCCAACCAAGGGTAATGCTTCTTGGATGGCTCGCTGGGCATCGCGGAGCTCATCGCTCGGAACGGTAAAAGAAACATCGGCCCGAGACTCCTTACCAATGTTTTGTACGATCATGTCGACCGTAATCTTTCGATCGGCAAGACGTTTGAAAATCTCATAGCTCATACCCGGAGTGTCTTGGACGTTTTTGATCGTCAACCGTGCTTCGTCACGCGTTAATGCTGCACCGCAAACGGCAACCGACGGAGACTCGGGCATCGAGACGATCATCGAACCAGGAGCATCCGAGAAACTGCTGCGCACTCGGATCGGCACGTCAAACTTCTTGGCAAACTCGATCGAACGGTTGTGCATGACACTTGCACCGAGACTCGCAAGCTCCAGCATCTCGTCGTAGCTGATGAGCCCCATCTGACGAGCTTCGGGCAAGAGCCTAGGGTCGGTCGTATAAACCCCATCGACATCGGTGTAAATCTCACATGCATCGGCACCCAACACAGCGGCCAATGCCACAGCAGTTGTGTCGCTACCGCCTCGACCTAATGTGGTGATATTGAAGTCGTCATCGACGCCTTGAAACCCCGCAGCGATGACGATCTTCCCGGCGTCTAAGTGCTTGCGGATCCGATCGGTCGAGATCGTTTTGATACGCGCTTTGGTATACGAACTATCGGTTCGAATCCCCATCTGAGCACCCGTAAGCGATACGGCTTGGTGACCAAAGCTGTGGATGGCCATCGCCATCAGAGCCACGCTGACCTGCTCGCCGGTACTCAGGAGCATATCCATCTCACGAGCTGGCGGCTCCTCGTTGACCTTCCGAGCCAAATCGATCAAGTGGTCGGTTTCGTGCCCCATGGCACTGACGACCACCACCACTTGGTTTCCCTCCTGCTGGGTGCGGATCGCCTTACGGGCCGCTGCTTGTATTTTCTCAGGTGTCGCGACGCTCGTTCCACCAAACTTCTGGACAATCAAAGCCATTGGGTCTACACCAATTCAGGAATCCAAAGACATAACTCAGTTGCTCTTACCTAACGGAAGCAAAATCATAGCAATAACTAGCTATTTGAGAATGCAAGATCGCTATCGCACGGCAGCCCGTGGCGTCAGCGCGCAAGAGTCGGTAGTTTACCGGGTTCCGCAAGGTAAACACCCGGAATTAGTTCTGGTGCTTCCACCCCACGATCGTCAAGCGTCGACTTGGTGGATTCGGTTTTTGCCAGTCGGACAAAGTCGCTGTCCATACGAGTTTTAAGGCTTTGTATCTCGGGATTGGACGTATACTCCGCTGGGATTCGTCCCATGGCCATTCGGGCTTGCACAAGATCCGCAAGCCGGACTTGAACCTCGATCACCTGAACCTGCTTGCTCCACTGCTCGGGCGGAAGCCTCTCGGAGCATCGGGCAAGTAGCTCTTTGGCTTCCTCTGGACGCTGCAAGTCGGCAAAGGTAAGGCCTCGCAAAAGAAGATGCTCGGGATCTTCCGACACACTCGCATGAAGGTCGACCATATGATCGAGGGTGGCCAAGGCTCGTTCGGGCCTACCGGTCTTGCGATAGATCTCGGCGATCGCATACTGGGCCTTCGGGAAATCGCTACGGACCAAAAGGGAATGATGGTAGCACTCCAGGGCGCTTGGCCAATCCTTTTGGTTCCTGTGTACATCGCCCAACAACGCCCAGGCATTGGCATGATTACGATTGACCGATAGCACGTCGAGCGAGAGGGCTTTGGCCGCATCGTATTGATTTTGATCCAAGTGCATTTCACCGAGCGTGATCGCATAATCGGGGTTTTGTCCCGAGAGCCGAAAGGCTTCGTTCATATGTTCGAGAGCTTTGCGTTTCTCACCCGATTGCCACAACATCTTGGCGTATCCCCAGTGGGCACGCTCATCCTCAGAGGAGTTTGCTAGGGCTTGGGAAAATAGAAGCTCGGCATCCTGGCCGCGACCTCGTTGCATCGCATCGGTCCCTCGAAGCGAGAGTTGACGAGCGGTAAGAAGCGACTGGTTGCGTCCGTTGTTGACGAACATACGGCAACCAGAAAATACGGCTAATGCAATGATGGAAAACAGCAACGCATTGCGACCAGGCATGCAAATCGTCCGTAAAACTGCAAATGAAATCCGACACGAACCTCGGTAACAATTAGCAAAACTTAGGTTCTGATCGCAAGTCGACTCGTCGTCCATCCGACATCTTGTCGAGGACTAAGGGCCTGAAAAAGCTAGCCAAAACGAGTTATCAGGGACTCATCACACGTTCTCTGCGGAAAAATTTATCCATCGGCAGGCACAGTGCCAACGACTTCCATTCATTCTCGGAGGACTAGAACCTGGAAAAACTTTGACGTTTTGGTAGAACGTAGGCGTTGTTTCCCTGCCAATCCCTTTCAAACGGAGCACTCTAGCGATGACCAATGGACCTTTGAACCGCAAACTCAACATGGGACTCGTCGGAGGAGGTCCAGGATCTTTCATCGGCAAGGTTCATTCGATCGCAGCGTGCTTAGACAACCGAGCCACCGTTGTCGCTGGAGCTTTTTCAAGCAATGCGGAACGCTCCAAGCAGGCCGCCCCGGATTACGATGTCTGCACCACCAGAGCTTATCCCTCCTATGCGGCGATGTTCGCTGAAGAAGCCAAAAAGCCGATCGGACAGCGCGTTGACTTTGTCTCGGTAACGACTCCGAATTCAACCCACTTCGAAGTCGCCAGAGCCGCCTTGGAAGCAGGCTTCCATGTCGTATGCGATAAGCCGATGACTTTCGATTTGGCTCAAGCCGAGGAGCTTGCTGCGATCGTCGATAAGTCCAAGTCAGTATTTGCACTGACCCACAACTACACCGGGTACCCTTTGGTGCGTCAAGCGCGTGAGATGATTCAAAGTGGTGAGCTCGGAGAGATCCAAGCCGTGCGATCCAATTACATTCAAGGATGGTTGCGAACCAAACTCGAAGATTCCGATCAAAAGCAAGCTGCTTGGCGAACCGATCCGACCAAGAGCGGAGCCGCAGGCTGCTTCGGTGATATCGCTACCCACGCATACAACCTAGGTCGCTACATGACAGGTCTTTTGCCTGCAGAGATCAGTTGCCATTTGAAAGCCTTCGAGCCCGGACGCAAGCTTGACGATTACGGCACAGCCGTCATCAGGTACCAAAACGGAGCCCTCGGTACCGTGACGGCAAGTCAGATTAGTCACGGCCGAGAGAACGACTTGTTTATCGAAATCGATGGAACCAAGGGAGCATTGTCCTGGAGACAAGAGGAGCCCAACGTCATGGTTGTCCGTCAAAACGGACAGCCCCACCGCTTGTACACTCGCGATCCGAATGCTCCGTTTATGAACGCCAGTGGCAGGGGAGCTTGCCGCCTCCCAAGCGGTCACCCCGAGGCCTTCTTTGAAGCGTTCGCGAACATCTATTGTTCGGCTTATGATGCCATGGTCGCCGTCTCCCAAGGAGAATCGATCGAGCGAGTCAACACTGTCTATCCGAACGTTCACGATGGTGTCGAAGGGATGTTTTTCATCCAGCAGTGTGTAGCAAGTTCGGCTCAAAATGGGGCTTGGTTGCCCTTGGCACACAAGCGATCACGCAAATAGCGCTCGCTTGTCCTTTCGACAGATCGGCTTTGCTTCAACAGCGATTTTTCGCACAACCCTATCCATCGGTATCGATATGATCAATCGACTCAAGAAGTTTTTTCTAGTTGGTGCGTTGGCCTTGGTGACAACTTGCCAGGTCGATGCTCAGGACCGATGGCCGCAGTTTCGTGGTGCTCAGTCGCGTGGTATCTCAGCCGAATCGATCAGCCCCGATGGCTCGGCTTCCGACAGCAAGCTTCCTGATCAATGGTCGACCACCCAAAACGTCGCTTGGAAGAAAGATATTCCTGGACGGGGCTGGTCGTCGCCTGTCGTGTGGGACAACAAGATCTTTCTGACCACTGTGGTGAACTCTGAAGCTTATGAGCCTGCTAAGAAAGGGCTTTATTTCGGCGGAGAGCGCAAGGCTCCCACGTCGGTCCATCAGTGGAAAGTCCTTTGTTTGGATTTAAAGTCGGGCGAAACGCTTTGGGAAAAGCAAGTGCACGAGGGGGTGCCCAAGTCATCGATCCACATAAAGAGCAGCTTTGCTTCCGAAACTCCAGTTACCGATGGCAAGCGGATCTACTGCTGCTTTGGAAGCTTAGGTATTTTCTGTTTCGACTTCGATGGCAACGAGATTTGGCGCTATGATCTCGAAGCACTCCCGACACGGCTCGGCTGGGGCGCTGCGGCCTCGCCAGTGCTCCACGAGGGGCGTCTGTATCTATGCAACGACAACGAGAAATCGTCCTACTTGGCTTGCCTGGATGCAGCCACCGGGAAAGAGGTCTGGAAAGTCACGCGAGAGGAAAAGAGCAATTGGTCGACACCCTTTGTCTGGAAGAACAAATTCCGAACCGAAATCGTTACTGCTGGAACAGGACAAGTTCGTTCCTACGACTTGGACGGTAAACTCCTATGGTCATTGAAAGGGATGTCCACCATAACGATCGCTACTCCCTATGAAGCCGATGGTTTGCTTTACGTCACATCAGGTTATGTTGCGGATCAGTCACGTCCTATCTATGCAATCAAGCCCGGTGCAAGTGGTGACATCACCTTAGCCGAAGGAACGACAAGCTCGGATTCAATCGCTTGGAGTGTACCCAAGGGAGCCCCCTACAATCCATCGACTCTCATTTACCATGGACGAATGTACGTCCTGTACGATGCTGGATTGTTCGCATGTTATGATGCGGCCAGTGGCAAGGAAATTTATACACGCCAAAGAATCCCCAACGGTCGAGCCTTCACTAGCAGTCCGTGGGCTTATGGGGACAAGATTTTTTGTCTCAACGAAGAAGGCAAGACTTTTGTGATCCAAGCCGGAGATGAGTTTAAGGTTTTGGGAACCAACGAGTTCGAGGAAGACGATATGGGGATGGCTAGTCCGGCTATTTTGGCGGATCGGGTCTTGATCCGCACGGCCTCTCGAATCTATTGCATCGCTAAGAACCCTTAGAATCTCGCTTGACCAGCGCGTTGATCCTAACGGAATGTATCGATCGATCGAGGAGTAGTAATCTCAATCCTCGTTGCCATCGTTCTTAAGCGATTGACTTTGGTGCAATTCGGCATGGTCAAAGAGGATCCGACGTAGTTCAAGGGCCGTCTGCGGATGCTTGAGTATCCCGTTGTGCGATGTTGCGATCCGACGTTCGGTAAGCACCCCATCGAGCTTGGCACTCTCAAGTGGCACGAGGCCATCGGACTCAAACAACCCCATGACCGGCCCACCGACCCCGATAATCGAATGCTTGGTCACCGACTCGGACATATCCAACGTGTTAAGGATCTTCAAGAAGGGTTGATTCGGATCGAGCATGTCGATGCTCGTAGGCAAACCCTCGGCGAGCGTTTCCCGAATCGCTCCTGGATTGTCCGCGATGATCTGCTCGATGCCGGTCTCAGACTGAACCACCAGTGCACTGGCGAATTTACCAAGTGCTCGCCCTGCGGTACTGCTGCCCCGATGCGGCGTTGCAATAAACACCGCCCGTGAGATCATCGGATGCGGGTCAAAGTAAAATCGCTCAGCGAACGCGGCCCGCGTCTTGTCATCGGTCGCCAAGACTTCAAGTGGGACGCGAGACAGAGAATTCCACACCCGCTCGCCACTGTAGGAAATCATCAACCTGGTGATCAGCCCACCCATGCTATGCCCAACTAGCACCCCCGATCTCAAATACTCGTTGGACAAATCAGGGTCATAAGTCTCGATCACTCGATCCAGTTCGGCTCGCAGATCGCTAGCAGCACGAATGAAGGGCTTGCCCGTCGCATACTTGAAAACCCAAACCTGATAGTCGGCCATCAGCACCGGATCGGTGCGCAACTGATTGTAGAGCTCTCCATAAGTATCCGGACTCGACAAGAGTCCATGCACGAGGATCAGCGGTATCTTGTTCGGTTCGTAAGGTTCGAGCATCGTCAGACGCGATTGATCTTGCGATTGATCTGGAAAAATAAAATCGCGATACCTCGTCTGCGGATGATGATGCAGCATGTAAGCGATACTCGCCGTAGTATCGTATGCCAGTGGCTCGATTGCTCCTTGTGTTTCTATCGAGCGAATAGTCACAGGATTGTAAAAATCAATCGTGTTCGCATCGCTCGATAAAACCGCTGTTGCTGCGATCGCCGATGTTTCTCCGAGGAAATCCGTCCGGGATTCAGCACCGGCACTTGTTTTCCGAAGTATTACAACCGGGACCCCAAGTCCATCGCGGATCTGCTTGGTCTTTAGCCTCTGATTGCCATAATGGCCCACAAGAACGAGTTGCTGAAAGTCCGATGGCTCCCAAGAAAAGCCGTGGAAGACTGTATCGAGTCGCTCGATCGATCCACCTCGATCAACCCACCAACCCTCATGCAATGACCCTCGCTGAATCGATCGATTCGGCTGCAACAAACTCCTTAAGTGCTCATTGTGGTTTTGTTGCTGGCCAATTCCCGCAAACATCCTCGGTCGCTGCTCAAGCCAATACGATTTCAATTGGATCGACTTGCAACCAACGGACCCTACGCCAACGGAGAATGACAATGCCAAGCCCAGTCCGAGGCGAAGTCGAGCTTTGGCCACCAACGCACTCATCATGGATCAATCGATACAAAAGCTATGGATAAAAAGCGGAGCGGCGCGAGCCGTCCAGTGGAAAGCACTGCGAGTTCGATTACACAAATTCGGCCCCGCCGTTGTGAAGCCGGGTGGTGACCTCCAAAGTCTTACCCACAGTCATTCCCAAAGAACCCAACAAACGCAACAACTCACCATCGGCATGATTTGCTAGCTATTTCAGTTTGCCCGCGAGTATGCAGGCTGTAGCGATTGTGCGCGTGGGCCGGTTGTTGCCTGCAGCATTCGGTACTCTGGGTCCTAGAAGCTCCAATCGAAGTAGGGGAACTGACCTTTGGAGACTGTCTCAGGCGGAACTTCTATGAAACCCGACGAGTCCCCCAAGGCTCGGATGTCCCCAGACCCCTGGTTAGGCAAAAGCCTCACCGTCCCGTCGTCCTGCAATTGAACCAACCGATACCAAACAAGATGCAGCGTCTTGTCGTCCCCGCCTGAAAGTTCGAGTTTCATAAACTTCGTCCCATTCGAGAAGCCTGCCATTCGCCGAAGCAACTGCAGACCAAAGCGCCGGAAGGTCACCGCAACACTCACCGGATTGCCTGGGAGTCCCAGCACGAGTTGCCCATGAAGAGTTGCGGCTCCGAGGATCGGGGCTCCTGGTCGAATCGCTAGCCGATGGAACAACACCTCCGCTTGAGAATTTCGCACCGCTGCGGGAACATGGTCGGTATCCCCCATCGAAACCCCGCCGGTTAAAATCACTGCATCGCTTTGAGCCAATGCCTTTTGCAATTCGCGTTGAATCTCTTCCAAGTCATCTTTAGCGCTAACCCGGCTCAACTGAACCCAGGGGCAACTCTGAAGCATGCTTTCGAGTAGCGGACCATTGGAGTCGCGGATTTGCCAAGGCTCGATCGGGTCGGCGACGTTCATCAATTCATCTCCCGTATTGATGATCGTCACTCGCAATTTTCGATAGACATCGACATCAGAGGTCCGATTCATCGAGACCAGCGAGGACATCCTCGGTCCATCGATGAGGCAACCTGGTTGCAGTCCAATATCCCCTTGACGGGCATTCTCTCCTTGACGACGGATATTCCAACCGAGCTTGATCTCTTGGATCGGCATGTTCACGGCCACACGATCGGGGTACTCGATGCAACGTTCGCGAGGAATCACCACCTGGGCACCTTCTGGCACAACCCCTCCGGTGAAAATACGTACAGCTACCCCAGAAGTCATCGCCAGCGGTTTCGATCCAGCAGTAGCAACGGCTAGGACTGGCAGGGACAATTTCCCCATGCTCTCTTGGCTTGCGATTTTGCTTAAATCCTCCCAGCCAAGGGCGTATCCATCCATCGCTGAAACATCCAGTGGCGGACTATCTCGAAAATTTTCGATTGCCTGAGCCAAGACGCGTCCGGTGGATTGCGATATCTCTACGCTCTGCTTATCAACGACTCTCAATCTCGCTTCGAGGATCTGGACCTTGGATTCGACATCATCGATGACATTGAACTTCATGGCTATTTGGCTCTTCGGGTGACTTAGTGGATCCTTTGGATTGCATTATATTCCATGAGCATACCACGGGCTTTATGCTAGTGATGGCGTAACTTACAGCTACTCAGCGAAACGGTTCGCCGTAATTTGAAGACGAATGGGCTGAATGGCTGTACTAGACCGCTTCGAGTACGATGATGCTACTCTTCGCAAGATCTCTTGTATAATCAGTTTGTCAGATTCCGCACCAAGCTACGGGCACAAATCCTATGATGACTCCATGGATCGGCGATCTCAAGCCATCGTTCAATTGCATTTTCAGGCG
>JBJSXX010000407.1:0-7511 GCA_046086605.1 Pirellula sp. | reverse complement strand
CGGCACAGCGGAGTGTGCCTGCTACTATGAGGCTGACGACTATGAGGCTGACGGCACAGCGGAGTGTGCCTGCTACTATGAGGCTGACGGCACAGCGGAGTGTGCCTGCTACTTTGCAGGCCAGTAGTGCCTACTCTTGCTTGACGACTGCCAAGCGATTCTTGGCGACCAAGCAGACTTCGCGGCGATTGTGTGCAAGTTGGCGGACTTGGACGTCCGTATATCCCCAGGACGACACACGCTGGATGTACTCGGGAATGAGTGCTGCGGTATCCCAATCGGGCAACTTGATCGTCAACACCAAGGCGCGTAGTTTGGTCGTTGGATACAGGACAATGTCCTCGACCGTATCGAGCGTGTACTTGGGTGCAACGTTCGCATCGCATACCAAAATGCGAAACGGTCGAAAGAGTTTGCGTTTGACTTGCAACGATCGGCTCTGCCAATGCGTGAAACTCGGATGCTTGAGCATCCGCTCGTCCATCTCAGCAGGATCGATCCCCGTAACGATCGCTCCTTGATCGACTAGCCATTGGCAAGCACCACCGGGGCTCGAACCGATCTCGACAACCTTCTCACCCGGGTGGATTTGAAGATTCGCCCATGCGAACGCTTCGGCAATCTTCAGATACGCGCGAGACAATACCACATCCGGGATCGGGAACTCGGGTATACCTCCTGGCCAGTAATCGTAAGTGTGCTGAGAGGTCTTGGTCGCCACCCACCATCGTCCAGGTTCGTCGATGATGATTTCCAAGATGCGTTCGGAGTTCGTGATCGGTAATTGAGGTTCGTTGGTTGCTTCTTGCGAATCAAATGCAGGCCGATTGGCGATCACCGGCCTTGGCGTGATTCCCAACGGTTCGGTAGCTAGCACTTTTTGAAACTCTTGGGCCACTAACCAAGCCAGCGGGGTGCCCCCGGGTTCGAATCCGTTCCAACCCGGGTAGGCCAGATCCCTTTGCCATACATGGCAAACCTGCCAATCAAGCGGTTGGATCAGCTCGAGAATACTTTGAATCATTCGGGTCGACTCGGTCCCTTCGACCTTCCCGACAACCACTCCTCGCGAACGGATTAGAGGATGTTCGGGGAGGGCTCGGGACCAAAATGGAACGGCCAATTGGCTTTTGAGCGTCAGAAAACCTCGGGCCGAGTAGGCGAGCCGAAACGGGCCTACCGGTTCACACAAAGCTCCTTTGAGGACGCTAGCTGCACCGTGTTGGCATGCCACATATAAGAAAGACTGCTTGGATTCAGGCAAAGTCATATTGGGATCAATGTTTTCTATGGTAAAAAAGAATTCTCAGTTGCCTGACAAGTTCGGGAAAAAGGAGCTTTCGTACGGCTCCGGATGTGGACGTTTAGGGGTGTTATCGTCTATAACTTGACTTAATAACAAGATCGGTGGTTTAGGAAGTTTTGGCTAGGTCTGTTTTGAAAGGGAGTAACCTCGGAACCTGTATGGCAAAAAACGAAGAAGCATTTGAAGTGGAGGGGACTGTCACGGCAGCACTGGCGAACACACGGTTCAAAGTGCAGTTGGAGACTGGAACCGAGGTTCTGGCCCACGTCGCCGGTAAGATTCGCAAGAACTTCATTCGGATTGTTCCAGGGGACAAGGTTCGAGTCGAGCTTTCACCTTATGATTTGACCAAGGGTCGCATTGTATTTCGCGAACGCTAACTTCCAAGAAATCCTATCGGCCATCGAATGCTAGGAAGCCTGCAGGCATCACAGTGGTTGTTGCAGTGCTTATTTTCCTAACTTTACCTGAATTGCTTTTGACTTTGATTTTTTAAGGAGCAGTGGTCTATGAGATTTCGACGGTTGGCAGTAGCGGGATTGTCCGCTGCGAGTTTCGTATCTTCGGGCGCTTTGATTTGTCTACCAACTCAGAGCGTCTATGGCCAGGACACCAAAGTTCTCGAGGTTCCTGGATTTGAGACTGCAAGTTCCACAGGTACCGATGTGGTTACCTTGTCCATCGCACCCTTGGATCGGCTTTTGCCTGACATCACCCATGTGATGCGGATCTCTGGAGCCGGTGCGCAAAGCGGTCTGATCACCGGTGCGGTCAACGGTTACACCAGTGGGCTGGATCGATCCCGTCCAATCGGTGGATTTGTCAAGCTC
This sequence comes from Pirellula sp., assembly GCA_046086605.1. Taxonomy (GTDB): domain Bacteria; phylum Planctomycetota; class Planctomycetia; order Pirellulales; family Pirellulaceae; genus JBKCUI01. The sequence continues at coordinate 5,375 of JBJSXX010000407.1, read as the reverse complement.
AGCAGCTCTGGACTCCCTATGGGCGTTCTCGCTCTACCGATCAGTGACCTCGATGAATTCCTCGGCGGGCTCGAACTCTTCGGCGAAGCAGAAGATCTGGGCGAAGGCCTCTACAGCATGAACTTGGGCCCGAACACATTGTTCGCTCAATACAAAGACAATTGGCTCTTTGTTTCCACCGCAGAAGACGCCCTCGAAGGAGCTCCTGAAAACCCAGGTGCTCGCATCGATAAGATGGCCGCACAGAACGATCTGATGTTCGAAGTCAACGTTCAAAACATTCCAGACGATTTGCTCGATTTGGTCACAAGCCAAATGCGAACAGGTTTCGAGCAAGCCATGGAAGCCCAATCGGGTAACCTGAGCGATGCGGAAATCGAAGCCAACCGAGTCCAAGGCGAACAAGCGATGAAGTCGCTCGAAGACGCCATCACCGGAACCGATCGATTCATTTTCGGCCTTGGAATCCATCCCAAGGAAAAGAACCTGACGATCGATTTTGGAGCTCAGATGGTCGACGGATCGAAGATGGCCAAGCAGCTCAATTCGATGAAGTCTTTGGCGTCAAAACTCTCCGGACATATCACCGGTTCAAGCGCCATCAGCGCCAAGACCATGAGCCTCTTTGCTCCCGAAGACGCTGCCCAGATGCAAGCCAGTGTCGACCAAGCCAAGAAGGCCGTCTACACCCAGATCGAAGATCAGATCAACAACCCAGCCGTCGCGTCCAAGGTCAAAGAGTACCTCGATCGACTCATTAAGATCCTGACGGACTCCAGTGCAGAAGGTTCCGTCGAAGCATCGGTCAACGTGACGACCGATCCTGCTCTCAATGCGATCGCCGTGTTCTCTTTGGCAGACGGTGCGAAGGTCGAAGCGTTGGCCCAAGATCTTGCCAACGAAGCCACCAATGCTGGAGCTCCAATTACCGTCAAGCTCATGTCGGGTAAGCACCAAGGTGCGAATCTGCACAACATCTCCGTTCCATTGCCTTACAATGCCGACGATAAGCTTCGCAAGGTCATGGGAGACGATGTCAAGATTGCCATCGCTACGGCCCCCAAGTCGGTTTATCTTTCGGTCGGAAAGAATGCGGAAAGTTCTTTGAAGACCGCTTTGGATGCCAATGCCAACAGCAAAGGCAACCCAGGTGTACCGACGACGATCCGTGTGAGTTTATCGAAGATCCTGAATTTCGTTCAGGGGATCGACTCAAACCCTGTGGTCGATGGCATGCTCTCTTCGCTCAATGGTGGCGATGACATGATCATGTTCGATAGTCAAATCATCGATCGTGGTGGCGTCAACCGAATCACCATCCAAGACGGTGTCATCAAGGCCGCTGCTGGTGGGGTTCGAGCTGGAATGGCCGGTCAAGGTGGCTTCTAAGCCATCCTGCAAGCGAGCCTAAATAACAATGTCGAAATCAAAACGAACCGGTGGCACTCCCGCCGGTTCGTTTTTTAAATTCCGATCATTTCAAACGAATTCATGATGGTTCGGGAGACTCTGTGAAGCTCATTATTGCGATCGTCCAACCCAATCGCCTTGAACAGATCAAAGAATCACTTAGCCAAGTCGAGGTCTTTCGATTGACGGTTGTCGATTGCTTGGGATACGCTCGCCAAAAGGGAGAGCAAAACGCCCAAAGAAACGACGATGGATCGATTCAATTGCTCCGCAAGTTGCAATTGCAGATTGCTGTCAACGAGGAGTTTGTCGAACCGACCGTGCAAGCGATCCTCAAAGGGGCCAAATCCGAACAAGAAGGTCGTATCGGGGACGGCAAGATATTTGTGTTGCCCCTCGAAGAGTGCGTCCGAATCCGGACCTCGGAACGCGGTCCCGAAGCGATCTAGAACCTCAAGCCATCAACTCACAAAGCGATCCGAGATGACAGAACAACCACTGATCGAACTCAACGATGTCGCCAAGGTGTATAAGCTTGAGGAGGTTGAGGTTCGGGCCCTCGATGGCGTCGACTTGGTCATGCAACGCGGTGAGTATTCGGCGCTGATTGGCCCGAGTGGATCAGGCAAATCGACCTTGATGAACACCTTGGGCTGTTTGGATCGACCGACGCGAGGAAGTTATAAACTCGCGGGGATCGAGGTCGTGAATATGGCCGCCGATGTGCGCGCCCGCATTCGCAACAAGCAGATTGGATTCGTTTTTCAAAACTTCAATCTGCTTGCTAGAACCAGTGCTCTTGAGAACGTCGAACTCCCGATGCTCTATGGCCAGAGTCTAAGCAATCGAGAGCGGAAAGACCGAGCCAAAGAGCTGCTGAGTCTCGTCGGGCTCGAAGATCGACTCGATCACCATCCGGGCCAGCTTTCTGGTGGCCAGCAGCAACGTGTGGCCATCGCACGGGCTCTTTCGACCCAGCCATCGATTCTGATGGGAGATGAACCGACAGGGAACCTCGACTCGCGCACGAGCCGAGAGGTGATTGAGTTATTCAAGCAACTTAACGAGACACGCAACCTAACCGTGATTCTCGTGACGCATGATTTTACAGTGGCTCGAAATGCCAAACGGAATATTGTACTTAGAGACGGCAAAATCATAGCCGACACATTCGATCATCAGCAAGCAGCCGACGCCCTCAAAGCTTCTTCGGAAATGTAGTCCCCATACTTGGTTGCTTTGCCCGAGTTGACCAAATTGACGTTCGCCAAAGGCGATCTCGTTTGGCCCGCAGCCGTCAATAAAGTCAAATACACACCGCCGTCAGGCGGCGTGGCATCCCATCAAACGTTTCGCGTCGGCGTCACTTGCCATAAGGCACAGCGATTAGCGCTGTGCCGAAGATCAAACTTGCAATGCGATCAAGTAACCCAAAATCATCCCGAGAACCAAAGCCGGTGGCAAGACGATGGCGATCGTCATGCCGATGAGCATCGCTTTGGATGTTTGCCCAACGGGGAGGCTCGAATCACTCGATGTTTGCAACTGAGGAGGAGGTGGAGCCGACAGGGGGACTTGAGGTCGATTGATGCTGTTGGTGCCTGAGGCAAACGAAGTATCCTGCAAGGACTCATCGCCAGAGGCTATCCTCGAACTGAGCGATCTGGTGCTGCCCGGGTCGCTTCCAAGCCCCGTGTCGAGCATCGGTGGGGGAGGTGCAAGCCATGGGCCTCGGGTGATCGTTGTTTGTGCGATTGGAACATCGGAGGTAACCCAGACTTCGAGTCTCGCGGCGACTTCTGCCATCGTTTGGATCCGTTTGCGAGGATCTTTTTCCATCATGTCAGCGATGATATCGACGAACTCCTCGCTCAGGTTCGGATTGAAGTTCCTCGGATGCAGTGGCGTTGCTTCCAGGTGCCTTCGAATCTTGGAAGCCGTATCGCCTCCAGGAAAGGGAGCTTTGCCCGTGACGGCATAGTAGAGCGTGCAACCTAACGAATACACATCGCTGGCTGCGTTAACAAGCAGGGGGGTTTGGTATTGTTCTGGGGAAATGAAATCAGGTGTGCCTACGATTTTCCCAGCCCGAGGGTCGTCCACCAAGTCAGCTGCAAATCCTGCAAGACCCACATCGGAGACTTTGGCGATCGACTCAGGAGTCACCAGAATATTCGCAGGTTTGACATCCCTGTGAATCAACCCTTCATCGTGCGCATAGGCCAGCCCGAGTGCTGCTTGCATGACGATCCCGGCGGCGACCTCTTGGGATAGCGGCCCGCGGGTCTTGACGAGTTTGCGCAAGTCCATACCGGCGACATATTCGGTCACAAGGTAGTGAACCGAGCCGTCTTGCCCTGCATCATGTGCCCGAACCAAGTAGGGGCAATCGAGTTTGGCTTGCATTCGGATCTCGCGTTTAAAACCCGCCAAGGTTTCATCGGTGACCCGATTCAGTGGTAGAACCTTCACGGCGCATTCGCGCCCCATGACTTCATGGACAGCCTTAAAGACCTGACCCATCCCCCCTTGTCCAATGAAATCGGTGATCACGTAGGGCCCAAGCCGAAACTTGGTCTTTCCGTCTGCTAACTGGAAGGCTTGGTACTCGGTGATGGCTCGTTGTTCGAGCAAGATGCTACGAAGTATTTTGTCTTCGTCGACCGATTCCCCTTTGGCTTGAGCAGATAAGATCTGATGTTTTTGCAATCTCAAGCAATACTCCCACTGTTGTGGGCTAACCAATCCGCTTGCGAGCACCGTATTTTGGAAGTTGCTGGACATATGCCTAAGGATACACCAAAAGAGTATCATAGTCGCCTGCCGAGAGTACGAAAAACACCCTTGCTTTGAGCTCTAATCTGATGGACTTACAACTTTCCAACCACGTCGCGGTCGTTACTGGTGGTGCCAGTGGAATCGGTTTAGCTACGGCCCATCGGTTTGCTGCCGAAGGAGCCCAGGTAGCGATCTGGGATTTGGATCCGATGGTTCTGCAGCAGGCTCAGGAGATCCAAGGCCGTTATGGTGTTCGGACACTTGGGGTTCGAGTCGATGTCAGTAGCGAGTCATCGATCGCTCAGGCACTTTTGACGACGCAGGAGAGTTTCGATTCGATCGATCACTTGGTACACAGTGCGGCGATCGGTTCGAGCAAGTTTGGTTTTCCGTTTACGAACCTATCGCCTGGGGATTGGCAAAGAACGTTGGACATCAACATTATGGGGATGGTTCGCGTTGCAACGGTCTTGAGTCCAAAGCTGATTGCATCGGGGGTTGGCACTTGTGTGTTTGTCGGATCGGTGGCTGGCCAGATCGGATCGCAGACCGATCCGCCCTATAGTGCTAGCAAGGCGGCGATGATCAATTTTGCCCAGTGCATGGCCAAGGACTTGGCGGTGCATCAAGTGCGAGTCAACACGGTATGTCCGGGGATGGTGCAAACGAACCTGAATCGATCGGTTTGGCAAGCTTGGAACGATCGGACGGAACCTGCCGAGCGACTCGACTACGAGACCTGGGCGCAGCGCAAGATCCAGCAACTGATCCCGCTTGGCAAATGGCAGACCGCCGACGAGATCGCATCGATGATCGTGTTCCTGTCGTCTCCTATGACCGGATCGGTCACCGGCCAGACCATCAACGTCGACGGCGGCTACGTCATGCATTGGTAACGAGCGAGCTAAGACGCACTATGCGGTAGTGGATCTTGCTAAAGATCCTGGCGATCGAGCAGACCTCGAAATACACCCAGCGCGATCTATCCAATGATTGTCGCTCGAAAGAGTACCCGTAGCGAACCAGTATTCCTCTATTTAGCTCTTCGGAATATTGACGGTGGTTTCAAGTGCTGGGATCTTTAGCAAGATCCACTACTTCAGGTTGAAAAGGTAGTGGATCTTGCTAAAGATCCTGGCGATCGAGCAGACCTCGAAATACACCCAGCGCGATCTATCCAATGATTG
>JBJSXX010000406.1:0-11531 GCA_046086605.1 Pirellula sp. | reverse complement strand
AGGTTAGCATCTTCGATGATCTGCCTCAGAAACTCATTCTTATCCGTCGCGAACCGGAATTCACCTCTGTCGTTTATGGATGGACTCATAGCTCTTGATAACCTGCGGTAACAGCCAGGTAAGTTAGAAAGTTAGATCGTTGCAATATTTTTTAGGTACACACGAGAAACATGCTATCAAATTTGATCGATGAAGATTAATCTGAAGTTATGATAAGTCAAGAAACAAAGGCTCCTCTGGGTTTGTTGTTTCTAAAAAGAAGGTTATTGCCTCCAACGAAGGCTATTGCCTCCGAGAAAAGGCGGTGAATGCGAATGATTCCCTGTCCTTCAACCTCTACCTTACTGCTGGAGTTCCAGCCGCAGCAGTAGTTTCGCCTGTTGCTCAAACTCCATGCTCATACTCACTTGCTTGACTAGCCCAAGGATCAGCATCATCGTGTCAAACTCTCGCTTGGCCTCCAATCGCGTGTTCCCCTTCTCAAGCATGTTCTGGGCGATGATCGAATTGCTGTTGGCTTGCAATGCCCTCGCAATGGCCGATGCATCGGCCTCAAACCATGTCTGCACGTTCTGCTTTCCCTCGGATCCCGACAGCGAAGTCTGACCCACCATCGATTTGGCACTCTCGACCGAAGAACACAGTACCATTCGATCCTCCATGAAAGCCAACGTCGGCGAGAAATTGAATTGGATCGGTAGCCCATCTGGATACTTGCGATCCTCATCAAGAATGTACTGAGCGGTATAAATCGAGACACCCTCGTGCTGAACCGTATCGAGTTCCAACTGCGGTTGGCCCTCTTGTGCACCGGCTACATTCAGAAATCCGATGAAGCTCTGAAAGGTTCGCTTAAGCTCTCGTTGAAGTTTGGCCGGATCGCGAAGCTTGGCTACCAATCCGAAACTCGGTAGCTGGATCGTCGGACGCAAGGCTCCTTGTGCAAACTTGGACTCGGCAGCAAAAAGCTGCAACTGTGGCTCGATGGCCCCAAGAATATCGGTCCCAAAATCCTTTCCTGCGAAAATCGTTGTCAACGTGTTGTCAGCTTGTTCGAGTTGCTCATTGACGTTCTGATCAAACAAATCTCCGGCGCGCAGCCACATCTGGGCGATATCGCGATAGGTCGCAAGCGTCGCGATGGATCCTGGAACCTTCGGCCAATTCGGTGCATGGCCAGTCGCATCAGGCCCTACATAGTGCTGCCTGGACTCTCCATACCACTGCGGCTTTGAAGGAGTACTAGCCTCAAGCGTAATGCCTTGGGCATCGACCGAAACAGATGCATGCATCACCTCGGCATTGGCCATGACGCTCAAGACCCCACCGAGGATCAACTCGGCTCCAAAGTCTTTGGCTTGACCTCGAAACAAATCGTTATTGCTGAGTTGCTCTCGGAGCTCCACCATATCGATCCAAAAATCAGCCGATGGCCCGTCTGCTTTGGATTCAATGGACTCTCGCGCCTGCCGATACCATCGAGCCTGGCTGAGCCCCTGGATCTTATCTGCCCGATGATCGAGGATGGCTTTGGCAAGATCCCCTTGATTGGTAATGAGCATCCAAGGTCCAATAGCGGCAAAGATCCCATTTTGGATCTTGTATCCTCGGATTCCACGGTACTCGGCCGATTGAATCGGATCAGGGTTTCCCTTGGACTTCGCATCCCTCCTGAGAAAATCGATCGCCTTGTCGAAATAGTCACCCAACCATTCTTGGCTCTGAGTTCGTAGTAGCAACGCCACACCCTTGGTCTGGGTATCGACGGCAACATAAGCTCCCTGCTCGGTAAGATCTTTAGCCAACTGATCGAGTTTGAGTCCAAGCGCTAACTCGGCGACGGTCATTCCGCTGCGGAGTTGCAGTGCCTCTGGGCTGCGCCACAGTTTCTTAAAAGACTCTGTCTGCACCAAATTTTCGCGAAGCGGATGATCGAGCCATTGACTCACCGGCGATATCCGACCAAAGATCACCGTTGTCTCAGGTAGCCAATCGACAATCTCGTCGATGCTTTTTGATTGGGTCTCCTGCGCCGTTAAAACCTGCATAGGAGCAAGACAAGCGATCCAAAAAGATACACACAGAAATACACAGCAGCTTTTGTGCATAAGACACCGGGAGGCAATCGAGTCTACTGCTGCGGTGCGGTATCGGCGGACTTGCTGGTCAGATAGACCAACGCCTCGCGCAACTCTCGAACCTTCAGCGGCATAGGGATCAACACATGGCGTTCCGAAGTATTAGCACCTCGAACGATGTGCTGCTGCTTCGGATCGACCAGTAGTATAGCCGGAAGATGTTTGGTGTGCTCATCGGAAACAAACTGATTGAATGCATCGAGAGCTTCGTTCCCAAGGTTCGTCGCACCGAGAATTAAGCAATTTGCAGGATTGGATTCGTCGGGCGAGAATTTTGCCAAGGCTCGCTCTGGATCGCTGTAAACGAGAACTCGGTAGCCTCGCTTCTTGAGCTTCTCGCGAAGTAAATCTTGCAACTCGGCTCGATTCTCGACCACCAACACCGTTTTGCCTTGGCCTTCAAGAACATCTTCAGGCTCGAGCACCTCGCCCGACACCGGCTTGTTCGATGCATTTTTTTCCGTTGCGTCTTCCGGATTGGCAAGTTCTCGTTCGAGTTTTTTCAACGCCGTATCGACATCGGCCAAAATTTGACCAGGAGTCTGATACCGCTTCTCTGGACTGAATTCCATCGCTTTGTTGCAAATCGCATAGATGCTCTCAGGCATCCCAGGTGCAACCTCTCCAAGCGATGGTATTTCCACAAAGCGTGTGACATTCAATCGCATCAAACGGTCACGTGTTTCGGTAAGCGGTGCTCGCCCAGAAACGATGTGGTATAAAATACATCCGACAAAGTAGATGTCGCTGCGATGATCCCCTTTACGCACCGCAGTACCTCGCTCAAGTGCCGCATAATCAATTGCACGAGCGCTTGGGCAATCAGCGATCGCTTCAGGGGAAGACGTGTCGGCTAGCGCCGCGAGTCCAAAGTCCACCAGCTTGCAACGTCCACTGGAGTGAACCAAAACGTTCGATAGTTTCAAGTCCCGGTGCGTAATACCCTTTTGAAATGCAAAATCCAACCCAGAACAGATATCGTGCATGATCCGTAACGCATGGATCGGCTCGAACGTTCCACGAATCTTGATAATCTCGCGGAGCGTCTCACCTTCGACAAACTCCATCACCAAATAAGGCGCCCTTGGATCATTGACAATCTCATAGATCGTCACAATGTTTGGATGCCGAAGTTCGAGTCCCATGCGCCCCTCGCGCAGGAACTGCTCGATCTGTGCGACTTGATCTCGGTGCCGACGACGTAAAACCTTGACCGCAACAACCTTGCCTGTCTCCCGATGCACCGCTCGGAATACCCGAGCAAACGTACCAGCACCGATCATGTAAAGAACTTTGTAAGGCCCGTAATAGTAACCGAGCCTCTCGCCCGTGAGCATCCGCTCGAGCTGAAAGTTGGTGATGATCCCTTTCCGCAGCAAGATCGATTTGACGTCCTCTAAGCTGACTTGCTCGGTACGCAACTCTCCCCAGATACGATCGATCTGAGCCGGTGTTGCCAGTTCAAGATCGACGCAGCGTTGGGTTAAAGATCGGGGCGTAAACTCCATGGCCTAACCGAATCGCTCTTGTGTGTGGAATAACTACTTCGAAAACAGGATCTGGGAAACAACGAACCGACCCTGTTTAGAGTAAGCAAAAACATCGTGTCGGGCAAACAGTTAGCACCCCGAACGCAGCCATTCTGTTGAAATATTCCAGGCGGTGTTTTGATTTTCTCTCGATGTCGATCTGGGAAAACCTAGTTTCCCTCCGGCCCAAAGTCCTCATCCAAAGAATCGGAAACTTGACGTTGCAATTCGTCTCGCTCGCGTCGGGTTGCCTCCAAGTCAAACACCAAGTACTTCATGTCCAAGCGAAGCTGGCCAATCGATTCCTGGACCATCTGCAAGATCTTACGCCTGCGATTGGTGCTCTCGACAACCCTTTGAAACAGTGGCTGCAAAACAAGCTTTGATTCGGTCGAAAGCCTATCAATGGCCGATTGCAATTCGCTCAGCTCGGCAGGGAGTTCCAAAGTGGCTGATTCCAAGGAGGTCGTGTTGGTTTTCATTCCTAACTTTCAAACAAACTCAAAAAGGCACAAAAAACGGATAAGGTAGCGCGTCGAAAAAAAACTCAAGTTGTTCTCTCGCGTCTCCGATGGCTACCCACTTGGTGGTCTAGGATGCTTCCTAAACCCTTACCAGTCAAGAATTTATACAATCGCTACAGGCGTTGCCGACGGAATCTCCGGCACCCATTTAACCTCCTTAAACGCACTCGTATTCGACTAGAGAATTTCCGCAAGTCTTGATAGAAGCGATAGTTGCGTCAACGCAGCACCCACTCCAGGACCCTCCTGAATGCTTCTTGAGCCCATTCCAAACATTTATCGATCAAAGTTTGAGCCAAGTCCGTTTAGTTCGGCTAACTGGACCCTGAGATCCCCGTGGACTTTTCCGATCCGATCGCCGCTAACGATCCTGAGTCTGCTTGTTGCATTGATCCTAACGATGTGCGCCGAATCGACCTGGGCGCAACACCTCGATAGCTTTGACCAAGGCCCCCCTCGTTTTTCGCTTTGGCGAGACGATGCACGGACACTGATGCGACCGATCGCGCGTCCGGAACCGGGCGTCGAAACGATCGAATTTACCCACGGCAATGGCTCCTTTATCTACTTGATCACCCCGATCGAACCCTGCGCGATTATCCCCGAACTCAATGCTTCAATCCGCGTTCGAAGCGCTCAATCAGGGATTCGAATCGGTATGCGGATCGTCTTTCCACGTGCGAGGCATCCTGCAACCCATGCGGCTTTAACCGAAGTCGTCTTTGGATCCCCCCATGACGGTGCGGGCCGCTGGTCCACATCGGCCATCAGCGATGTTCTGAATCTAGTCGAAGACAGGCAACGGTTTCTTCGGCAACTCTTTGGCCCTGATATCGATCTGCGCGAACCCTATGTCGATGCCATACTGCTGAGCGTCTACGGAGTGCCCGGTACCACCAAACTCCAAGTCGACGAATTGAGCATCGATGGAATGATCGCACCGAGCACTCTGGATCAATCCGATCCAGCGAGCCCCGAAGCCATGGCGATGGAGCCACCCGGACAGCGCCTTAGACGTATCCAACAGACCGTCCCGCGTTGGATCCAGCACCAAGGCGAGAGCCTCGCTTATCTTCAATCACTTGGGTTCAACGGAGTGATCACTCGCAACCCCAGCGATAACCTTATCGCCGAACAAGCCATCGAGTCTTCGATGGCCGTCATCGCTCCACCCCCGACGGTCGTACCCTCGGAAGACCAGTCGGATCGTTACTCTCATGTTAGCGCATGGCTATTGGGTTTGGCCTTGAATCAAAACCAAATCGATCCAGCCCGACAACGCGTTGCGATGATGAGCCGATATCCAAAGTCCCTTGCACGTCCGATGGTCGGAGAAGCCTGGGAGTTGTACGGTTCCTACAGCCAACTGAGCGATTGGCTTGCCACCCCCGTGCCGCTTGCCACCTCGGTCCGATCGTCCAAAGAAGCGTTCTCGATTATGCAGAGCGACCTGCGTCCCATCGCTGGTCGCAATGTTCCGATGACTTCCCTCTGGAATCAACTATCGAGCGAATGGGTTGCTCAACGCATCGCTACGGCCGATTCTCTAGGCCGATCCCCATGGCCGCTTGCCGATCACGATCGGCTCCAAGCCCGCTTGCAATGGATTCGTAGTCTGATGCAAGGATCCAAAGGCTGGATCTTTCGATCGCCATTGTCGCTGGACTCGGGTGATCAGACCTCCTCGGTCCGAGCCGAATCGCTTGCGAGCATCAATCGAGAGATCGAACTATTTTTGCCTTGGATCCAAGCTGGGGAGTCAGACTGGCAAAATGTTCAAGTCAATTCCTCGGAGCATACTGCTGCGATGCTGCAAACCCCAGCGAGCCAATTGGTGTTTGTGATCGCCTCGGGCCCCTGGGATCAACTCTGCAGCCCCGCTCCCAATCCTCAGCGGATCGAGGTCACCATCCCAGTCAACGGACAACCTCGACAAATCTATCGTATCACCCGCGGATCCTTGGAACGCGTTCCAGTCAAGAATACTCCCGGAGCCATGGTCGTTACCGTCGAAAGTCCAGCGATCATCGAGCAACTCGTCTCGATGGTCGACAATGGACCTTGGAGCTACCTCCAAGGAGCGTTGACCCGCCTGGGGCCTGATCTGATTGAAAGCCGAATCGATACGGCCACGCAACTGATCCTCATGGGCCAAATGACACTCGTTGCAAGACAGTTGCCCGCATCGGATCCAAGCTGGGAAGCCATCCGCGAAGCCCAATCATCGCAACGAGCCGCGCTGCAGTATCTGGCAAACTCGGAATTGACCCGAGCAGCAGAGGCTGCCGATCGTGCGACTCTTTTGGCTCAGCGAACCATCCGAAGCTCCTGGGAAATCGCCAAGGAGCAATTCCCAAGCGTCAATTCGAGCCCACTGGTCGTCTCCCCACTTTCACTCCCTTTGCACTTCGAACTCGATCGAACCTTGCAAAGCCGAACTTGGCAACCCATCGCGCTTGACGGAACACCTTTTGGAGACCTTTCAAGTTGGACGCAAGCTGGTTGGACTAGCAACCATCGCTTGGTCGACCAAATCGATAGTTCGATCCAAATCGCAACGGGTACTGGCCCCTCGGGCGAGAACGCTTTGGTACTCCAAGCCACGAGTCGAAGCAATCAGCCCATTCCAAGCGGCTATGCCGGCACGAGCATGCGAGTGACCTCGCCGAAAATCAAACTACCCCCCGGATCGCTCGTCCACATCGAAGCTCTGGTCCGTATCGAATCTCCCGTGAATGAATCCCAAACCGGTCTGCTTATAAGCGATAACATGGGTGGAGAAGCCCTAGGTCAATTGGTCTCGTCCTACGACACGACCGAGTCGACCTGGAGGCGAGTGAGCCTGTTTCGAATGATCACCGACGAAGAAGGGATGGAACTGTACTTCGAGACTCGCGGAGCCGTCAAAGCCCAACTCACCGGCGTGAGTCTCGAATGGATCATGCCTGGACAAAACAGAAATCTACCGATCAGCACCGAACTCAACCCCTGATCCGTCTGATCTGTCCGATCCTACGAACAAATCTTATCGATCACATTCCCATAGACATCGGTCAATCGGAAGTTACGGCCCGCATAGCGGTAGGTCAATCGCTCGTGATCCAACCCCAATAGGTGCAAAATCGTCGCGTGCCAATCGTGAACATGGCACTTGTCCTCAACCGCCTCGCGACCATGATCGTCGGTGGCTCCATAGCTCAATCCCCCGCGTACACCGCCCCCGGCCATCCAGGTCGTGTAGCCTTTGTTATTGTGATCGCGTCCATCACCGTTTTGGGCATCGGGGGTGCGTCCAAACTCTCCTCCCCAAATCACAAGCGTCTGATCCAAAAGTCCCCTTTTCTTCAGGTCGCTTAACAGACCCGCTATCGGCTTATCGATCTCGCTGCACTTGTCGGGCAACTGATCTCGCAAGCGTTGATGGTGATCCCAATTCGCATGATTGAGTTCCACAAATCGAACCCCGGCCTCAATAAACTTACGAGCCATCAAGCATTGACGGCCAAACCCGTCGGTCGGATTCTCATTGATTCCATACATCTCCAACGTCTTCTCGGATTCATCCCCAAGATCCATCAGCTTGGGCAATGCGTCCTGCATCCTGAAAGCCAATTCATACGACTCGATCACCCCTTCGACGTTAGGATCGACTTGGTCCTTTGCTAACTTGCTCTGGTTGAGCTGTTGGATAAAGTCGATTTGCGATCTTTGCGATTTGCGAGTGAGTCTCGGATTGTCGATATCGGGAACCGCACCCCCGCTTGCCATCGGCAGGTTTCGGGCCATGGCAGGCCGTGGACCTTGGGGCCGCCCAACCTTGGTCCCTTGGTAAATCGCAGGCAAGAATGCATTCCCATAATTCTGAGCGGCAGTCGCTTGAGGATTCAACGCAACGAATCCGGGAAGATTCTCGTTCTCGGTACCCAGCCCATAGAGAGTCCATGCTCCAAGCGACGGACGGACAAACTGCGCGTTGCCTGTGTGCATTTGGGTCATGGCCCGAGGATGGATCGGTTGGTCGCAGTGCATCGATCGAATCAAACACATCTCGTCGGCATGCTTCCCAATTTCCGGAACCAACTCCGACATCCAAAGCCCACTTTCTCCCCGCTGGTGGAACTTCCAAGGTGATGGCATCAATTTGGCCCCGTTGAAACGTCCCGTCTTGCCCTGATCAGCTTCCAATCGTGGCTTGTAATCAAAGGTGTCGATATGCGAAGGCCCACCTTGCATGCACAAAAAGATCACATGCTTGGCCTTGGTCGCAAAGTGAGGTGCCTTGGGTGCCAAAGGGTTGCTCGGCGTTGGCAAGTCATCTCCAAACACACGCCGAGCTTCGAGAGTCGTAAGTCCTGCAAAGGCCAAATAGCCAAAGCCCGCAGAAACCGTTCTTAGCAATTCGCGTCGTGACAGCATGTTAAAAGACTCTATAAGTTTTAGGGGTAATAAGCTAATTGACGATTCGGAACTCTGCGGCAGCCATCAGAGCTTGGCATAGCTGACTCCAAGCCTTAAACAGGGCCTCGTCGGCAGGCACTTGATCTTGACTCTCCTTGGCTCTGCGAAGGAACCTCAAAGAAACATTGATCTCGTCGCTACTTGGCGATCGACCATAGGCGAGTTGAAAGGCGCGATCGACGCGGCCTTGCGGATCCTTGGTCGATTGCATCACACGACGAGCAAACGCGTCGCTGAGCTCGAGCACAAACGGATTGTTCATCATGTACAAAGCTTGTGCGGCCGTATTGGACACCTCTCGAGTCCCGGTCACCGAGTTGGGATCCGCAAAATCAAAGACATCGAGGGCTCGGGGCAGAACATTTCGGCCCACTGGCAGGTAAACCGACCGGTGATAATTCGTAACTTCCATTTGATTGATCGTCGGGTTGCGCATGCCACCTCCAAGCAATCGTCGGAGATTCAAAGCGCGATCGTCATTCATTGCATTGGGTGCAAAAATCAGAGGGATACTCTGCGGACCGTTGGGGCCCATGATGGCTGAACCAAACGAGGCAAACATCGACGACTTGGCCGGCTTGAGATTGATACTGCCGCTGGCCGTAAGCATCGAATCGCGAATCGCTTCAGCACCGAGCCGCTTGGGATTGGCCCGAGCGATCCAAAGATTCTCCGGATCAGCTTCAAAGCGATCCGGATCATAAGCCGATGAAATTCGATACACTCGCGATGTTGCGATGCTGCGAATCATATGCTTGACCGACCAACCGTTGTCCATAAAGTCGATGGCCAAATAGTCCAGCAAATCTCGATGCGTAGGTGCTGGCCCGGAAACCCCAAAATTATCAGGCTCTCGCACGATCCCCTTGCCAATCATGTGCTGCCATATTCGATTGACCATCACACGTGCCGTAAGCGGGTTATCTTTAGATACCATCCATTTGGCCAATTCCAATCGACCTGAACTTTTTGACGAAAGCTGCTTAGGGAGATTGCCAAGGACTTGCACGAACCCCCGAGGCACCTCCTGTGCTTGTTGGTCGATCTCACCTCGAACCAATATCCTCGCATTGCGCGTCGTGGTTCGATCTTGAACTCCCATGCACACCGACACAGGTCTCCCCTGATCATCGACACTGGCGATCCGAGCCCGTATCTGCGACACGATCTGATCCAAGATGTTTGCATTGAGCACAGCGTTCGCGGTTCCCATTCGCTGCGCCCGGCGAGCTTCAGCCAACTCCTGCTGGCGCTCTTGTAGCTCTTTCTTCAGATCTGCCACATCTTGAGAGCTCATGATCGGGTGCGAAGATTCTGGGTCTGGAACTGGCAGTCGAATCCAATCTGACGGCTGCCTGTTTCGGATGCTTCGAGTCCCCCCGTAAAAGGTCTCTGTACTCTGAAAGATTCCCGCCAAGGCGTAGTAGTCGCTCTGTGGTATCGGATCGAACTTGTGGTCATGACACCTAGCGCATCCAACCGACAGCCCCAACACCACACGGGTTGTCGTGTCGATCTGCTCGTCGATCAAATCGGCTTGAAACTGCCTCGGATTTTGCTCAGCCAACGACTTTGGCCCAACCGCCAAAAACCCCGTCGCAATCAGTTGCTCGTTCCACTGCTGATCGCTCGATACAGCGAGTAGATCGCCGGCGACTTGCTCCATGATGAACCGATCATAAGGTTTATCTCTCTGGAAGGAATCAATCACATAGTCGCGATAACGCCATGCGTTTGGATAGGTCACGTCTGATTCTTTACCACTGGTCTCGGCATAGCGAGCCACATCGAGCCAGTGCCGTCCCCAATGCTGGCCATATTGCTCGGATGCCAATAGTTCATCGACCATCCGCTCGATCGCATCCTGCGGACTGGCGTTCCAGTCACGCAGGAACTCCGCACGTTGCTCCGGGCTTGGAGGCAAACCAGTAAGATCAAAGGTCAATCGTCGCACGAGCGTGTTCGGGTCGCAGTCGTCGTTAGGCTCGACCTGTTGTTCTTCCCATTTCGAAACAACATAACGATCGATGGTTGTGTGTCCCCAATCTTGATATTTCTCGACAACAGGCTCGACCTTCTTGGGTTGAACAAACGACCAAAACGACTTGCCCTTCTCGATATCTTCAGCCGTCACCTTCGAGTTGACCACCACACCTTGATTGACCCGTGGATCAGGTGCTCCCATCTCGATCCATGTCTTAAAGTCGGCGATCACCGCAGCGGGCAATTTACCTCGCGGTGGCATGCGATTGTCGCGATAGTTGATCGCATGCCAAAGAATACTGTTCTCCAAATCCCCAGGAACGATCGCTGCTCCCGATTCGCCACCGGCCAAAAGAGCCTCTCGATTGTCGACCGATAGCCCACCCCGCACCGATTGCTCGCTGGCCGAGTGACAACGATAACAACTCTCGATGAGTACCGGGCGAATCTTCGTCTCGAAGAAATCGAGTTGCTCGGGAGTCAGTTTCTGCTCGACGGATTCGGGAGCCTCGGTGGCCGTTTGTGCAATAGCCCAAGGAGCCCAAACCAGTGAGCCAGCGAGCCCAACGGCAAAAGCACACCGGTGGTGGCCGTGCCGATCGCCGTGCGGGAACGGGTGGTCGCCGAGGGGACCGGGGATGTTCCATCGGATCCAGTCGCACCACGCGGCCATGTCGTCGTCGGTGGTCGTGGCGCAGGTCCGGTCCGAGCCGCCCTTGAAGAACTGCCCCGACCGGTACGACGACGGCAGGTTCCACAGGTCCTCGGTGAGCATTCGGTGCTCGGCTGCATTGCGGTACGGCGCCACCAGGTCCTTCACCCGGGTGGCGTCCCGCTGGTCGAGGCACAGCGCCCCCAGCTGGGCGATCGTCGTTGCGCCCGCGTCGGTGGCGACAGCG
>JBJSXX010000405.1:0-4117 GCA_046086605.1 Pirellula sp. | reverse complement strand
TAAAGCGGAGCGAGTGGAAAGCTGTTGATCCAAGTTGCACACTCGGTACTCTCGTCGTGTATGCTAACCGTTGCCAACATCCTCAGTGGCAATTCCAACATGTGCAACCCAATCCTTGCATCGTACGCTACGAAAGTATTGCCCTATCGGGGTTTGGGAAACGGAATCGTGCGAGCGATCAAGGAGTACCCTAAGATCGAGTTTATCGATGATCGGGACGGGAACAGGTTTGTAGTGATCGTACGTCGTCCGTCAGCAGGCACGAGGGCATAGCGGATAACACCGGTACTTCAGGGCGTTATTTGTTCATGGCCTGTGCCATGCGGTACGGCAAGAGTTCCATATTCGGGAGCTTAAGTTCATCCAAAGTCGGCTAAAAACATCCAGAGGCATCTCAAAACTCAAACGGTTGATATTGGCTCCTGTCCCCAATCGAATCGGGTTGTACTCTTGCGCTAAAAGATGGTTTCGGAGAAATCATCGACGAAGAGCATTCGCTCGATGGGACCCGATCTACGATGCGCCCAATCCTCAGCGATGTCCGCTATCGCTACGGCGGTAGCCCGGATGCTTCGAGTCAAACAAATCAGCTCGCCAGCTTGCTCCAATCCCCGGTCGCATGGGCAATTCCAAATGGCCTGATTCGACGCGCAGTTCTGTATCAATCAAATGCGGATAGAGCGTGGCTAAGTGCGCTCGGACCGTCTCTTGGTACGCAACCCCCGTGTTGGAACCCGCGATGTGCAAGCCAGCCAGCAAAGTCATCGGGCCCGTGCAATCATGCATCAGCGTCGGAACATTGTAGGCTTGGGCAAGCTCCGCGATCCTTCGCGTTCCAGAAATCCCGCCAACCCAGGTCGGATCGATCATGATCATGTCGGCCGCGCCTGCTTCCAATACACGACGATATGCATCGATCGTCACAAGCATCTCACTGACCGCTACGGGAACATCAATACTCTTTCGAAACTCAACCATCGTTTGGATGCAGTCGGGCCTTAGGATATCCTCAAGCCAAAGTGGTCGCACCTCTTGCATCGCTCTTGCAATCTGCCTTGCTGCCCCCAATGAAAAGAAACCATGCCCATCGAGCATCAAATCGATCTGATCTCCCAACGCATTGCGAATCTGCCGAAACGGTGCAAGCCCCTCATCGATGTCTCTGGCCGTTAGCAATTGTCCTCCCTGCCGACGATACACGCCATCAAACGACCAGAGTTTCATGCCGCGATAACCAAGATCAATGAGCTCCTTGGCTAACTCAACTGGTTGATTCATGCTCGCCCAGTTATCCTCGAGTGGCCCCTGCTTACCCGGATCCCCGTGCCCGGGCCAACCCGATGCTCCCGGAACTTGCTTGTTGCTGCGACCATAACTTGGGCCCCCACTGCTGTTATACACAGGTACCGAATCCCGCACGGGGCCGCCGAGCAACCTCCAGATCGGCTCTTGATGAATCTGACCAGCCAAGTCCCATAATGCCAAGTCGATTGCTGAGAGCGCCCGTAGCTCCGCACCCGTCCCTGCAAAGGCGATCATCCTTTCATAAAGAAATCGCCAATGGCTCTCGATCGCCAACGCATCCGAGCCGAGTAATCGGGGCGAAAAAAAATCATGGATCACCGATGCAACCGATGTTGGTACATAATAAGTTTCGCCATGCCCCAGCCATACTCTGCCACCGGCATCTTGAACATGAACTCGAATGGCCAACAAACCTGGCATGATGTCGTGCGGTACGAGAGTCTCGATGGCGGTGATCCTCGGCCCACGCCGGTAAGCGTGTTGCTGAGTGACGCTCGATGCCAGATCGGTTCGTTGATCATCCCACTTCTCAAAGGTATTCATTATAGATCCCGCTGTCGTTATAAGTTACGCCCCCGCCGTACAACAAAAGCGGCAGGCTTCAGCCACGGATGGTATCTACGGGGCCCGATACACTAGCTTGCCTCCGACGTACGTCTCCAGCACCCGCGTGGAAGCGATTTGATCCAGAGGACATTCGAGGATATCGCGATCAAGGATAATGAAATCAGCAAGCTTCCCTTTCTCGATCGATCCCTTGTGATCCTCCTCGAACGTCAAATAAGCGTTGTTGAGTGTGTATAGTCGGATCGCCTCTTGTCGGGTGATCGATTGCTCGGGATGTAGCGGTTGCTCCATACCCCGTGGCAATCGAGAAATCGCAACGCTCATACCAAGGAACGGATTGTATGGGTTCACGCTCCTTAGGGATCCGATCCTCTGCATATGATCCGACCCTCCTCCGACGATCACTCCTGAATCAGCAAGCTTCCTGTAGGGCTGGAAGTACGCCGTACGCTCATCGCCAAACTGTTTGAGCAAGGTCTTGCCATCGAGGAACAACCAGGCTGGTTGCAAGTCGGCGACGATACCGACTTTCGCCATCCGCTCGATCGCTTCGGAACTCATGAAATTGCAATGCGTAATGCAAGGTCTTTTATCTCGAACCGCGAAATCCTGTGTCGAGATTCTTTCATAAGCGTCGATCAACGCATGGACAGCCCCATCGCCGACCGAGTGGGCTGTGAATTGCAAGTCGTTCTGCAACGCAAGCTTTGACATCTGATAGAGCTTGCTCGGTTCGATGTAGAGCAATCCTCGGTAGTTCGGATCGGTGATCGAATAGATCGAACTGATCCCCCAAGGCTGGCGCATGTAAGCGCTCCCGGTGAGCATTCCGCCATCGAGGAAAACCTTTACGCCTCTTAGCCAGAGTCGATTGTCGTACGTATGCCTAGGATGTGTAGCCGCTTTCTTAATCGTCGCTTCGATCTCCTCCATCGAGGCTTGGGCATTGACCGAATAGGAGAGAAACACGCGACAGCTGAGAGCATCGCGCTGTAACAAAGCTTCATAGAGCCGAATTCCATCGTCGGTAGCAAGCCGATCGCAGATGCTCGTCAGGCCGACGCTGTTGTAATCCTTGAGCAGCATTTCAAGCCTAGAGATTCGCTCTTGCTCGCTGGGTTTTGCCCTCGCATCATCCCATTTGACCAATCGGGTACAACTGCGCAGGATACCGTTGGGCTCACCGCTTTGAGGATCCTTTTCGATGTATCCGGGCTGGCCATCGGTGATCTTGAAATTTTTATCGATCCCACAGCGTTCGAGCGCCAACGAGTTCAGTGCACCGTCAGGTCCTGTTCGAAAAAAGACGGGGTGTTTGGGTGCGACCTGATCCAATTCGTAGCGTGTAGGAAATCGTTGATCCGTAAGCCTTGTCACAAATACTTGGCTAACAAAGATCCATTTTCCTGGTTCGAGCACCTCGGATCGGGATCGAATGTAGCTCAGCACATCTTGGATCGTCTCCATCTCAGGGATAGCGTGATCCCATTCGAACATCGATGCATCAGGAGCATGAACATGCGAATCGATCAGACCAGGCAGTACCATCTTACCTTGAAGGTCTATGAACGCCGTATCCTTTTGTGCGAAACTTCGCACGAGCGGTTCATCGCCAACCGCAACAATCGTCTCGCCGGATACGCCGAACGCTTGCGCAATTTGCGATTGTTGATCGACGGTCACCACTTTGCCGTTGTAATAGATCGAATCGACCTGAGCGGTATCCTGAGCGTGGGCAGACCAAGCAAATGCGTTGATGGCCAACAAAGAGCGGAGAATTATTGGCCTGCGGTAACCCGAGATGCTCATCGTGCATTCTTTCGTTTGAGGTAGTACATCCGCCCATCCTCGGCTCCTCCGAGAAATTCTCTCACGCCATCGCCATCAAGATCGATCGTCGAGGGACTCACGTCGTGACCCTCGATATTCCTATCGGCAATCGATCCCGTGTTTTCAAAATTCCACATCGCAGTGTTGTTCTCACGAGTGGCCGCGCTTTGCAACATCAAGTCAGCATTCTTGGAGTTCAAAAGCAAGTCGAATTTTCCGTCCGAATTCCAATCGCATATAGCTAGTTTGCGGCGTCCTGATCCGCCGGCCGACTTCGGATTGAGTCTTAAGGGTTGGCTATTGGAGTCCAAGAATACACGTTTAGGTGCTTTCAATGTCGGGATACCGTTTTGCAATTGGCGTTCGAAATAGGCTAGGTAGCCTTCGGTGTCGAGTATCGCGAGATCTTGAAGTC
>JBJSXX010000404.1:0-4586 GCA_046086605.1 Pirellula sp. | reverse complement strand
CGGGCCTATGCTGATGATGCCTCTGAGTTTGCAACCCCGATCATTGTCGCCGTGGACGGTCAAGTTCGAAACTTCCTTCGTATATCCGCCGCGGATTCCGGGCTCCGCGTGAGGGTGCAAATCAACGACGGCACCGTCACGCAACCAGGCCGTTGGGGCGATCGCGTCACTGGCGTTTGGCGTTACCTTACCCCCGACAAAATCCAGGTGTGGGGCAAGTGGTCGTATCCTGTTTCTGAACCGTCGCAGGTGAGTCTAGCCGTGCAATGGAGGTACGACGGTCCCCTCCTTCACCCTGAGCGGATTTCATCTGGCGGTTTTTCCGATTACACGAACCCAGCAAACTATTCCATCTCGCAAGAGAGCCGTCTGTATGCAGGCTACTTGAACGGTCCGGCGAGCTTCTTAGTGAACTGGTTGCCTGGCTCGCCGGCCAACTTCCTCTACCATGCTCCTAGCGAGGAGGCTTTGGCGTATTGGTTCCCTGGCACCGTGCCGGCGACAGGTACTTCTCCGTTCGAAGCTGTGAAAGTGGCCCTAAGGTCGCTACCCAAATTCACCGACAATCGCAATTCCTTCGGAGCCGATCTCTCGACGTCAACGGGGTTCCCGGGCGTCCAACCGGTGCTCGGTGTCTTGCGGACGATTGACGGGATCATGCGGGCATCGAGACAGGTGCAAATCGGCTAACAACAGCCTCACGCCCACCGATAGCCGACAAGCGCGAGCGTCGGGCAGCCATTGAATCCACGTCCAAAAAAGCTAGTTTCGTCAATTCACCAAACCCACTCCGGCATTGGGCTTGGTTTGACTCCGGCGAATAGTTCGCTAGTTCGGTGTCGTTCGAACTCAATGCCCGACGCGGGCGCCAGTCGGCTAACAACAGCCTCACGCCCACCTATAGCCGACGGCAGTGCATCAAGTTACCCCTTGGGACTAATGTCCCGGTGGCCCATATGAAATTAACCGCGTGCGGGTCGGAGCCCCGCC
Organism: Pirellula sp.; assembly: GCA_046086605.1. Lineage (GTDB taxonomy): Bacteria > Planctomycetota > Planctomycetia > Pirellulales > Pirellulaceae > JBKCUI01. Next base: position 3,596 of record JBJSXX010000404.1, on the reverse strand, counting down.
CTACAGGCCTCGGTGCTCGTACTAAAAACCTGTATTGCGAAACTGCGAGGGCCAATAGATCGGCGGATCGGCCAAAACTTTCAAGCGTGCTTGTGTCGTTGGATGATCAAACTCCAAGCGTTGGCAGTGCAGTGCGATCCCTTGTGCAAAACTCTCCTTGCATCCATAGAGACGATCGCCCAGGATCGGACAGCCGATGGCTGATAATTGACAACGGATCTGATGCTTGCGGCCAGTGATCAACCTGATACTCAAAAACGACTGTGATTTTATACAGTTCACCACACGGTACTCAAGCACGGCTAATTGACCTTCAGGATGATCGGACGAACAAACCTTGGTGATCGTTTCGCTCGGTCGTCGAAGTAGCGTTTGTTCCAGTCGCCCTTCGATCGCCTCTGGGGCTCCTGAAACAATGGCCCAATATTCTTTCGCGACCGATTGACTTCGAAATTGCTCGCTCAACCGTGATGCACATTTGCTGGTTCTTGCAAACGGAACCGCACCTGTAACTGGTGCATCAAGCCGACTGACTACTCCTAGATAGACGTTTCCAGGTTTCTCGTATTTGTTTTTAATATAAATCCTGGCCGACTCAAGCAAACTGCGTTGGTCGGTCGAAGCACCTTGAACAATCCAATCCGCAGGTTTGTTCAAAACCAGTAAGTGGTTGTCTTCGAATAGGATTTGCGATGCGTGCACGCTCGGTCAACTCTCAACTATTCAAGGCCAAAGTTTTTCCAAACGAAACCCAGCGTATCTGCCGCAGTATCGATGAGTTTCGCAACGGGAGTCCCTGCACCGTGCCCAGCACTGGTCTCGATCCGGATGAGCGTAGGACGAGTCCCGCTTTGGCAACTCTGGAGCCTAGCAGCGAATTTGTAGGAGTGTCCTGGTACAACCCGGTCGTCGTGGTCTCCCGTTGTGATGAGTGTTGCAGGATAACGCGTCCCAGGCTTGAGCCGGTGCAAAGGCGAATACCGGAGAAGGTTTTGGAAATGCTCTGGGGTTTCAGAGCTACCAAATTCGCTCACCCAAGCCCACCCGATGGTGAACTTGTGGAACCGCAGCATGTCCATCACCCCTACGGCAGGCAAAGCCACCGCGAATAAATCCGGTCGCTGGGTCATCGTCGCACCTACCAACAATCCACCGTTGCTTCGTCCAGAGATCGCAAGTTTCGAACTACTGGTGTAGCTCTCTTTGATCAAATACTCCGCTGCACCGATAAAATCATCGAAAACCCTCTGCTTGTTTTCTAGCATGCCCGATTCGTGCCAGTCTCGACCATATTCACCTCCACCCCTAAGGTTTGCTACTGCGTACATCCCCCCTTGCTCCATCCATGCAACGTTCGCCGGAGAGAAATTCGGAGTAATCGAAATATTAAAACCACCGTATCCATAAAGAATGGTTGGGATCTGTCCATTCTTATCGATCCCCGTTTTCCTCGAAAGGATCATCGGAATACGTGTTCCATCCTTACTGGTGTAAAAGACACGCTCTGTAAGATAGTTCGCTGGATCAAACGCAACCTTAGGCGACTTCCAGGTAGTAGATTTAAGCGAGACAAGATCTAGTCGAACGACCGTCGGTGGAGTGATGTAATTAGTAAATGTGAAAAAGGTTTCTTTGGCCGATCGCTTTCCTTCAAAGCCTGCGACGGTCCCAAGCGATGGGATGTTGAGTTCTTGCCCCGGTTTCCCATCGATCGAGAACTCCTTGACAGTACTGGTGGCATCTTGAATGTAATGCACCAGAAATCGATCACCTAATAAGCTCGAGCTCTCGATCGAGTGCTCCGATTCCGGGACTAACGTTTTCCAATCCTTGGCATCTGGAGTATTAAGATCGATCGCAACGATCCGATGCTTAGGTGCCGAGTCATCGGTTTCAAAATAGAAACGCTTTCCATCGTTCCCGAGGAACTGCCAATCGGCATTAAAATCAGAGATAAGCTCGACGACTTGTTGCTTGGTCGGGATCTTTCCATCGGCAATCGGTGCGTAGAAAAAGAGACTCTTCTTTTCTGTTCCGCGCCAGACGGAGATCGCCAGATATTTTCCGTCATCCGAAACGCTCGCACCGAATCCCCATTCCTTCTGGTCAGGCCGCTCGTACACCAGGATATCTTGGGATTGGTCTGTTCCAATGCGATGGTAATAGAGCTTTTGGAAGTAATTCACGCCGGTGAATTCGTTCTCCTTGGGCTCATCGTATCGGCTGTAGAAAAAGCCAAGATGGTCGCTAGTCCATGCAACGGAACTGAATTTCACCCAGCGGATCGTGTCCGATAGATCTTGGGCTGTCGCCACATCTCTAACTCGCCAAACGTTCCAATCGCTCCCAGATTCCGCGACTCCATAAGCCAAGTACTTGCCATCATCGCTCGGAACATAGCTACTGAGTGCGACTGTTCCATCTTGACTAAGCGAGTTTGGATCCAAGAGTAGCTTTTGGGTCGCCAGTCCTCCATCGTCGATCGACGATGCGGTGTAAAGAACGTTTTGATTCTGCAGGCCATTGTTGTACGTGAAAAAGTAGGTGTTGCCATACTGGCGTGGCAATCCGTACCGCTCGAAGTTCCAAAGATCGGTCAGCCTTTGCTTGAAGCGAGCACGAGCAGGAATGCTCTCAAGGTACTCGAAGGTCAGTTTGTTTTGTTCACCGACCCAATTTTTGGTATCTTGCGAATCAACATCTTCGAGCCAACGAAATGGATCGTTGATTTTAGTTCCGTGGTAATCGTCGATCTGGTCAACAACCTTGGATTTCGGATACAGCAGATTGCTTGCGGAGTCTTGAGGGTAGGCCAAATCCGAAATCATCAAGGCTATAGAGAAAGCCAGAAATCTCGTCACATGAATCGATTGGTAATGGCGAACCATAGGAGCTCGTAGAAGGATAGGGAAGGGTCGGTTGAACCGACTAACTCTTGGGCCTTGCATTGTAGCCGAACTTATCCCGCTTTCGTGAGCCCCTGGGTAAGACTTTTAGCAACAGACGTGATAGGATTTGGTAAGATGGATGATCATGAAGACCATCGATCCGATACAAATTCTAGAGCAACTCGTTCGTATCAATAGTGTGAATGCTTTTTACCCCGATGGGCCTGGTGAGGGGAAAATAGCCGATTACGTCCAGAGTTTTTGGAATGCCCATGGCATCGCCAGTCGTCGACAGTCCGTTCTTCTTGGTCGAGACAATATCATCGCCCAGGTGCCTGGACTCGATTCGAATCGTCGACTGCTGCTCGAAGCGCACATGGATACTGTGTCGGTTGCAGGCATGACGATCCAGCCCTTTGAACCAACGATATCCGATGGAAAACTCTTCGGAAGGGGATCCTGCGATACCAAAGCAGGCTTGGCATGCATGATGGCCGCACTTGCGAATTTCAAGAATAGCGGCAAGACCCCTAAAAGCACGATCATGGTCGCTAGTGTTATCGATGAGGAATATTCGGCCCTGGGAGTCAAGAAACTTTGCGAATCGCTCGAAGCAACTGCAGCGATCGTCGCTGAACCGACGGAATTAAAGACTGTCATTGCGAGTAAAGGGGTTCTTCGCTGGCGCATCGTCGCGAAGGGAAAACA
>JBJSXX010000403.1:0-17510 GCA_046086605.1 Pirellula sp. | reverse complement strand
GGTTTGAATTGCCGATCCGATTCGGAAGGTTTTGTTTTCGCGGATCAGGTTTGCAATACCGGGGGTAACGACCAAGACTTCGTAGGCCGCACAGCGACCACCGCCGATCTTGGGGATGAGCGATTGGGCAACGACCCCGAGCAAGCTCGTCGAGAGCTGAGTTCGAATCTGGTCTTGAAGGTTCCCTGGGAAGGCGTCGATCAAGCGGTTGACGGTTCCTTGGGCACTGTTGGTGTGCAAGGTGCCGAAAACGATGTGACCGGTTTCAGCGGCGCTGATGGCTGCCGAGATCGTTTCCAAGTCCCGCATCTCACCGACCAGAATACAGTCAGGATCCTGACGCAGCGCCCGGCGAATGGCTTCGGAGAAGCTCGGTACATCGACCCCGACTTCCCGCTGATTGATGGTCGATTTTTTGTGGTCGTGATAGAACTCGATCGGATCCTCGATCGTGATGATATGGTGATCGTGATTGATGTTTAGAAAGTCGATCAAGCTTGCAAGAGTCGTACTTTTGCCTGATCCGGTAGGACCAGTAACGAGCACCAAACCACGAGGTCGAAGGACCATCTTGACGACCGATTCGGGAAGTCCGAGTTGTTCAGGAGTGAGCTTATCGTTGGGGATTTGACGCAGCACCATCGAGATAAAGCCGCGTTGCTTGAAGATCGAAACCCGGAATCGAGCGAGGGTTCCAAAGGCGAATCCAAAGTCCGCCGAACCGACTTCTTGGAGTTCGCGTTGGCAACGCTCAGGAGCGATCGACTTCATCAATTGAACCGTATCGTCCGGCTCGAGGACTTTCGTCTCGAGCTTGCGCATCCGACCGTGAAGTCGGAACACCGGCGGCTGGCCAACAACGATGTGGATATCGCTTGCCCCCTGCTTAACGGCGGCTTGAAGAAGTTTATCGATAAGGACGGTTGCCATAGAGGAAGATCAGTTCGAGTAGGTGGACAAGAAATATGCGGTTAGCCAGACCGCCCTTGGCGGCTGGGATATTGTACTCAAGTTCAAGTTGGCTAATGGGTTAGGCACACAAAAAATCAAAGATCCGTCCGATCCGTCCGATCCGTCCGATCAGGCCGATCTTTCCGATCCGTCTGATCCGTCCGATCAGGCCGGCGTAGCCGCACCATCTACGAATTCTTTGACAACGCGCGCGATAGCGATGTACTCCTGTTCGGTTTTCTTGGCCGAGCGGTAGACTTCGTCGAGGGTCGAGATGCCGTTGATTACTTTTCTTAATCCATCGCAATAGAGGGTTGTCATGCCTCCTTTGATGGCTTCGGTGCGGAGTTCAGCGGAGGATTTGGCTGAAAACATCATGTCGCGGATGCGGTTATTGATGAGCATCAGTTCGTAGATACCGATCCGTCCTCGGTAGCCTTTCTTTTGGCAGTAGGGGCAGCCTTTGCCTTTGGCGAATTTGGCAAATGGCAGCACCTCTTCGGGGATGCCGGCTTCGTCCAAGACGGCTGGGCTGAGGGTCGTGTTGTATTTGCAGCGGGTGCAGATCTTTCGTACGAGCCGCTGAGCCAGCACGGCGATGACCGAGCTAGCCACCATGTAGCCCGGCACCCCCATGTCGGTCATCCGAGTTACAGCACTGGGCGCATCGTTCGTGTGCAGTGTACTGAAAACCAAGTGTCCAGTCAGACTGGCCTGAATACCCATCTGAGCCGTCTCGGTATCTCGCATCTCGCCGACGAGGATGATGTTTGGGGCTTGTCGAAGCATGGCTCGGATGATGCGTGCGAAGTCGAGTCCGATGTTGTGTCGGACTTCGACCTGGTTGACCCCTGGGAGGTAGTATTCGACGGGATCCTCGGCGGTGATGATCTTTCGGTCAGGTCGATTCAGAGCGTTCAGCGCCGCATAGAGCGTGGTGGTTTTTCCAGAGCCGGTCGGGCCGGTCACGAGGAAGATCCCATTAGGCCTCTTAATAAGACCGGTGAAATGCTTGAAGTCACGATCAGCCAGGCCGAGTTGCTTGACGCCGACACGGATGTTGTCCTTGTCGAGGAGTCGCATGACGCAAGACTGGCCGTGGTTGGTCGGTATGATCGAGACGCGAAGATCGAGTTCTTTTTCGCCGACGGTGATCTTGATCCGTCCGTCCTGTGGGCGGCGTCGTTCGGCGATATCGATCCGCGAGAGGATTTTGATCCGCGAGAGGATGGCGCCTAGGAGTCGGCGTGGTGGGCTGTCGCGTTCGACCAGAACCCCGTCGATACGGTAACGGATCCGGACTCGATCCTCGAAGGGTTCGACGTGGATATCTGAGGCCCGAAGTTGGACAGCTTCCTGGATCATCAGGTGAACTAATTTCACCACGGGTGCTGAATCATCGCCTTCGCCATCCCCGTCGGCCATTCCATCTTCTTCGGTGGTGGTGAAGTCGATTTGGGTATCGGTGAATTCTTGGAGCATCGAGTCAGCGGATTCTTCGCCGACTTGACCGTAGTATCGGTTGATTGCTTCCTGGATGTGTTCCATCGGCGCCAGGGCCGTTTCGACTTTGCGGTTGAGGATGAATCGGAGTTTTTCGATTGTTTCGATATCGAAAGGATCCGAGACGAGGACTTTGATCGTGTCGTCTTCGTCGGACACTGGGATGATTTTGTTTTCGCGAGCGACCGATTCGGGAACAAGTTCGATGACTTGGTCGGGGATTCGGATCGATTGGAGGTCGACGTATTCGAAGTGGTTGAATTCGGCGAGGGCTTGAGTGACCTCTTCGCCGGTGGCATAGCCGAGGCTAACGAGCATGGCTCCGACTTGCTTATCCTCTTTTCTGCCGATGGACTTGGCTTCATTGAGTTGTTCCAGGGAGATGATTCCCCGCGAGAGAAGTAAATCGGTGTAGTCCCGGGCTGGTCCGGCCATAGATGAGTCCCCGTCGATGGGAGAAAAGAAGACGTATTAGGTTTACCGATCCATCGAAATAACGCCGTCGATAGTTATCTGTTGGCGTTGTTCGATAAACCTTACTAAGTATACTCGACGCGGGGATTGATCAACAAACACGAAACTGCGGGTATCGCGACGTTTTCCATGAAAAATCGGGGCGATTCACAGGGCCCATCCGAGGTGGGCTTGGCCCAGGGCCCGAGTTTTTTGGCGATTGGTTTAGCGCTGCTGGTGCTCTACATTGTTTGGGGTTCGACCTATTTGGCGATCCGCGTTGGGGTGCAGACATTCCCTCCGTTCTTGATGGGATCGGTTCGTTTTGCGGTCGCGGGTGCGATTCTATTGGGTTTTTTGCAAGTCTTTCGAGGTGTGAGACTCTCGCTTCGAGAGTGCGTTGATAATGCCATCGGTGGATTTTTTATGTTGCTCGGAGGCAACGGGCTTGTTTCATGGGCATGCCAAGAGATTCCTTCGGGGATAGCGACGTTGGTCGTGGCGCTTAATCCTTTATTTTTCGTAGGAGCCGAGTGGCTTCTAGGGGCATGGACGGAGCATCGACAGGACGCTCAGCAATCGTCGGAAGCTTTGGAAGTTGCCGAGCCTTCGAGTCTTTCGTCGGTGGTTCTTGCAAGGATGCCCAATGGCTGGACACAGCTCGGGCTAATCGTGGGCTTCTTGGGGTTGTGCATTCTTGTCGCCCCATCGCTTAGTGGTTCAGGATCTGACGAATTGTCCTTGGCCCGTATCTTGGCGCTCGTGTGGGCTTGTTTGAACTGGACGATAGGCTCGATGTATATCCGCCATGTGCATCATGCATGCGATCCGATGGCAGGGGCCTCGGTACAGATGTTAGCAGGGGGAGTTTTTATGCTTCTGGCGAGTTACCTATTGGGTGAATTCCAAGGTTTCCAATGGGGTCAGATTGCGCCCGAGGCTTGGTGGTCGTGGGGATACTTGGTTCTTGCTGGCTCGCTTGTGGGCTACACATCGTTTGTTTGGCTCATGAAGCATGCTTCGCCGACGCTTGTGAGTACTTATGGCTACATCAACCCGATGATCGCGGTTTTTTTGGGGTGGTGGATTTTGGGGGAGCAAGTTGGCCCGAGGGTCATGCTGGCAAGTGCGACGATCGTAGCTGGTGTGGCGATGATTTCCTGGTCGAAGAGGTAGACCCTGGTAGATTTTGGCCAAAGTGTTTATCATCTGGCGGGTTTGTTTCGACTTGGGCGACTCTTGCGGGGGAAGATAGTAGGTGAGCAACCAGGACAAGCGCGGGTTCTTGGCGTTGGAAGACGGCACGGTTTTCGAGGGCATTTCTATTGGGGCCGAGGGTCAGCGAGACGGCGAGGTCTGTTTCAACACATCGATCACCGGCTATCAAGAGATCTTGACCGACCCGAGTTATCGCGGACAGATCGTCACGATGACTTACCCGATGATCGGCAATGTCGGCATCAACATGCAGGATCGCGAATCGACGCGTCCGCACGTGGCGGGTTTTATCGTCCGTGAGAACAGTCGACTTCGGAGCAACTATCGCTCTGAGGACTCTCTATCGAGTTACCTCATCAGCAACGATGTGGTTGCGATCGCTGGGATTGACACTCGTGCATTGGTTAGGCGTATTCGCGACCGGGGTGCGCAACGAGGAATCCTCTCGACGATCGACTTTGACCATGATTCGCTCGTTGAGAAAGCTCGCCAAAGCCCAGGTTTAGTCGGTCGCGACTTGGTCCGCGAAGTGGTACCTGACTCTGTGCGTCAGTGGTCTGAACCGCTGCATGAATTATCCAATCCAACGAGCATCGAACCGGCTCAAAGAACCGCCAAAGGCTTCCATGTAGTTTGCTTGGACTTTGGCATGAAGTGGAACATTGCAAGGCATTTGGCTGACCGAGGCAATCGCGTGACGATCCTGCCTGGAACGGCTACAGCCCAGGACATACTATCGCTTGATCCTGATGGCGTGTTTCTGAGCAATGGCCCTGGGGATCCAGAGCCTTTGACCTATGCTCAAGAAACGATTCGCAATGTGCTTGGCAAAAAGCCTGTCTTCGGTATCTGCTTGGGCCACCAACTGCTGTCGCTTGCCAGTGGTGCAAAGACGTTCAAGCTCAAGTTTGGTCATCGCGGTGCGAATCAACCTGTGCTTCAATGCGGGACGGGTCGTGTCGAGATAACCTCTCAGAACCATGGCTTTGCGGTCGAAGAGGCCACGCTACCGAGTTGTTTGGAAATCACCCATCGTAATCTCAACGACAACACGATCGCAGGAGTGCGGCACACACAGGTTCCGGCCTTTAGTGTTCAGTACCATCCCGAGGCATCGGCAGGTCCTCACGACAGCGCGTACTTGTTCGATGAGTTTCAGCAGATGATGCAACAACAGACCGGGCGCTGAGCATGCTTGCCAAACGCGTCATCCCATGCTTGGACGTTCACGCTGGTCGCGTCGTCAAAGGAACCAACTTCGTTCAGTTGCGAGATGCGGGGGATCCGGTCGAGATCGCGGCACGCTATGAACTCGAGGGTGCTGACGAACTGGTCTTTCTCGACATCACCGCCAGTCACGAGCAACGCTCGATCATGATCGATGTGGTTCGGCGGACCGCCGATCAGGTCTTTATGCCACTGACTGTCGGCGGTGGTATTCGAACGATCGAAGACATCCGGGATTTACTCCAGGCCGGTTGCGACAAGGTCTCGCTCAATTCGATCGCTTGCAAGAACCCTGATTTCATACGGCAAGCCTCCGAGCGATTCGGAGCCCAGTGCATTGTCGTGAACATGGATCCCCGTCGGGTGCTCAAAGACGGCAAGGAGTTTTGGGAAGTCCACATCCATGGCGGTCGAACTCCCACGGGCATCGAGGTCGTCGAGTGGGCTCAAAGAGTCCAAGAGCTCGGTGCCGGCGAGATTGTCGTAACGAGCATGGATCGCGACGGAACCAAGGACGGATACGACTTGCCAATCACCAAAGCGGTCTCGGAGGCCGTGTCGATTCCTGTGGTCGCAAGTGGTGGAGCTGGACATCCGCAGCATTTGGTCGATGCGATTGTGCTTGCCAAAGCCGATGCTGTATTGGCTGCAAGTATTTTTCACTTCGGTCAGTACACGATCGCGCAGGCCAAGGCTCTGATGGCCCAGCAGGGGATCCCGGTTCGGCTCGGATAAGCCTCGTTTGGCTCGAAATGTCTTGGACAAGTCCAAGGGAAATCGCTTGATGCCCAGGAAAAACAGGGTGACAATTCTCTTGCTTTGAGTCAGAATACAAGGTCTATTCGTCGCTTATTCCGTTCGTCATTCGACAAATCTTTAGACCAGACTTATGTCCCATTCTCCTGAGCCTCCCCGTGTCACCAACGCACATGTTTCCTCACCTGATGAATTGGCGGCTTCGCTCTTGGGTACCAAGCAGGAGCTTGAGGTCGACAAGATGTTCAAGGCTTGCGTGAAGCTCGAGGGGAGCGACTTGCACCTGAAAGTTGGCACGCCACCGATCGTGCGCGTCAAAGGGGATCTCAAACCGCTGAACCGTCCGCCGATCGAGGTCGAAGAGATGGTTCGATTGCTCATCCCGATGCTCAACGAGCGGAACCGACGGATCTTTGAAGAAGAAGGTGGCGCGGACTTTTCTTACACCGTGAATGTCGAAGGAGAGAATTGGCGTTTTCGGGTCAACATGCTCAAGCAGCTCGGACGACCAGGTCTTGTGGCTCGACGCATCAATAACTTCATCCCGAACTTTGAAGGTTTGTTTTTGCCGCCAGTGCTTGAAGAGCTTTGCAAGTACGACCAGGGGATGGTGCTCTTGGCTGGGGTTACCGGTTCCGGAAAAAGTACGACGATCGCTTCGATGCTCAACTGGGTGAACCGCAATTACCGCAAGCACATCTTAACGCTCGAAGATCCTATTGAGTTTGTGTACACCGAGGACAAGTGTCTGATCAATCAGCGTGAAGTCGGCGCGGATGTGAAGGACTTTAGCATCGCAATGAAGCACGCGGTTCGGGAAGACCCAGACATCATCCTCGTCGGTGAGATGCGGGACGAAGAGACGTTTATGACGGCGATCCATGCGGCTGAAACGGGTCACTTGGTCTTTGGTACTATCCACGCTTCGTCGGCACCATCGACCATCGGTCGTATCTTGGACTTGTTCCCGGAAGAACTTCACAAAGCGATTCGAAATGCGATCGCGTTTAACATGAAGGGGATTGTCGCTCAAAAGCTCTTGCGATCGATTCGTCCTGGAGTCTCCCGCGTTCCGACCTGCGAGATCATGACCTTCACGCCTATGATCCGAAAGCTTCTGCTCGAAGAAAAAGATCAGAAGCTTGCCGATGCGATCCGAATCGGTGCTGCCGAAGGGATGCAGGACTTCACGATGAGTCTAAAACAATTGATCGATGATGGGCTCATCGACCGTCCAACGGCATTCGAAGTCGCCCCCAACCCCGAAGCGCTGAAGATGGCTCTTAAGGGCATCAACGTCAGCCAGCCAGGTATTATCTAGTCCCATTGGCCGTTTACTTTCGCGCCGGCTCATTCTGTTTATTCACTAGCCACAAACCACAGACCACTTGCTCATGATTTTCGGAAAAAAGAAAAAAAGCGCTGACAATAAAGCTTCCTCGGGTGGGGAGATCGAAGTTCCGAATCTGGAGATTAAGGCATCTGGGGTTAGCAAGGAAGAAGCCGTTGGGTTGCTGATTGCTTGTAGGCAATTGCCAGGCTACCCGCTGGCGATTGTGCTTGTAGCAAACGCCATCAACTCGCGTGCCGATCGGATCTTGATCGATTTCTCAGCCCAAGGAGCAGTGGCTCGCTACCGTGTCGATGGCATTTGGGAATCGCTTCCGGCGATGGATCGCGCGACGGCCGATGCTCTGCTGGTGGTTTGGAAGAAGGCACTTGGGCTCAACCCCGCCGAGCGCAAGGCTAGGCAGGATGGCAAGTTTGCGACGAACTTTCGAGACATCGATTGGGTGATCTCGTTTATGAGCACCGGAGTTCCATCAGGCGAGCGGGTACTTTTTACGATCGAGCGAAAGAAGCCTGTTCTCAAGACCCTCACGGATCTGGGGATGAGAGATGCCGTTCAAGAAAGCCTCAAGGGGATGCTCAATGGCGACAAGGGGATGGTCGTCATCAGCGCACCGGCGACCCAAGGCCTGCCGACGACCTGGCGAATCGCGTTGGAAAACGCCGACAAGTTCGTGCGAGACTGGGTGCTCATTGAAAACAAAAAGAATCAAGAGCCCGACATCATCAACGTTACCGAATTCTATTACGAAGACGGTGGCGAGTCTGCCGAGCAGGTTTTTGACAAAGTTCGTTTGAAGCAGCCCGATGTGTATGTGTTACCGTCGTTGATAAGCCCGCAGGTCGTCGAGGCGGTGTTGGGTCAGATCCATAAAGAGCACAAGCACTTGGTTACTCGGATCGTTGCCAACGATTCGGTCGACGCGTTGATTCAAATTCTCAAGGGGAATCCCAAGCATGCGAAGGCACTTTTAGGTGTTGCTCAAGGCGTCCTTAATCAACGTCTGATCCGGCGACTATGCGAGTCTTGCAAACAAGCCTATCAGCCCACTCCGCAACTGCTTCAAAAACTCGGATTGCCAGCGGGTCGGGTTCCCAAACTCTACAAGCCCACGATTCCGCCACCCCCCGATCAGCGGGTCGATGCCAAGGGCAATCCGATCGAGATCGAGATTTGCAAGAGGTGCAATGGGCGCGGTTACTTTGGACGCATGGCCTTGTTTGAACTCTTGGTCATTGACGACAACATGCGTAAGGCGTTTGCTCAGATGATCGAAAAGCCCGATGAACTTCGCAAGTTTGTCAAGCAGTCTGGTCACTCTGGGTTCTTCGAAGAAGGTGTGCTGGCCTGTGCGCTAGGGCAAACTAGTCTCGAGGAAGTCCAACGAATACTCCAAGGCAAATAGAGATTTGCATCGGTAAACACTTGAGGAGACATCAGTATGGCGTATCGTGTTTGGATCGGTCTTTTGGCGAGCCTGTGTGTTTTTATGCAATCGACGGAAAGCTTTGCTCAGCAAACAGGCCCTGCGCGGAGCATGTTTGCAGCAGACTATCAGAAGAAAGTCGCTTGTTTGCTCGATGCAAAGAGCAATCCTCTTTGGACGATTCCGATCCGCGATATTCATGATGCTCAACCGCTCGCAGGGGGAGGTTGGCTAGTTCAGACATCTTTTGGAAATGTCATCGAACTCGATTCGCAGGGCAAAGAGGTTTGGAAATTTGATGCAGGAAAGACCGAAAGTGGCGGGCCGATCGAGATCCACGCTTTCAGGCGATTGCCAAATGGACTGACGATGATTGCTCAGAGCGGTGCGGCTCGAATCATCGAAGTTGACAAAGACAACAAGATCGTCCACAGCATCCCGTTGAGCGTGCCGAATCCAGATCCGCACCGCGACACACGGTTGGTGCGACCGACACCCAACGGAAATTATCTTGTGGCTCATGAAGCATTGGGCTTGGCTCGCGAGTACGATCGAACGGGAAAAATCGTATGGGAGTACAATGTGGGCTCCAAGCTCTACGCAGCGGTGAGACTTGCCAACGGAAACACACTTATCGGTACAGGCGACGGTCATCGAGTGATCGAGGTGAGTCCCAATAAGGAAGTTGTTTGGGAGCTCAAGCAGGGGGACATTCCCGGCGTGACGCTCGCTTGGATCACGATGGTCGACCGCTTAGAGAACGGCAACACTTGGGTGGTTAATTGCCACGCAGGTCCAGAGAACCCTCAAATCCTAGAAGTTACACCTGAAAAGAAGCTTGCATGGAGTTTTAAGGACTTCGATCGCTTTGGTAATGCGCTGCCAGTGGCAGTGCCTATCGCCCCATAAAATGTTTGCTTAGCGGCTTGGTCGATTGGTATTTGTGCAGATCGATCCAACGCCTTGATTGGCTTATCCTGTAAAGAGACTGAAACGGCATGAATTCAAGCACGACTGCAACGCTCCAGCGGCTACAGAAGAACATGGAGTCGGTGGTCTTGGGCAAGCAGGAGGTGATTCGCAGGACGCTCATTGCGCTACTATCGGGCGAACACATTCTGCTTGAGGACGTCCCGGGGGTTGGGAAGACACTGGTGGCCAAGGCGCTTGCCAAAAGTGTTGATGGTCGATTCACCCGCGTGCAGTTTACCCCTGATTTGCTTCCGAGCGATATTGTCGGTAGCAGTATTTACCACAATGGTGAGTTCAAGTTCTCGCAAGGACCGATCTTCGCGAATATCGTTTTGGGCGATGAGATCAATCGAGCACCGCCCCGTACGCAGAGCGCACTGCTTGAGGCCATGAGTGAGCGTCAGGCGAGCATTGATGGGACGACCTATCCGATGCCCGATCCTTTCATGGTGATCGCGACCCAAAACCCATTTGAGTTCGAAGGAACCTACGTGCTTCCCGAAAGTCAATTGGATCGATTCCTGATGCGAATCGATCTTGGCTATCCCTCACGTGATGCAGAACGGAATGTTCTAAGGTCTCACCGAAAAGGGGAGCCTGTAGACACGCTTGGCAGCGTCGCGTTACTTGCGGAGATCAAGCTCATGCAAGCTCAGGTAAGAGAGGTTCGATTCGAAGACTCGTTGGTCGATTATCTCCAAGACATCGTCGAGCGAACCCGTCAGAGCAACGACCTGCAGGTGGGAGTTAGCACTCGTGGCGCGCTTGCATTCTATCGGGCGGCCCAAGCCAACGCGCTGATTGGAGGACGCGACTACGTGGTTCCCGACGACATCAAGGAGTTAGCGATCTGCGTGTTGTCCCACCGCGTGATACCTCGAGGATTTGCAGCCGGTAGCGAACGCTTGGCCGTCGAATCGATGATCCAGCGTTGCCTAGAGTCGGTCGTCGTACCGGTATAACGAGCCATGATCCACTTGCTGGTAACAAAGATACGCGAGTTTGGGTCTTGGTTGCTCAGTTGGTATAGGGTCTTTAGGCACTCGGGAAATCCGGTCTACACCCGACTGACTCGAGAGGGTTGGCAGTTTTGCTTCATGATCGGCTTTATTCTTTTGGGTGCAGCCCTTCGCAATGCAAATCTATTGGTGATTTTAGCCGGAACTCTTATCGGGATGATGTGGGTACAGTGGCGCGTTTGTACACGAACCCTTTCTTCATTGAGTGTGACTCGACGTTTACCTAGAACGATCCAAGCCAGGCGTCCTTTTGAAATCGAATTGAACCTGAAGAACCCAAAGACTTGGCTCGGTGCATGGTTGGTATTGATCCAAGATCGATTGGTGTATGCACCGGTTCAAAAGTCGGTCCACGCAGCCTCGCAATCGATACAGCTTTTGGTTCTCTCGGTTCCACCGAAATCATCTCGCATGCAACGTTATCAGTGCACAGCCCAGAGGCGAGGTCGGTATCAGTGGCTTGGGCTCGAGATGACAACCCGTTTTCCGCTCGGGCTCATGCGAGCTTTTTTGCCACAGAAAAACTCAATGCATTTGATCGTCCAACCTGCGATCGGAAAGCTTGCTCCAAATTGGAACGAATTATTTCGAAAAAGGGACTCTGGCAATCGGCAGCGACAAGTTCGAACCATGAGCGACGAAGGAGATTTTTTTGGGCTACGAGCTTATCGAGCTGGGGATTCGAAGCGTTGGATTCACTGGCGTTCCTCGGCGCGTCGGGATGAGCTAGTCGTCAAACAATTTCAGCAACCAGAGAGCCAAGAGCTCGTGATACTTCTTGATTTACATGGTATTCACGCAAACGATGAGGCATCGAGAAAGGAATATCAAGCCGCTGAGGATGCTGCGGTAGAGTTCGTCGCGACTCTGGTGAATCACATCACATCGAACAACATCGGATCGGTGAGTGTCGCGATAAGCGATGCGACACCAACGCTGGCCGCGAGAGTATCGGCCAAGTCACAGGCTTACTACTTGCAAGAGAGACTTGCCACAGCCCACAGCCAATCCGAATCCTTGTTAGGCGAAACTTTAACACTATTGGAGCGCGAGCACCGCACGGTCGATCATTTGTTGGTTATCAGTACGCGATCGATGCCAGAGCATTTCGGTGATTCTGGAAAAGCCTCTGCGGCAACGCTTGGAACATCTCATGCCTTTTGGCGATCTCTACGATGGATCGACGTTCACTCGAGCGAAACGAGCCGGTACTTTACACCAGCTCCTTAAGCTGCCGGGGGTGGGCTAGGTGTTATCCGCGAAATTTTTTAAGAGCCTGATTCTCAAGTTCGGAGGCTAACGCTTGGAGTTCAGCCACATCTTTTGCCATAAGTTCCCCGTCGTTGGACGGTACCAGGCCCAAGAGCTTTTGAAATGACTTGATCTGGCCGAGAACCATGCCTAGGTCAACACCCTCTTTCCGTCCCTCCTGACGCCCTTGCTCCATGCCTTTTTCCATGCCTTGTTCTAGGCCTTGTTTTAGCCCTTGGCGTATGGACGAGTTGATCATCCACCGCTGATCTCTGAGTCGCTTCTCGCGTGAGTCGTACATGTCTTTATCCTCAGTTTTGTGTATTAAATACCCGATTTTGGTTCGAAATATTTTTTCAAGCCGTTTCGTGCACGTGTCCTTTTGCTCGATCGCAAAGAAAAATCCAGGGCTAAAAGCTCTTGCTACGTTGACCGTATAACATCAGACCGTGTGGGGATAAAAAAAGCGGCCAGCAAGAGTAACCTCGCCAGCCGCTTCATTTTTTTGATTGGTTTGCGAAAGTTCGCAACAAGGTTCGACTACTTGGTAGCCTTAGCGAACTTAGCCTTGGTGTAAGCGTCTTCGCCGAAAAGGTTTGCAACCTTGTCGTCGTCGCTCATCTTCTCAGCCTTGCCCTTGCAGTTGTCGCAGCAGAAAGCAACCTTGGCTCCCTTGAACTCAACGGTCTTATCAGCCTTGATCTCTCCACCGGAGAATGGGCAAGCCTTCTGAGTGACTTGACCAGTTGCGATCAACTGATGATTGGCCTTAGCGGCCATGGCCTTCTTATCGCCTTCAAACTTGCCCTTGCAATTGTCGCAGCAGAAATAGACGTTGCCGTCCTTCCATGTGCTGGACTTGGCTTCCTTGGCAGCAGCGCCAGAAACCATGCACTTGACTTTGGTGAAGTCAATCTTGTCGGCTTGTGCACTAACAGCCGCGAACGCAAACAAGGCCGCTACGGCCAACGCAAAAAGATTCTTCATGTCTCATACTCTCCAAAATAGTATGGTGGGAAACAAAAAAGGTGGGAACTCTATCGATTGTCCCGCGCCAAGCTAACTTCGGTTGGCCCTCAGGAATCCCTACATAGTAGGGGGTCTATCTCTCGAATGTCAATCTCGCAGAGCAGAATTCGAGGAAAAACTCATTAGTTATTTTTATGCCATTCGAGCCATCAGCAGTTCATGTTGGCATAAGAGTTCTTTGGGCATCGAGTGATAGAGCTTCAGAAAGAACTGATTCTGACTGGTGATTTCGGCAAGAAAGTCCTCTCTGCGAAACTCCATGGCTGCATCAAACTGAGCTTCGTCAAACCCGTCGAGACCTTCGACGCAAAAATCCTCCCAGTCAGGGGTCCAACCAATGGGCGTTTCATGGCCGGGGATGCGGCCCTGGCATCGCTTGACGATCCATTCGAGCACTCTTAGGTTCTCTCGGAAACCCGGCCAAAGGAACTTGCCTTGCGCATCTTTGCGGAACCAGTTGACATGGAAAATCCTCGGGAGTCTCCGAATGTGCCTTCGCATGTCGAGCCAGTGTGCAAAATAGTCTCCCATGTTGTAGCCACAAAACGGGAGCATCGCCATCGGATCGCGACGAACGGTACCGACTAGACCCGTTGCAGCCGGCGTGGTTTCGGAGCCTTGCGTTGCACCTAAGAAGACGCCATGGGTCCAGTCAAAGGCTTGGAAGACCAGGGGCATGGTTGTCGGGCGTCTGCCTCCAAAGACGATCGCATCGATGGGTACACCATCAGGATCTTGCCAGCTCGGATCGATGTTTGGACATTGCTCGGCGGGTGCGGTGAATCGCGAATTGGCGTGCGCTGCGAGCCGTCCGCAATCGGGCGTCCAATCTTGCCCCGTCCAATCGATCAAATGCTTGGGTGCTTGCGATAAGCCTTCCCACCACACCCCGCCTTCGTCGGTCAGAGCGACGTTGGTGAAGATGGTGTTTTTGGCAAGTGCATGCATGGCTCCTGGATTGGACTGCCAAGAGGTTCCAGGAGCTACACCAAAGAAACCTGTTTCAGGATTGATCGCATGAAGCTTACCGGACTTACCAGGCCATAGCCAAGCGATATCATCGCCCACGAGAGTCGTTTTCCAACCGGCTTTTAGGTAATCATCCGGTGGTGTGATCATTGCCAAATTGGTTTTACCGCAAGAGCTCGGAAAAGCTGCCGTCAGATAGGTCTTGGCTCCACCGGGGCTTTCTAAACCCATGATCAGCATGTGCTCGGCCATCCATCCGTGATCTCTGGCGATGGTGCTTGCGATTCGCAACGCGACACATTTTTTACCTAGCAGCGCATTGCCACCATAGCCCGAGCCATACGACCAAACTTCACGAGACTCTGGAAAATGCACGATGTATTTTTCGTCATTGCATGGCCAAGCCACATCGGGTTGCCCCGGCTCGAGCGGAGCTCCGAGGCTATGAAGGCACGGGATGAAGGCCCCGTGCGCTCCGAGTTTATGAAATACTTTTTCCCCCATATGGCACATGATCTTCATGCTGATGACCACATAAGGCGAGTCGGTCAGTTCGACACCAACAAGTGCCAGCGGGCTGTCGATGGGCCCCATGCAAAACGGAACCACATACATGGTTCGGCCTCGCATCGAACCATGAAACTTCTCCTTGAGCAAACTCCGCATTTTGTCGGGCTGCTGCCAATGGTTGGTCGGCCCAGCATCCGACTCGCGCAGCGAGCAGATAAACGTTCGGTCTTCGACGCGAGCCGTATCGGACGGATGGCTTCGAGCCAAAAAACTATTCGGATGGAGTTTAGGATTAAGTCGTACGAGAGTTTGAGAATCGACGAGTTGCTCGGTGAGCCGATCCCATTCCTGCTGGGAGCCATCGCACAGCACAATTTGATCGGGCTGGCACATCGAAGCCATCTTACGAATCCACTTATCGAGAGTGGAATTGGGGCAATCGAATGGGAGCTTGTCAATTTCGAAGGAGCTCATGGTCGTTCTCGTGTAAACAAGGGTTTTCGGCTCTTGAGGAAACTCATCCTCGTAATCGAAGCCTCTGGATCCTAATGCTTCTTTTCGAGTACCAGCATCATAATACCTCAACGGCAGGAAACAGCGAAAGTAGGCTTGTACCGATCATTCCTGTGGCGTTTGATCGCTATCGGCTGGCGGGTCAGCCCTTCGAGTCGATGGCCTCTTTGAACCTTTTTTGCGATCTTTCGTTGAATCGAAAGCGCTTTTACGGCGGAGCATATGATGGTAGTGCTGGGCGAATCGGTGGGCTTCGTCGCGAACGTACTGCAAGAGTCGCAAGGCAAAGGATTCTCGCCCGAGTCGCAGGGGTTCTTTTTCGCCCGGCAAATAGATTTCCTCCTCGCGTTTCGCTAGCGACACAAGAACCGGGGGCTTCAGATCGCAATCGCGAAAAGCGGCCAAGGCTGCATTGAGCTGGCCCTTGCCTCCATCGATCATGAGCAAATCCGGAAACGTTTCTTCTTCGACCGCCATGCGCTTAAACCGCCTAGCTACCACCTCGTGGATCGATCGAAAATCATCAATGCCCTCGACGCCCTGGATCTTGTAACGCCGATAACCAGGCTTAAACGGCAACCCATCGAGAAACTGGACCAGTGAAGCAACCGTATCTTGGCCACCTAGGTGTGCGATATCGATCCCTTCGATGACCCTTGGATCGCGATCCAACCCCAACACCTTGCGCAGCGCCCGCATCCCTCGCTTCGGATCGATGTAGAAAACCTCTGGCTGTGCATGCGCATCGATTTCGCCTCGTCGGTTGAGATTCTCTAAGAGCCGAATCTCATCTCGCAACTTGGCCGCTTTCTCAAAGTCCAGTTGCTTGGACGCTTCGAGCATTTCTTGGTGCATCTGTGCCAAGAGGCGTTGGCTGCCACCTTCGAGGAATGTTTGCAATCGCTTTATGTCGCGTTTGTAATCCTCCTTGGATATCCGCAGGTTGCAAGGTGCCGAGCACTGCTGGATCGATGCGAGCAAGCAGGGGCGAAACCATTGCCAACGCGGGTCGCTTTGGTCGATATCCAGCGTACAAGTTCGAAAACGAAATACGCGCTGCATGACTTGAAGCGCACCACGAAGCTGGCCCGCACTGGTAAAGGGTCCATAGAGCTTGGCCCCCTTGGCTTTGGGCGAACGGGTCACTTCAACCCGAGGATAGTCCTCGTGGGTCGTAATCATTAAATAAGGGAACGTCTTGTCGTCCTTGAGATCTTTGTTGTAGCGAGGCTGGATGTCTTTGATGAGTCGGTTTTCGGTCAGCAACGCGTCGACCTCGCTGGCGCACTCCATGTAGTCGATATCGGCGATCTCGTGGATCCATTCGGCGGTTCTGGCCTCCTTTTCGGCGGTGGATTGAAAGTAGCTCCCGGCACGCGAGCGGAGATTCTTGGCTTTCCCGATATAGATCACCACCCCCGAGGTGTCCTTCATCAGGTAAACGCCGGGCGTTTGCGGGAATTCCTTGACTTTTTGAGCCGCTTTGCGGAATCCAAGATTCCCGGCCAAGGGGTTTGAATCCTCTTTTTTTTCGTCCGACACGCCCCCTCCTTTTGGTGGGATTAGCTTGGGTTGTACTGCTGAGTCATCATTTTGCCCCTTGTACAAGCCCCCGGCGGGCTTTATGGTGATTGTTCTCTGAGCGGGTTATTTTGACCCGACCTTTCTCCGTGTGCACATCCTTTATGAGCCAAAACGGTTCGCGTGTCGAGCAAACTCTAAAACTATTTCGGGGGATTCGCCCGACGGTGCTCCCATCGTTGCTCTTGTGCGACTTTGCCAACTTGCAGCGGGAAGTCCAGCGACTCGAAGAAGCCGGCGTCGAAGCCTTACACCTGGATGTGATGGACGGCCACTTCGTTCCGAACCTTACCTATGGTATGCCGATCGTCGAGTCATTAAGGAAGATCACGACGCTCAAGCTCGACGTTCATTTGATGATCTCTTCGCCCAAAACCTACGCTCCCGCATTTGTCCAAGCAGGGGCTGACATGATCACGTTTCACATCGAGGCCGAGCCACAGCCGAGCCAACTGCTCGGAGAGATTCGCTCGATGGGTGCCGCCGCAGGTCTAGCAATCAATCCATCGACACCGATGGATCAACTTCTGCCTTTCGTCAAGGATTGCGATTTGGTTCTGGTCATGAGTGTCCAAGCCGGCTTTGGGGGCCAAGCCTTCAATCCGATCGCTCTCGAGCGACTCAAAGAGCTGAGAAATACTTATGGTTCAGATCTTTTGCTGGAGGTCGACGGCGGGGTTAACTGCCAGAGCACACCGGCCATTACGGCCCATGGAGCCGACCTGCTCGTCGCAGGGTCGGCCATTTTCCGCGAGGCAGATTACTGCCAAGCGATGACGCG
>JBJSXX010000402.1:0-2799 GCA_046086605.1 Pirellula sp. | reverse complement strand
ATCATCTTGCGGCCCATGGGGCCAATGACGCCTTCGAAAGGGTCGAAAAGGCGCTGTTGTGTGGGGAATTCGATCGTCTTCATCGTATAGCCATCGCTTCATGCAAACTGGTGGAATCAGTAAGTGAAACTTAGCGCATTTTGAAAATATTGAAAACCCCGCTTCGAAAACTTTTGTCGGGCGCGTCTGCTAAAGATCCTTGCGCATGAGCAGACCTCGAAACAGGGGTAGCTCGTTCCACCCAACTCTTCGCTTTAGTGAAGCGAGAGTAGCGAACCAGAGTTTTTCTGGATTGTCGAAATAATTAAGGTGGTTTCAATCGCCGGGATCTTTCGCAAGATCCACTACCGTGGGAGAATCTCGATTCGATCGGAGCGTTTCGAGTGCGTTTACGACTGCGACCAACGCGAAGCGGATTTCAAATAAGCGAAGCTTACACACACATAGGTACTCGAAGAACCTTTTTCCTTAACCAATAAACAGACCAAGAAATCGAAAGCAGGAGGGGGCAATCGTGTTACTAACCCTTGAAACCGCTGGAACTGATGCCTCGAAACTCAGTTATCTGTTGCACAAGCATCCCGATAAAGTTCAATCCTTCTCGATGAGCTTCGGTAAAGTCCACGTGTACTACCCGAAGTACCAGCATGACATCGCGGCGGCTTGCATGCTACTGGACGTGGATCCTGTGGGTATGGTGCGCGGAGCCTATCGCGAGTCGGACTTCATGCTCGGGCAATATGTCAATGATCGCCCGTTTGTCGCTTCCTCGTTCATGAGTGTCGCGATTGCCCAAGTCTACTCGTCGGCATTGGGTGGCAAGTGCAAGGATGATCCGAGTCTACCCCAAACCCCTTTTCCTTGGACTGCCCGCATCGATTCACTTGCAACACGCGGTGATTCGCAGTGGGTTGATAAGGTCTTTTCACCGCTAGGGTATCAAGTCACGACGTATTCGCAGTTGCTCGATCCTGAGTTTCCGCAGTGGGGCGAAAGCCCTTATATCCAGACCGTCTTGTCAAAGACATGCCTGCTATCGGAACTGCTTACTCACCTGTATGTCCTGATCCCTGCTTTCGACAACAACAAACACTACTTTGTAGGACAAGAGGAACTGACCAAACTGCTCGAAAAAGGAGAGGGTTGGCTGGCTGCTCATCCTAACAAGGAATGGATCACTCGACGCTACCTGCGCGGTCAAGGGAACCTTGTGCGTACCGCACTGAGTCGCTTGGTCGACGAACAACCCCAAGCGGATATCGAAGAATCCCCAACTCCCGAGGAACCCGCAGCCGAGGCTGTGATTCGACTCCACGATCTGCGGCATTCGAGCGTCGTTGAAGAACTCATTGCCTGTGGAGCCAAGTCGGTTTTGGATTTGGGATGCGGCGAAGGAAAACTCGTTCGCGAACTGATTCGCAAACCCCAGTTCCAACGGATCCTTGGTATGGACGTCTCGTACAAATCGCTCGAGATCGCTCGAAAACGATTGAGGTATGACACTTGGGGCGAAGAACAACAACGACGCGTTGAACTGATCCATGGATCCTTGATCTACAGTGACAAACGACTGCAGGGTTTTGATGCAGCCGCAGTGGTTGAAGTCATCGAGCACCTCGAACCCACGCGACTCGAGTCACTCGCCAAGGTTCTCTTCATGCAAGCAAGACCCAAGCATGTGATCCTGACAACTCCCAACAAAGAGTACAACAGTGTTTGGGAAAGCCTGCCCGCCGGGCAATTTCGGCATCAAGACCACCGCTTCGAATGGACTCGCGCCGAATTCCAAACCTGGTGCAATCAAGTCGCTACGCTCTACGGCTACAGGGTCGAATTCAAAGGGGTTGGCCAAGAGGATCCCGACCGAGGCACCCCTACCCAAATGGGAGTGTTTCATCGTGACTGATTCTCAAGACAATCAAGGCCAGGCAGGTCGATGGTTCGACATCGGAAGCCAAGTTGTGGTGCTGCGGAATGTCCGAGGAGGGGGCTCCCGGGACCTCTACCCCAAAGGTATTGTCGGCATCGTCGTTCGACTTCCTAGCATCGATCAGCCTACCTATGCCATCCGATTCATGGATGGATCGGTAGAAGCCTTCGCAGGATCGGAGCTTGCGCTGTTAGCGAAGTACCGCCAGCCCACCGAGGGCTCGGCCCAGCTCCATCAGGAGCAATCTCGTTACTATGATCGCATCATTTACCAGTGCGTCATCGGCTCGCGCGCCTATGGACTTTCGAACGAAGATTCCGATGTGGATCGCCGTGGTATCTATCTGCCAAAAGCCCAAGACCACTGGTCGCTCTTTGGTGTCCCCGAGCAAATCGAATGCGAATCCACCCAAGAGGCTTATTGGGAGTACCAAAAGTTCCTGATCCTTGCCCTCAAAGCCAATCCCAATGCGCTTGAGTGTCTGTATTCACCACTGGTAGAGAAACAAGAGCCTGCCGCAGGGCCCTTGCTCGAAAATCGCCACATCTTTCTTTCCCAATTGGTCTATCAGACCTTCAGCGGTTATGTGACATCGCAATTCAAAAAATTGCAGACCGATATCCGTAATCAAGGACAGGTCAAGTGGAAGCATGCGATGCACTTGATCCGCTTGCTCATCTGCGGAACCGAGATACTCAGGAATCACCATGTTGCGGTGGATGTTGGCCAGCATCGTCAGATGCTGCTGGAAATCCGTCGTGGTGAACTCAAATGGGATCAACTCGATGCTTTGCGCAAGGCATTTCAAAAGGAGTTTGACCGCGCCTTTTCCTCAACAAGCCTTCCGGCGAGGCCCGACTACGCGCGGG
>JBJSXX010000401.1:0-6903 GCA_046086605.1 Pirellula sp. | reverse complement strand
GCGCCGAGCCGGCAAAAACTGGGTGCTGATTGTTAAAAATCGCTTTGCGAGCCCCCTCGTAGGGTGGAATCATGCTCGATTCCGCTCTAGATCCCCCAAAAAAATGCAGGCATTTACCTCGGTCCTCGACACAGGGTCTGTCCCCTGTGTGGTCCTCGACACAGGGTCTGTCCCCTGTGTAAATGGCCCTCGAAAAAAAATGCAGGCATTTACCTCGCACTCAATGCAGGGTATGTCCCCACTCAACGATGACGAACTCCTCTAGGAATAGAAAGGCCAACGCCGACCATCCGTGGTCGATGTCGACCTCGACCAGGGCGCGGTGTTTAGTTCGGAAGCCAGCCGCCACGATACTCGCTGCGCACCAGTCCCATTTGCTTTGCGACCGTGAGCCAGCGAGCGACGGTCTTCTTGGGCACGTTGATGAGGCTTGCGACATCGTTGGCCGACACTAGGTCGCGAGTTGCTTGACCGCTTCTGAGGCTCGTTTCGCATTCACCTCTGCGATCGACTCTTTCGCAGCCACCTTGCTCGATACCCAGCCACGTATGATTCCATTGGGCCCGGAGAGAATGAGCGTCGCACAACCGGCGTCGTTTGCTCGATGCAGGTATTTGAGTGCTTGGGCGTGTTGCATACCGCATGTTTTGCCAATCGCTACCGAACCAACTGGCTTGCCAACATAGAGTCGCTCGAGCGCCGATACGATGCGCTCGGTCTGATCGTCTTTGGAGGTCTTGAATTGGATCACGAGTGTTTCTCGTTTGGTTTGACCGGGGGCACGTATCGACGTGCCCTGCGTCTTTGAAGGAAATGGTCTTTGGATGTAGCCCATCACTGGAAGCGGAGGCGCATCACTTACAACCTCATTCTTGCGGCCTTAGCAATCGCTTTCTGGGGACGCGAATTGCTGGCTCATAGCTTCGTCGAGGGGTGCGCTCTAGATGCTAATGGGAGATGGAATGGGCTAGCCGTTTTCGAAGTTACACATCAGTGACCAACCCATAAATTGCCCGATTTACCGCTAGGGCCCTCAAAACCGGAACCAGATTTTTGGATTCTTTCCGAGCGTTTCAGAATATACTAAAGTCCGTGTTGACCACCTGGTCTAGCATAGAATCTGATACCCAGCCAATTCGCGCAAGCATTTTCGGAAACCCGCTTCCATGAAATCCTTAAAGCATCCCCTACGTCTGGCTCTCCAATCGGCCTTGGCCCTGGCTATCTCTCCGATGATCCAGGCCCAGAACGCTCACGCCCAGTGCTGTTTCGGATCCAAATCACCAGCCCCCTATCCCGTCGGTACCCCCTACCCAGTTGCAAATCCATCCCAAGCAGCCGGCTATTCAGCTGGGCGTCCGACGATCCCCGTTGTTCCAATCACACCCTCCAACGGTGCGATGACCAGTTACTACGGTAACTACGGCATGATGCCACCCAACCCGGGCACCGTATTGCCTAACGGCTTTCCGCAGACGGTTACCTCTGCGATGCCAACGGCTGCCTACGATACCCAATGGCAACGCACTCCGGTGACTTATTACCGCCCCGTAACCCAGTACGATCCGAACTACGGTACCACCGTCACCTCCCTCCAACCTTGCACTTCCTACCAGTATCAGGCCCAACGCGTCCCGCTCGTTGCGCCAACTCCGCTGGGGGGAGCATATGCCCAAGCTTCCAACCAGTGGCCTGCGATCAACCAACCTGGCTACTATCCATCGGGCGCTTCGAACGTCTATGCAATGAGCCCTGCTCCTCTTGCTAGTCCAGCGCCCACAGTAGCAACACCATCGTTGCCGGTCTATCCTCAGGTCCAGTACCTTCCAACGACCGGAACAATCCCCGCGAGTGCCACGAGTTTGCCCCAGGCGAATATTACAGCAAATACAAATACCGGACAAGCCACTTGTCCTGGTGGCGTTTGCCCACCGAACCTAACACCACCAAACATCCCAGGTGCAACCTCGGTGACCCCTATGGGGCCAGTGACCTACATGCCGGCTCAGCCCGGCTCGGTGCCATCGGGCATAACTCAGGCCAACGCAACAGCCCCGGCCACCAGCAGTGGACTTGTTCTGCCGCCTAGCAGCGGTGCCACACTCGATCCGGCGTCGATTGCTCCTACATTGCCCCCACCACCGATGTCCCCTTCGAGCTCCTTCCCTTTGAATCCGACAAGCCCGACAACTCCGAACACTTCGCTAATGCCAAGTACTTCGTCGGCTGGTCTTTGGAGCGACCGAGACGAGCGGGTTTCCAAGATGGTTCCGATGAACCGACTCCCAATCGTTCCGATCGATCGCCCCAGTTCGAACATTGTGCCGACGTATCCTACGAGTCGCTCGGTTTCGAACGATCCATTAGCAATCGCCAGTCCCTTTCCAGGTTCAGCATCCAAAGCGACTTTATCTCCACCGAGCCTCTTGCCCAGCGGTTCGAATACGAACCAACCTTTGGCCAAGCCCCTGGTGGCTCCCGAGGGATTCGACGGAAAACCTCATTGGAATCCAAAGTTGCTTCCACCACCTCCTGCATCGGCCGAGGATAAAGTAGCTCTGCGATCATCAACTAGGCTGAAATGACTCTCTGGCAAACCCATGCTTTGCGAGGGCCTAACCGCTGGTCGAATCGTAGCGTTCTAGAACTCTATCTCTCCCAAGAGATCGCTTTCCGAAGCGTGCCATTCTTGAGTCGCATCGCGCGAACTTTGCAAGACTTCCTCGACTCAGAGCGTTACACCACCACCCATCCTCAAAGCGTTCCGACGGCACGAAGTGTCGTCGAAGAACTACTAAGTCCCAAGACTTCATCACCGCACTTTGCAGAGGTTTGGCTGAGGGTCGCTCAGTGGATGTCCGCCATGTCGGGAGTACCGGTCAGGTCATTGAGTCCTGCCGAGTCACTTGCATCCGATGAAGACTGCGAAAGCCAATGGGTACTCCCTCTGGAGATGGAAGAAGAGTTACTGTCCTGCAAATGTTTCACTCTAGCCAATGAACTGATCGAAGCTTGCCAACGAGGGGAGCAATACCCGATCGCATCGAAATTTCGTGAACTGTTCGATTACGCGGACGATGTCCGTTTGGGGCCTAGCTCACTTGCGATCCTCGATGCGGCCCAAGCCCGTGGAATACCGTATTATCGACTGACGAATCGATCACTATGCCAACTCGGTGAGGGCAAATACCAGCGTCGAATCTGGACCGCAGAAACTGATGCGACCAGCGCGATCGCCGAATCGATCGCAAGCGACAAAGATTTAACCAAGCGACTGCTTCGCAACGTCGGAGTACCGGTTCCTCTAGGGCGATTGGTCAGCAGTCCTCAGGACGCTTGGGCCGCCGCACAAGAAGTAGGGTTGCCTGTGGTTGTTAAACCCAAGGATGCGAATCATCAGCGAGGGATCTCGATCGAGCTGACCGAGCAAAGTGAGATTATGAAGGCTTACGATTGGGCGATCGAAGATGGACAAACCAGTGACGTTATGGTGGAGCAATTTGCTAGAGGGCAACACCATCGATTGCTTGTCGTCGGCCATCGCATGGTTGCAGCCAGTCGCGGGCATTTTGAAACGGTCACTGGCGATGGGCAATCTACGATCGAGCAATTGGTGCATATTTTGAATCAGGATCCGAAGCGAGGCGAGGCTTATACCGATCCACTGGGTGTATTGAAACTCGACGCTGCTGCAAAAATAGAGCTGGCCAAACAGGGACTATCGATCGATTCAGTGCCCGCGAGAGATCGAGTCGTTTTAGTTCGTCGAACTGGAGATTTAACAACCGATTGCACCGATCAGGTGCATCCTTTGACGGCTGCCCAAGCCGTCTTGGCCGCCCAAGTGGTGGGGCTCGATATCGCCGGCTTGGATATTCTTGCTGAAAATATTTCCGAACCCTTAGCACCCCAGCGAGGAGCAGTCGTCGAGGTTAATGCGGGTCCGTCTCTTTCGTGCCATGTCGTTCCCATGTTCGGTAAACCGCAGCCTGTCGGAGATGCGGTGATCGATATGCTCTTCCCATCGAATAGAAACGCTCGCATCGCCATCGACGGTCTGCTGGTTGCAAGCCGCGATGATTCGTGCACGGAGCAGATCGAGATTTGGATCGAGCAGCAGAAGTCGAAGGGCCTTTTTTCAGGAGTAATCCTGACCGACTCGATCCGTCTTGGGGATCAAACGATCCAACTTGAGGATTACAGTTCCCGATCGCGAGCCTTAGCGGTGCTTGGCAACCCTCAAGTCCAGTCGCTACTGGTTGTTTTGATCCCTATGGATCTACTCAATCATGGTCTCCCGGTCGACAGACTCGATCACTTGATGCATACTCGTGGAGCGATCGAGAGCATCGGTGCCTCGGGAACACAAGAAGTGTTCAAGGTTTTGAGAAACGGCATGTCTGAACAATCAAGACCCGATTGGTTGCGTGCAATCTAAAGGCGCACTACCTCATGGTAAGCTCTGCAAAAAAAGAGCCTAGGTGTTGGACGATGGGCTTGGCGATCTGGTTTATCCTCTCGTTACTGACATCCTTGCCTGCCTGGGGTGCGATGTTTGTCCATCGCAACTGGAACGATAACAGTTATTTTGAAATGGCCAACCACACTCTTTGGCATTTCGCTATGGCGATGATTTGTGTGTTGGTCTTGGATTTAGTTCTCAGATGGTGGCATCGATGGCGGGCTCCCGTCGTGTCGAGACTATTGCATGGAGCACTCTTGCTTACTCCGACAGTTTATCTGTCGAGTGTTGCTCAGCCGTGGACCGCATTGCCGCTTGCTGGGATTGCCCAATCAACGCAACCCAATCGAACCCTGGCGATCGCGTCATGGAACGTTTTTATCCAAAACGATCAGTACGAGACGATCATAGAAACGATCAATAGTCTCGATGCCGATGTCCTGTTGCTGATCGAAGTGACTCCCGAACATCGCAAGGGACTTGAAAGTCTCGCGAAGTCTTACCCTTATTCTTTCTGGGCACCTAGGAACAACACCCAAGGGTTAGCAATCCTAAGCCGAGTCCCTGGGACGAAGTCAAGGGAACTGGTCATGGGCTCATCGCAAATGCTTGCTCTCGATGTACGGATCCCTGCAGGCGAATATTCTAAAGTTCCGATAAGGCTTTTAGGAGTTCATACAGCGTCTCCCAACGAGCACGGTCGATTTCGGGTGCGCGATCAGCAATTGGCCGATATCGCCAAGTGGGTCAAGCAATCCGATGGGGAGTCGATCGTCCTTGGGGATATGAATATCACCCCTTGGAGTGATGCGTTCAAAGAACTGCTCTCGAGCACAAATCTAGTCGATTCGAGGCGATACCGAGGGTACTTTGCGACTTGGCCCTGTGGACTTGGGATCGTCGGCATCCCGATCGACCATGCCTTGGTGTCCCCAGGCTTGAAGATCCTCGATCGCCATTGCGGATTCCCAACACTCGATTCGGATCATCAATGGATTCGAATGACGATCGATGGGACTAGGGTGGGTCAAAGCCCCCAGGAGTCCCCGGATGGCAACGGCATATCCGCCAAAGACCCTTGAACAAGCCTCGTATCGGTCCATACTTTTGGATCGCTTCGATCATGTATTGAGAGCAACTCGGTGAGAAGCGGCAATTGCTTCCGAGCAGTGGGCTGATCGCTCGCTGGTAAAATCGAACCATGCCGATGAGCATCCCTTCGAGCAGTCGTTTCATGGCGATGACTCTCTGGCAGTGAATCGTATGTCTAAGCCACGAGGCCCTTGGTGACCAGCATAAAGACGTCTTCGAGTGTCGGATCTTTGTCGCTGAAGGAACGCATCTTCACCCCGCCGTCGATGAGTCTCTTCATTAGATTAGCAAGGCCTTGATCGTCGGTTTCAAATTCAGCAGTAACGCGGTCGCCGTCGATCTCGATCCCCCGCATCGTCGGATCGCTTCGCACAATCGATACGCCGGCATCCTGGTTCTCGACAAATCGAATTTCGACGATCCGATTTCGGCGCATCTGGCGATAGACCGAGTCGATCGGTCCGTGCATGAGCAACTGTCCACGTTCGATGATCCCGATCGAGGTGCAGCAGTCAGCCAATTCCGAAAGGATGTGGCTAGAGATCATGATCGTCTTGCCCATCTTACGAAGTTCTTTCAAGAGGGCTTTGACCTCGATCCGAGCACGAGGATCCAGACCGCTCGTCGGCTCATCGAGAATCAGCACAGGGGGATCGTGTACAAGGGTCTTTGCCAGACATAGCCGTTGCTTCATGCCTCGCGAGAGACCGTTGACGAAATCGTCTCGCTTGTGGGTTAGATCCAAGAGCTCAAGCACATCGCCGATGACTTTCTTCCGCTGAGTCCGCCCGATCTTATAAGCCACCGCAAAGAAATCGAGAAACTCCCAAACCTTCATGCCGTCATAAACGCCAAAGTCATCGGGCATATAGCCGATGCTTCTACGGACATCCATCGGTTGCTTGTTAACGCTAAAGCCATTGACGGTGCCATCGCCGCGAGTGCTCTTGAGCAACGTCGCAAGAAAACGGATCGAGGTGCTTTTCCCAGCTCCGTTTGGACCGATGAATCCAAAAAGCTCTCCGGCCTCGATCTTCATGTTGACCGAACCGACGGCGGTGAATTCGCCGTAGTCTTTACCAAAGTTCGTTAACTCGATCATATCGGCCTAGCAGCTCAAAGGCTCGGTGTTAGGTTTGCTCTAAGGTCTCTTAAAAGTGTACAAGCAAGACTATAGAGTGTACTCCAAAGCGTGGCTCTACGGCAAACGAACTCACGACCCTGACTGTGCCATCTTTCGAAATTCTTCTTCGGTTAGGATCGTAATTCCCAGATCCTTGGCCTTTTGCAGTTTGCTTCCAGCGGCCTCGCCCGCGACTAGGAAATCGGTATTCTTCGAGACACTCCCG
>JBJSXX010000400.1:0-11700 GCA_046086605.1 Pirellula sp. | reverse complement strand
ACGCTCACGCAAGGTTTAGCGAATCACATCAACATGAACGCCGAGCAATTGCGAAGGCAGTTTGTCCAGCACGATGGCAAATTGCAACTTTTGGTTCGACGTGACGGATTCGTAAAAGGTTCACCCGAGAACCCCTGGTCTGGGGTTTTTAGTGAGTTTTCCCAAAAAATCAAAGAACACATTGGCCCGGCCCATGAGTTGATCGTTGCGGACTATTCGACCACTGGCCCCGTAGAACGCGCCGCCTCCGAAGTCGTCTTGCTCGATGCCATGCAGTCTTACTTCGAATATTTAGGGTTTACAATGTGTGGCATTCCAAGAATCATGCTCGAAGGTTCAGCAGAAGACTGGGAGAGTCTCGGGCGTCGAGTCCAGCAGTGGAGTCGCTTTGATCTGGAGTGGTGGGTCAAACCGCTTCAGCTCATCTTAGATCAGTTTGTCGCTGCAGTGCGAGGAAGGATTGACAAAGAATTTTGGGATTCGATTTACAAATGGAATGGCGCTGAAGGTAGCGGTACGGGGCCTTATATCAGTGGATGGATCTTGACATTTTTCCCGTATCTGAACTCAGGCGGATCTGCCCTAGAGCAAAACTCTTGGATCAATCGACCCTTTGCTCGCGGTCAAGGACCCGGCTTGGATAGTTTCCCCCAATTTCCCGCTCACACGCCGTTCAAATGGAAATACCTTGGGCAAGATTTCGAGATGGAGTTTGTCGGTGGACTGTTAGGAGTTCGACAAGATCAAGAGAGCCTTGCACTCCGCCCGGAAATTGGATGGGCGGTTTTGGATCAAAAAGCAATCACCCAATCCAGAGATCAGCATGCTCAAAGAGAGCGTACTGCCAAGGAACAATTCCTAGCAGAGCAAAGAGAAAATGCGATCGCTAGAAAAAAGCTTAAGAAGGAAAGGGAACGCACAAAGAGATGCCCCATCTGTGATAACCTGCTAGCTACCAACCTAGCTAAGCAGTGCTTGTCATGTGGCGCCAATTGGCATAACAAACCAGAATAACAGCACGAAAGTGTAGTTTAGGCACCTGGAATTAGCCTTCCATAAAATCGTGCATGTTCACATCGACAGGCTTAAATCTCCAATTATTTCATACTGCGAAGTTTGACCAAAGCTTGCTCGACGCCCTCCCGCTGGGCGATTAGTTCCGTCAGGGCTTGCCGCTCTTTTTCGATAATCTCAGGTGGTGCTTTGCCCACGAACGCTTGATTCGAGAGCCGACTTTCCTTGCCCGTAATGAGCTTCTGCAAATTCTCTAGCTGCTTCTCATTGCGAAGAATCTCAGCTCCTACATCGAGGAACTGACTCAAGTCCACGTACACATCCATCCCCTCGATCGGAACATGCGCTTGCACCTCGGGGATATCGATCGCAGGACCCCAAGCGATCCCGGTTGCACCGGCCATGCTTTCAAGGAATGTTCCCATAGGCCTTAACAATCGCTCGAAACGATCCTCGCATCGCACTGAGAATTGCACCCGTTGCTTCGGTGCAATGTTCTGCCTCGACCGAATCTCTCGGATCGCACCGATCAATGCGACGAAGTGCTTAAACTGCGATTCGACATCTTGCCGTACAAGCTCCTTGCGAGCCTCTGGCCAGGGTGCTTGGATCAACCACCGTGAAGCCTGCTGACTTGAAAACAGATCTCGCTGTTGCGTGAACTTCGAGAACTCCTGCCAAATCGCTTCGGTCACAAAAGGCATCATCGGATGCAAAATTCGAAGCATCTGATCGAGGCAATGGGCCAAGACCCTTTGCACCATCGGCCTTGATGCGGGATCCTGCATACGAGGCTTGGCCATCTCGACATAGAACGAACAGAAATCATCCCAAGCGAAATCGTACGCGGCCCGAGCCGCCTCGGCATAACCAAAACGCCTGAGCTCTCGATCGACGATCTGTGTGGTGGTCGTGAGCCGCGACAGGATCCATTGATCTTCCAGAGGCAGATTCGACCAATCGATCGCGACCTGGCTGTAGCCTTCGAGATTCATCATCACAAACCGAGAAGCATTCCAAAGCTTGTTGACGAAATTTCTGGCTACCTCGAATCGCTCGCTGACGACCGGAGCTTTCGGCAACGCCTTGTCCTCGGCACTCTCTGCCCACTGTGTCGAAAACGGCTTTTTGCACTTATCGCAAACGACTCGATGCTTGATGCGATTCTCTTTGGTCTGATTGATCAGGGATTGGCAATTCGGACACTCGTACTGAACCGGCATCCGAACATCTTGAGTCTCGGTGGTCAGCCAAGCCAAGCCAAACCGTAAGGCATCGGCACCGAACTTGTCGATCACGTCGATCGGATCGACTCCGTTTCCTTTGCTCTTGGACATCGTCTCCCCAAATCCATCAAGGATCTTTGGATGGATGTAGACTTCTCGGAATGGTACCTGTCCGACATTGTTTAGGCCCATGAGAACCATCCGGGCAACCCACAAGGTGATGATGTCGCGAGAGGTAATGAGCGTGCTGGTCGGGTAGAAATAATCCAGCTCCGATGTCTTCTCGGGCCAACCGAGTGTTGAATGTGGCCACAAAGCGGAGGAGAACCAGGTATCGAGTACATCCTCTTGGCGAACCAATCCTAACGATTGTATCTTGAGCTCCAATCCGGGATTGTCATCTTGAATGCACACGTGCAAAACCGAGGGTTCTTCGATCGATGCTGATAACTGGCCCGCGGTCGCTTCGGGCATCTCTAGAATCTTGGCCTTCGCATCCTTAGCCGCCTGGAGTGTCTCATAACTCCGAGTCCATATCGGGATCTGGTGCCCCCACCAAAGCTGCCTGCCGACTGGCCAATCCCGCTTTTCACTGAGCCAATCGACATAACCTTGGCCGTAGCGCTCCGGATAGATCTTGACTTGTCCGCTTTCAACGGCATCGATCGCCGACTGGGCCAAATCGGCCATAGCCACGAACCACTGATCGGCCAAGTAGGGTTCGATCGGTGTTTTGCTCCGATCGCTATGTTTGAGTTCGATCTGCCGATCCTCGGTTTGTTCGAGCAGTCCGAGTCCTTCGATCGCTTGGACAACCTGTTGCCTGGCTTTGGACATCGTCAAGCCCTGGAATCGCCCCCCATTGGAGTTGACCGTTCCGTCGGTATTCATGATGTTGATCAGCGGCAAGCCGCATCGCTGAGCAACCTCATAATCGTTTGGATCATGTGCCGGTGTAATCTTGACGCATCCGGAACCTAGATCGGGTTTGGCCCAGGTATCGACCACCAGGGGAATCTCTCGATCCACCAGCGGCAAACGAATCTTGCGTCCATCGCGCGCCATCGCTGCAAGTTTCTCCAGGGCCGGCAACAACTCTCGCTGTCTTTGTTTCAGAACATCGATTTGCGAAGCGATTGAGTCTTTGTCTTTGGCGGCAGCTTCGGCGAACTTTTGCTCGGCTTGAACAATCGATTTGGCCAGCGCCCCTGCTGGGTCTGGGTGGACGGCAACTGCGGTGTCACCGAGCATGGTCTCTGGCCTCGTTGTTGCAACAACAACGAAACTCGGTTCGCCCGGCTTCGGATCGATCACCGGATAACGGAAGTGCCAAAAGTTACCTTCAACGGTCTCCGTGGTGACTTCGTCATCGCTTACGGCTGTCTGAAGATAGGTGTCCCAGTTGACAAGCCGTTTACCTCGGTAGATGAGGCCTTTCGAGAACAGGTCGTAGAAGGTTCGTCGAACGGCTCGGGCGCACATCGGATCGAGTGTGAAACGCGTTCGTCGCCAATCGCAGGAGCATCCCAGGCGTTTGAGCTGGCTGAGAATCCTGCCCTCGTACTGCTCCTTCCAATCCCAGATGCGTTGAATTAGTGCGTCGCGCCCAAGATCGTGTCGCGTTTTGTTTTCAAGTTCCTTGAGCCGCTTTTCGACAACGGCTTGAGTTGCGATGCCAGCATGATCTGTGCCTGGCATCCACAGAGCAACCTCACCCATCATGCGATGCATCCGAATCTGGATGTCTTGCAAGGTATTATTCAGAGCATGCCCCAGATGCAATGCCCCGGTGACATTCGGCGGAGGGATAACGATCGTGAAGGGTTTCTTGCTCGGATCGACATCCGCGTCAAAACAACCGGCCTCGACCCATTCGAGATAGATTCGATCCGATGCCCCCACAAAATCAAAGCGATTGGGGATCTCGATAGGTTGCGAAGAATTGCTCATTGCGTTCTGTCCTGAAAATGGATCATCGTCCTGATCGACCGTTGGCAGGGATCAGAACCGATAGGAAGCCCAATTTTCAAGGAAACACGGTTCTTCGCAAGGCCACCACAGCGAGATCAGGCCAAACTAGGCCACGCGGCGGTAAGCACCTGTCATATAGAACGATTCAATCGCATCGACAACCGACTCTTGCTCGCTCTCGGCCAACTCGGGATAAACAGGCAAATGCAAGATCTCTCGGGCCGCAGTTTCCGTATTGGGCAAGCAACCCAGCGAGTAACCTAGATCTGAAAAACACTCTTGCATGTGCAGAGGCACCGGATAATAGACCTCACATCCAATGCCTTGCTGCTGAAGGTGGGCTCGCAGCGCATCTCGCCTGCCATGCGGAACCCTTATCCCATACTGATTCCAAACATGCGTCGCCTTGGGGTGCTTCCTGGGCAATTCGACGATCTCATGCAACTGACTCCCCTGAAACAACTCTTTGTATCGATCGGCATGCGTGCGACGAGCCTCGGCATAGCTTCCCAAATGCTTGATCTTCACACCCAAAACCGCCGCTTGCATCGTATCGAGCCGACTGTTGATCCCCACGAGCTTGTGATAGTACCGTGGCTGCATGCCGTGGGAAGCGAGCAACCGCAACTTGGCAGCATACGCATCGTCATTGCAAACGAGCATCCCACCGTCACCCATCCCACCAAGATTCTTCGTGGGGTAGAAACTCAAGCAACCGACTAACCCCCAGTTTCCCGCCGGTCGATCGTCCCACTCGGCCCCGATGGCCTGGGCTGCATCTTCAATCACGGGCAGTTCATGTTCGCGAGCAATCTCACAGATACGATCCATCGGTGCGCACTGGCCGAACAAATGCACGGGGATGATCGCCTTGGTTCGAGCAGTGATACTGCTTTCAAGACACTCTGGATCCATGTTGTAGGTCATCGGATCGATGTCGACGAAGACCGGTTCGGCACCCAACCTCGCTACCGCGCTAGCTGTCGCGAAAAACGTGAAACTCGGAACGATCACTTCATCGCCCGGCTCAATGTCCAGTGCCATCAACGCCAGTAGCAATGCATCGCTACCCGAAGCGCATCCGATCGCATGCTTGGTTTGACACAGTGTCGCTACGGTCGACTCTAAATCGGTCACTTCCGGCCCATGCAGAAAACGACCGCTATCGATCACTCGCTCAAGAGCATCGAGAAATTCTTGCTTCAGCGGTTGATTCCCTCGCCCCACATCGAGCATCGGAACCGGTGCAGATTTCTTGGATTCGCTAGACATGACAACCCCCATCCTTGTTGTTTCATATTGGCAAAAAGGCCAAGCATCCATGCCGACGTCATCCTCAGTCGACTCCACTAGACCCGGCAGGTAGGCTACGAAATAACCGTATTTTGCGTCAAGTCCAATAGCGAGCGCGGAATGTTATGCAAAGCCATTAGGGTTTGCTAGCATCTGCGAGCAACTCTTCGATGTGCTTGACCAGTTGCTCACGCTCGGTGCTATCTTTCCAAAGATAGGCCCCCACCAATTCCCCTTGTGCATTGACCAAGCAGAATTGATCTGGATGCCCCCTTTTTTCTACGCCTGCGAGAAAGAACATTTCGGAACCGACCTTGATGATTTTTTCAAGATCACCGGTCAAAAATAGCCACTGCTTTGGATCTGCATTGAAGCCTTCGGCATAGGCTCGGAGCGCCTCAGGCGTATCGACATCAGGATCGACGGAGATACTCACCAACCGAATCGGCTTATCCTTGAACTTGGACTGCAAAAGTCGCATCTCGCCGCTTTGGCGTTTGCAGGTCCCTGGGCATGTGGAAAAGAAAAAGCAGACGACGTAGGGCTGTCCCAAAAGATCTTCAGAACGAACCGTCTGACCACTACGTTCGGTAAGCTCGAACGATCGGGTCCAGTTGGGCTCGAGTTTGGCGGCTTGC
Organism: Pirellula sp.; assembly: GCA_046086605.1. GTDB lineage: Bacteria > Planctomycetota > Planctomycetia > Pirellulales > Pirellulaceae > JBKCUI01. The sequence goes on along the minus strand of JBJSXX010000400.1, from coordinate 5,558 downwards.
AGCAATTGAGCCAGTTGAAGTCGTTTCCCGGGGTCGCGAGGTTGCTCCATCTGTTGATCGCTTGGGTCTTCGTAGCCTTGCTCCCCATCGGACGACCGCAAAGCTTCGTCGACCGAATCTCTGTTTGCACCTGAGCGTCCGTATTTTTTCCTGAGGATCGCTCCGCTTGTTCCTATGACAATCCCTAGCAGGATCATAAGCACTTGAAAAATTCGCCGATTCGTCATCTCTTAATCAACCTCTATTGCAATTCCCCTTTTTGCCTTCGATGCATCAAGCCTGTGGCCAAGACGATCATCGAGAGAGCAAATCCCCCTGTAACCCACCAACTCGCTTGCATCGTAGGGATCCAGTCAACTCTCCCGCTTGCTTGCCCAACTCCCAATTGCTCGGCACTTGTACACAGATGTCTTATTCCAGCCACGATGTAGCTCATGGGGTTCCATTGCATGAATGCTTGCAGGATCCTTTGACCCATCGGCATTCCATCGCTTGCCGCAGGGATCGGAAAAAACGCACCGCTTAGCATCCACATGGGAAGCATGATCAAATTCATCGCCGCATGATAGCCTTGAGTGCTCTCCATAGGCCAAGCAAAGCAAACTCCCATGGCAGTCAGTGCCAAGGCCCCGAGGAACAAAAACAGACTGAGGATGACAAGGTTTGGTCCGAGGGGAACCATCCCTACAAGGACCGATAAAAAGAGAAACACGGCAGCTTGGGCCCAAGCGATCGCGGCCCCTCCGAGCGTCTTGCCCACGGCAATCCCCCATCGCTTGGCCGGCGAAACCAACACACCTTGGAGAAACCCTTCGCGCCGGTCTTCGATGATCGATATGGTCGAAAAGATCGCAGTAAACAGCAAGATTAATGCAGCCGTTCCTGGGATAAAAAATCCCATGTAATTCTCATTGGGCGAGCCTCCTTGAAACGCGCTGTGAAACCCGGTACCAAAAAGAATCCAAAAGAGGATTGGCTGACCAAAGGCGGCAATCACCCGAAACGGTTGGCGAAAGAATCGAATCCACTCACGCTTGGCCAACATCCACGCCGATGGCCAAGTTGGATCGCCGATCGCATTGCTCTGTGTTTGCATTGATTTTGGTTTCACGTTGTTGTTGATAGACGTCCTTCAAACCTTACCAAAATGAACTCGTACCGGACTTGATGCGAGCCATTTCCTCTCGCAGCCCTTGTAGACCTCGCTTGAGCAATCCAGCGACAGCCATCTCGGACTTGCTCATCCGCTCGGAGATCTCACGTAAAGACATTCCTTCAAGGTATCGCATGCGGATCGCATCGGCTTGGGTATCGGGCAGATGCTCGATGCAAGCTGCCAACATTGCGGCCGCTTCGGTCCTCATCATCCGTTGGCTTGGCGAAGATGTTTCGGCGGGGATCAAATGCTCAAGTTGCATCGGACTCGACCCAGAATTTCCTATCGGATTCAAACTGACCTCAAGCTTGGCTGAACGTTTGTGGGTCGCCAAATGCTCTTGGTGCGCTGAGGAAATGTTGTTGCGTAGGATATGCCTTAGCCAAGCTAAAAAAGACTCGATCGATTCGCCGCGAAACGATTCAAAATCGCGAGAAGCTTCCAAGTAGGTGGCCTGAACCAAGTCGCTAAAATCCATACGTGCCTTAAGCCGATCGTCGAGCAACCGCTGAGCGATGACATTCAGATAAGGACGAAACCGATCGAGCAATTCCCCTTTGGCTTGAGCATCGCCTTGTTTGGCGGATATCAATTTCGATTGCGAGTCGAACACACTGGAACCAAAGGGGAAAAAGATTTTGAAAAGACCGCAGGTTACTGCGACGATACGACTTTGGTTTCCATCGCTGGCGGAGGAACCTGAGCGATCGAGAGGACATAGTTGACAATGTGCCAAAGATCCTCGTCGAGGAGTCCAGGTTCTTCGCGGGATTGCACAACGGCCGCAGCCGGCATTGGGGCTCCGGCAATGCCATAGCGAATTCGCCTGTAGAGATCTTCGGGGGTGCGACCACCCCGGAAATGACCTTCGACGATATTCCTGGGCTTGAGCGGTTGGGGCTTCAAGCCTCCGCGAGCCATCAGGGGCAACAATGCATCGAGGTCCGTTGGCTGCAAACCGATCTTGGATGTCCAGTCCTTGGTCCAATCGTCGTAATCAGGCAACTGGTTCCCTTTTCCGTCCGCGTTGACTCCATGGCATTTCGCGCAGGAAGCGACTTCGCTGGCAAAGAGGCTCTTTCCCTTTTCGATCGAAGCGACCAACTGAGCTTTATTTTCGTCGGTTTCAGTACCAAAGATAGGAAAGTCTGGTCTTGGGAATTCTTCGACTGCGTCGACCGATTGCACCCATCGATCGGCGATTTGAGTGAGGGCATCGGAAGCAGTGGAGATTTGATCATCGAGAACGGACTTCTCGGCCGTGCGGTCATAGATCCGCTGTCCATCGAGTTCGGTCGCTGATAATTGGATCAATCGACGCTCGAATTCCCCACGAATACTCAGGAAAATCACGTAATCGACCAAAGCCTTGATCTCTTCATCGCTGAGCTTATTGAACAGCGGCATCTGCGATCCAGAGAGTCCGACACGCAGCGTCCTTTCGATATCCTCTTTGAGAGGTCTTGCGCTGCGCGGCGAGGACTTGAACTTGAAAACACCCATACGGAAATCGCGCGGATAAGGGTCCTGACTCGCGGCCGTGACCCCACGTCCTTGGCCACTCAGGCCATGGCACGAGACGCATTGCTGAACGTAGATCCCCGGAGCCGACGGTGTACCGACTGCCAGCTTGATGTTCTCCAGAGAGATCAAGTCCTCGTAATCTCCCTCCTTGAGCGCCTCGGGCAACTTGGGCTCGTCAAGTGTTCCGAACCAATCGACCAGCAGATCCTTGGTATCACTAAAGGGTTTATCAAGCTCTCCTTCATCTTTGCTTTGGCCGATCTCCGTCGCTTTAGCGAACAAGAAATTGGGTTCGTAGTGATTCGCTACTTGCGAAGGTTCGCGACAACCGACGAATGCCAAACCGAGCAGTGCAGTTGTAGCGACGCTCACGAGTTTATAGGAGGCGGGAGCTATGGTTGTTGATTTGATACTTGACATTCTCTTGAAAACAGAAAGTGGAAAGAACTACCGAGCAAGGCAGTGGGATCAGTTCGGTGCGTTTTATTTGAGTTCGCGGATTTCGATGTTTCGCCATCGCACATCGAAGGGACCTTGATCTGCTCCGATTCCGTGAACCTGTAAGCCGATGAAGCCCGAGTCGTGCGATAGCGAATCGGTGATATCTTCGACCAACTTGCCGTTGATCCATGTTTGAATCCGCTTCCCTTTGGCCCGCACGTGGTATTGGTTCCAATCGTTGTTCTTAAGATACGAGTGGGGTGGTTGGGTTGGGGAAATCCAGTTTCGACCGGTGGCTTCTCCGTAGACGTATCCGGACTCACCCGGAGAGGCTTCGATTTCCACTTGCGGGCCATGCACTCGGCCATTGTCCTTTTCTGCAAGACTCTTCGATCGGATCTGAACTCCAGAGTTCAGGTCGTTGTGCACCTTGACCTCGAATCGCAATTCAAAATCAGCGTAGTCTTGGGTCGTACATAGGAACGAATTGGGGCTATTTTTCGAGGTCGTTCCATGGATGCTGTTGCCATCGATTCGGTAGACGGCCCAACCGTTTTTCTGTTGCCAGCCATCGAGGTTTTGGCCATTGAAGAGGTTTTTCCAACCATCGCCCGATGGGACAGGCAAACCATTTGGGTTTTCGTTGCGAACCACGGCATCCTTGGCCGCTGGGGTTTGTGCAAGCCCCACGTTAGCCAAAGCGGCGATCGCCAAGGATGTTAAGCAAACCGAGAGGAAGTTTTTTCGCTGCATTTTCATCGTCAACACCACATCATTCCAAAACATGAAGTTCAAAGCCAACCTCCCTTTATTTTATCCACTTTCCTCAAATCCTGCTACGCAGAGCCAAGAGTCTTGGGATTGCCCTTAGGCTTTTCATTGTTTTTTTGTTCGCTTCGGGTATTTTTGTGTGGATTACACACTCCATTTTGTGACGAGCCTTCGTTCGGGTTGCTAAAAGTTCATGACACATCCTTTATCGAGTTTTGGTCAGTTCCCTCAAACACGATTGCGACGAATGCGACGCTGGGACTGGATCCGGGGAATGGTTCAAGAAACCCAGCTTTCGGCCTCCAACCTCATCTGGCCGATCTTCGTCATCGAAGGTACCGGTCGTACCGAAGCGATATCGACCATGCCTGGGGTCGAGCGGATGAGTATCGATCTTGCGGTGACTGCCGCCCAGCGAGCCGTAGAACTTGGAATCGGAGCCGTGGCGATCTTTCCGGTCACACCTGTAGCCAAGAAAACCGAGCGTGGTGACGAAGCTCTCGTGGCAGAGAATCTCATCTGCAGTGCCACTCGGGCGATCCGTGAGAGGTGCCAAGACCGACTCGGTATTGTTTGCGACGTGGCTCTGGATCCTTATACCACTCACGGGCACGATGGGATCCTGATCGACAATACCATCGTCAACGACTTGACCGTCGAAGTCCTTTGCAAACAAGCGGTACTGCAGGCCCAAGCAGGAGCGAGTGTGATTGCCCCTTCGGACATGATGGACGGCAGGGTCGGCGCGATACGAACGGCGCTTGATCAAGCTGGATACGAGCATGTGATTTTGATGAGTTACGCGGCCAAGTATGCGTCGGCATTCTACGGTCCGTTTCGCGATGCGGTCGGATCGGCAAAAAACCTTGGGGGAGCCTCAAAGAAAACCTATCAAATGGATCCGGCCAATACCGACGAAGCAATCCGCGAGGTCGCGCTCGATATCCAAGAGGGAGCCGACATCGTGATGGTCAAACCGGGGATGCCTTACTTGGACATTGTTCGGCGATTGCACGATAGTTTCTCGATCCCGATTGCGGTTTACCAAGTTTCTGGGGAGTATGCGATGTTGAAGTTTGCATCACAAGCCTCTGCACTGAACGAGGAGGCCTGTGTTATCGAGAGCATGCTGGCATTTCGCCGTGCAGGGGCCGACGCCATCTTGACCTACTTTGCCCCTCGCGTCGCCGAGTGGTTGGCAAAAGGGTAATCAACTCACAAGCCCAAAATTGAGTCGTCAGGTCATCTATCCAATTACCTTCGAACCTCAGCAGCACCGAATTTCTGCCCTGCAATTTTTCTGCCCAGCTATTTTTTTGCCCAGCTATTTTTTTGCCCTTGGCCTAGCTAATTTTGGTTGTTCGGTAGCGTGCCAGGTGGCTTCGGCCGAGGTGCTCCCGAACCTAATGCATCTGGACCCTCACCACCCATGTTGAAGACCTTGTCAAGCTGCGTGATTTTGAACACCTCAAGGACGCTCGGGCTGATGTTAGCAAGCCGGAGGTCGACCGCTTGTTCTCTGGCCGCTTTGTCGAGAAGAACCAGTGTACCGATCATCGCGTCCGGCATCCATTCAACGTCTTGAAAGTTGATCACCAATCTTTTTCCTGAAAGCGAGGCTAGCTTGCAAGCATCCTTTAGTCCATCGGCATCCTCTTCGACACGA
>JBJSXX010000399.1:0-5148 GCA_046086605.1 Pirellula sp. | reverse complement strand
GTTTTTTCGATCTGCTGCAACTCTTGTTGGTCGGCCTGAGTCAGCGGGGATTTCCGAAGAGACGCTAGATCGATTTTCGAAAGCAAATCATTAGCAAGTTGGGTTTGAGAGGATTTCAAGTAAGCTTGATACAGGTGGAATCGAACCGATGGCGAATCGTTCTTGGCAAGCAGGGGGCTGAGGATACTGATAGCTTCCTCGTATCTGCCGAGTCTCAAAAGCACGTAGGCTTTGGAGTCCATCAAGGTGGCTTTCGTGCCAACCAATTCAATGGCTCGGTTGATCAGCGGCAATGCTTCTTGGGAGTTGGCGGGGCTATCTGCAAGGAGCATCGCGAGGTTATTTAAGGCGATCACATCGTTGGGACGATCTTGGACGATTCGCCGAAACGTTTCGACGGCTTGCGATTCATTCCCTTTCCAAATCCACAGGTCCGCTAAAGATTGTTGGATTTTTCGGTCATCACTTTGCGAGGCGCTGTAGTCTACCAATTGCTTTTGCGCCGTAGCGATCAAATCGTCGTCGGTGTCTCCTTTTCGTATCAGGAGCGACAGTAGGACAGCCGACTCTTTGGACGCTTCGGTCTTGAGTCGATCCATCATGAAGCGCACCGCGTTGTTTCGAGTGGTTTGGTCATCGGTCAGCAAGATCGAGCGGATGTAGTTGACCCCTGCGCGTTTGTCCAGATCGTAGGCCTCTTTGAGTAGCTTTCTACTATCCTCTTGCTCCTCCAGGATCTCCAACCCTTGGCCGGCTTGAACCAGACAGCTAGCGAGTTTTGAGCGATTGGAGGAACCAGCATGGACTTGACGTTTTTCTTCGAGCCAAGCAAGAATCGAGTTCTTCGCTCCCTCTTTGTCCCCCTCGAGTTTGGTAATACGGGCCTTGAGCAGGACAGCCGGAAACGCAGTTGCATCGATCGCCAATAGTTTTTGCGATTCTTCTACGGCATCGAAGAACCGTTTCTGCCGGATCAGATAGTCGGCATAGGTATAAATGTATTCGGGTTTCGGAGAGGCCGCAGAGCTAACAAGCTTTAGCAATCTCCCTGCTGCTTGCTGTGTCTGGGTCATTTCAATCTCGCGTCCTGACGCAGATTCGAGCATTCGGGCCGTTCGCATGTAAAGCGAGGCGAGTTGAAAATAGTCCTCGTTGGTTCGGACTCCCGGAAGCTCGACGATGCGTTCAAGTTGGTACTGGGCTCTTTGGAGGCTTTCAAGGTCATTTCGTTGGCTAAGAAGCATGACCTGTAAACGCATGTCCTCAGGAGACTTCGTTTTTTCGCTAGGCGATAGAAGCTCGGCCACCTGCTGCCAATCCTCATCCAAGCTACGGTTGGCTAAGAGCACCGCCAAGCCTCGTCGTGTCGCAGAATCTTGAGGGTGTCGCTCAAGCGTTTCTCGGTAGCATTCGACGGCATCTTGCAATCGATTCTCTTTCAAATACAACCGCGCAATTTGTGTTCGCAACTCCAAATCATTAGCACCTAGCGAAATCGCTTTTTGGTAGGCTTCGACGGCTAGGTCGGACTTGCCGAGCGACTCATGGATTTGACCGATCGCGACCCATTGCACGCTCGGTTCAATCCCTTTGCTTTGCTCGATCTGATTCAGAACCGACTGCTGACCGTCTTGATTCCGAGTCAATTGATAGAAATTGAATCTTGCCATCAACACCCGTAGGTCATCGGGCGAGGCCACTTCGTTGGCTTTGCCAAAGATCTTCTCCGCTTTTTGTATTTCCTCTTGGCGAAGCACGTCGGGTTTGTCTCGGGACTGAAGCTCGATGATCTGACCTAGCCAAATCCAGGCGATGGGGTCTTGGGGCCGAATCTGAGTCACTAACTCTGCGGCCTTGAGTTGCTCTAGAGGGCTCTCGTTTGCAAGTTCCAAGGAAACCGCTGCGAGTTGCTGCGAAGCGTAGAGTCTATTTCCTAAACGGTCCAAGGCGATGCGAGCGTCCGACACGAGGCCTTGTCGGTACTGCAGGTTCACGAGCCGTTCATAGGTCTCCAGTTCGTTGTTTCCATAAGCGATCGCATAGTTGTACTCGCGTATCGCTCGTGACATGTTGCCTTGAGACTCGTTGATGAGTCCGGCGAGCAGGTGAGTCTCTGGCCATTCAGGGCGTTTTCGATCCAAGAACCCGACGAGCTCTAGAAGTTCGATGGAGTTCATTTTCGCCGGATCGGTCGATTCGGACAACAAACGTCTTGCCTTGATATATCTCCATTCGGTTCCCTCGGCCCCCTCAAACTCTTTGAGTAGTTCCTCGAGCGCCCTGAGTTCTTCTGTGCGACCTTCCAAACGCTTTTTTCTTAGCTCCGGATCCCGTTGTTCTTGCTCGCTTAAAATCAGCGGTCTTTTGAGGGTTGACCAAGCGAGTTTACGAGCAAGGAACCATCCACCCTGTTTCAACCCACGGATCGCTTCGAGGGCTTGCTCGAAGCTCATTTTTCCAAGTTCCATGCGAAGAGAAGCTTGTTGCAAAGCCGAACTATCGGGTTGCTCTCGTAGCTTACTGCCTAGCAGTTCGGTTGCCTCTTGGATGCTTCCAAGCGTTGCGAGAATCTCTGCCCGTTCGATCGCTGGGCTTTGCTGCGCTTCGGGAATGGATCGAAGTTTCTCGCTGATTTTATCGAGGTACTCTTGCTGCTTCCAGGCTCTCCAACGGACGATCGCTGCGCGGACTGGTTCGCTTTGATAATCAAGCTTCTCGACAATCTGCCATAGCTGCTCTCCGGCAACTTTAGTTCCCGCAGCCTGCGCATCACTCGGGGTTCGCATCAGATTGCCATCGATTTGAAGAATCTCTAGCATCCAGGTGGTGCGAAGGGAATCAGGGCTGAGCACCATCAATCTTTTGATCTCCGCGATTCCTTTATCGAACGTGAACCAGTAATTGGAATCTTGGCCGCTTTGCCGCTGAAGCTCTAATATCGTGTCGCACAGTTTGATCCAATCGACCGCTTCCTTAGGTTCAATCAAAAGCCATTGCTTGTAGGATTCGGTATACCGCCCTAACGAGAACCAAGCAGAAGCCGCCTTGCGTCGATACTCCATGCCGTTTGGAACCAGCAGAACCGATTGCTCGTAGGCTGCTGCAGCCCGATCGAATTGGCCCATCTGACTGTAGCAATTGCCCAAAGCCGCATAGATCGAAGCTTGGTTAACCGCATCGATGTCCTTGCCGCCGGCAAGCACACTTGAAAGGGATTCTGTTGCCGACTGAAACTCACCATTGGCAAGGTAGTAGCGAGACCAACACTCCAACCCTTGCCGACGATAAGCGAACTGATCCGATCGACTCAGGTATGCCAATTCCGTCTGAATATCTTGATCCATCGCCTTGAGCGCATCGAGCGCTTCTGGCATCCGATTGAGTCCCACCAGAGCGACGGTTATCTTGAAATCCAAGAGGCTAACACGCTCTGAGCAGACCCGTTTGGCATCCCTCCAGGTCTCGATACCCTTGGTTGGATCTCCAAGCATTCCATAAACTTCCCCAATACTCAGATGGGTTTCCGTGAGATCCGGCTGAATTTCACGAGCCGATTGAAAAAGTTCGAGGGCTCGATTGAGAAACCCTGTCTTCATCGATTGGTTCGCCAACCCTGTCGCACGGTTGGCTCTCTCCAAAAAAAGCCTACCGGCGATCAGCAGAATCTTGGCGTCGTTGGGACTCAGGCTCACCGCTTTTTCAATATCCGATTCGGAGAGTCCAAGCTTGCTATCGCGAGAACTGATTTCGTATCGGAGCAACCAAGCATAGGGGTCCTCGGGTAGATCGTTGACCAAGCGTTCGACGATCGATTGAGCACGCGCTTTGAGGGATTCTTGGGTTTCGCCTGCAAGGAAGGAGCCTTCGAGTCTCGATGGATCGCCCAAGCATAGGCCAACCAAAAGGCCCGCGATATCGAGACTCTTGGGGATTTCAATGTGGCTCTTTACAAGCAAGTCCACCGGTGGCAGACCGGCCAGAGAGGCAAACCAGTTGGGCAGTGAGGCTAAGTTGCCCGAGGACAGCTCGGTTGTCCGACCATCGAGCCACATCTGAACTTTGGCGATGGTGAAGTATCGCTGCAGCTCCAGATCAGGCTCAGGGCCAACGGAGCGACTGATCTGATCGATCGCATCCTCGTAATTCCCGATCTGTGAATTGCGTTTGATCAATCGTCGACGGATGGTGGGTATTTGGGACTCGAATCTCGAATCCGCTTGGCAGATCCCCAGCGCGGCCATGTTCAGGCGGATCGATTCTTGAGTCCTCTGAGCGCCAGAGGCAAGTTCATCCGCGCAGAGGGCTTGTTCAAGCCTCCTGTCCTGATGCTCTGGTTTGATCACCACCAGAGAATTAAGTAGAGGATAGGCTTCGGCGTAGTTGCCTTGAGCCAGTAATTCGTCGACTTGTTTTTCCAGCCGCAGAGTCGATGCGGCTTGCTGTCGGGAGTGTAGAAAGAACACTCCCAAGGCTACTACTAGGAGAGCAATCAGCGAACCTAGCAGTAGGGGATAGTTGAAGCGTGTTTGATCCCGACCGTACAACTAGCTCCTCCGTCGACGGCGTCGTGCCGTAAGCCACATTCCGCCACCGACAAGTCCCCAAGTGGCGATCGATATCGGTTCGGGTGTGGTTGCGAAGATAACGGCTTCATAAACGACAATATCTCCGGTATTAAAAGTCCCGTTGAACTTCAATGTCATTGTTAGTGATCCAATCACTGAAGTATTAAATTCGGTGGGTCCGGGTATAACTGCGTATAGGCCCTCCCCAGCATCTATCGTATCTACAGGGCCACCGTTAAAAATCCCGGTAGAAAACTCAAAATCCTTCGGAGTCGTGCTCATACCACCCCTGGCCTCTAGTGTGTCAATCAATGCTTGGTTGGCCTCCTCTGTATTTAAAGCTGTCGTTGCCGTTCCAGTGGTTGAGTGGTTGTAGAACCAACCTAGCCCAGCGAATTCCAGGGTACGTGTGGCCGCGATTTCAATAGTCGCACTTGAGCCAGAAGTCTTCGTGATATTCGCGTAAACGTTTAGCTGCTCACCGCCCGTTGGAGCCGTTCCAGGAATCGTAGTTGAATAAGCGGTGAAGTTGGAATTGATTTCGAATCCACTACCAAGCAAGGTTTTGACCTGATCAACGCTG
>JBJSXX010000398.1:0-9639 GCA_046086605.1 Pirellula sp. | reverse complement strand
TGGTTTACTTGCACATCGAGTTTCTCAAGTACCTTTTGGATGCTCTCAAGCGTCCAGACTTTGTTTTTGTTGGAATTGGCAAGCACTCGAGTTCCATCGATGCAAAGCTCTGATAGGTTGGCAACCCCCATATCGATTGCCATCGAGACCAAGCTTCGAAACAGTTGCTTGAGTTCTTTGCTGTTGGCACGACGGAATTTACAGAGAGTTCCGTGATCAACCCTGCGACCAGAGGCTAACCACATGAAATCGATCGAGTGCATTAAGGCATACTCGACTTGACGACTCGAACGGATTCTTCGCATGAGGGCAAAGATCCAGATCTTGCACAAAATAGAGGGGTGGATGGGTGGTTGGCCCATGGACCCGTGGTACTTCTTTTCCCACGAAGTCCAATCAACGGCATCAAGAATCTCATCGACGATACGAACCGGATGGTCGGCGGGTATAGAATCGTCCAGAGATCTTGGGATCAAGACAATTTGTTCGCGTGGCAAGGGGGCATCTTGCCAGTAGGAACGCTTGCGAATCCTACGACTCATAAAAACTAGCTTTCGCTGCACAGGAAAAGTAGCAAAAAACGCATTTTAGCGCGGTTTTGAATCCTGGGTACCTATATCGGTCAAAAAAGCCACTCAAAGTCGACTAAATAGACAGCCCGCAAGCGTCGGGTAGCCAACCAAACCACCCTCCTTATCCATTCTCAGACCACACCTTCAATGACCGCTTCTTTGAATCTATCTGGTCTGGGCAATAGAGGCATCACCATTGCAATTCCTAAGACAACACCGAATTGGATACCGTATGCCTCGGCGATATACCAAAAGATCAAGGTTTCTCGCCAGGATATACCCCATGCGATAATCCCACCACTGATCCATAGAAACGCAAGCGGGCCTAAGGCTAGATAGCTAAGAAACATCCCCCAAGAGAAAACCTTGTGATCTCCTCTCAACGCTTTGTACTGCAACCATACCAGACACGAGATAACCAACGCTAAAAACGCTAAAAACAGAATGGTGCTTGTGATTTCGCTCATTGGAATCCAAGTAAAACCTCTTTGGTTATCGGGAATCCATTTGCCAATCAAAGCGATCACGGCCACTGCGATCATTACCCCCAGAATGGAACGGAGAGAGTATTGGCCATCGGACTTCGAAGCATTTTGCCTCCATCCGCTTCGGGTTTGCTTGAGTAGCGTGCCTAAAATCCAGCCAACAAGCAAATAGACCATCGTCCCGCCTCCCAGAAAATAAACTAGCATATCAAGTGGCGGTTTGGAACCTACGGTGATTGACACGCCTATAAGCGATGTAGTCATCACAAGCATATTTACAAACATACCGACCAACATGCGACCTGATGGACTAGAAAGATAGGCATTCGAAAGTAGCCAAACGGAAAGGCTCTGTGCAATAAACAGTCCCATACAAACCCAATAAAAGAGCATTCCGAAAAGCGCTAGGATCCAAAAATTTGGGGAAGGAGAGAACGGTTCGATCATCACGTTGAATGCTTCGATCAACCATGGTACGGTGAAATTTCCAACGATTGACAGGACGATTAGTACAACACCCCATACAACCCTAGGCATTGACAATTTTGGCATCGAGGTGGACTCTTTGCTCTGTGCATCAACCCAATCATCGCCATGGGATTCATAAAGATCGATCGTCGTTTTTTGATCCATGGTTTGCTTGGTCTCCAGTTCGTTGAATAGACGCTAAAGTACGGCCTTGCCCAGCCAAAACGATCATTCTAGACTACAATCAGCCTAGGTTTGCCCCATCGAAGCGCGTTTTGTCTGCCGTTCCATCCAAACTTTGGGAATCCGATCGATGTCCGCAGTCTTAAAAGGTTTTACCCTCGGGCAGTACCTCGAGCATGAGCTCAAGACCGGGGAGAAGCACGAGTACTACCGAGGCAAAATCTTCGCCATCGTCGGCGGAACCCCCCGGCATTCGCTCATCGCGACAAATTTTCTGCGTGAGTCGTCCGAGTCCCTCAAGGATAGGCCTTGTGTCGCCTACAACGGCGACCTGAGGATTTTGGTCGACCCCGACGGACTCTACACGTATCCCGATGCGTCGATCATCTGCGGGGAACTTGAAATAGACCCAGAGACTCCCAACACGGTCAAGAACCCTTCGGTGCTTGTCGAAGTCCTTTCGGAATCCACCGAGGCTTATGATCGAGGAGAGAAAGCTGCCTTCTATCGCAGTATTCCATCACTAAAGGCTTTGGTGCTCATCGCCCAGAGCCACGCACATGTCGAGTGCTTTACACGACAAGCAACCGGAGGTTGGTTGCTGACCGAATTCCGCTCGATGAGCGATTCATTGATTCTCGAACCTGTCGGCATTTCAATCCCACTTGCCGAAATCTATCGCAACGTCAAATTCGACACCTAAGGAATCGCGAAATGAGCATTGAGCAAACAAGTATAAAACCGCAATGGAAAGCTTGGCATCCGCTGCGGATCTGGATCCCTATCCTTCTATTGCCACTGATGGCTTTCATGCGATTCGTTCCGGATCTAATTCCTAACGGACCATCGATGATCTGGATGGCAAGTGCCTTTGGGCCTTTCCTTGTCGGTCTACTGGTAATGCTTTGGTGGTTTTTCGCGAGTCGAGCTCGTTGGTTCGAGCGTATCCTCGGAGCCCTGGGCTTGATCGGAGCCGTGGGGCTCGAACAAGCCCTTTGCCATCCGTCGATGCGAGGCCCTCTGCTGATCGTCATGACGATCCCGATGGCGATCGCAGGCTTTGCGCTCGGAGGGATTCTTTTCGGAAGGAAACTGTCCATCCAACGAACCCTCCTCGCAGTCGCACTTGCAGCCATAGCGGCCGGATTCTCCGCATTGGTCCGAACCGATGGCGTTTGGGGCGATTTTTCTTTTGGATTCCACTGGCGATGGCAACCTACCTCCGAGCAATTGGCTATCAATGAAATTCGCAACTTCAAAAAGATCGCTAAAACAGACAGCCTCGAAACCGAAGCCCTACTCGAATCGCTACGGGCTGCACCATGGCCGAGTTTCCGTGGGCCGCAAGGAAACGGTGCTCAAACGGGAATGCGATTTAGCGATGACTGGAACGCCAACCCACCCCAAGAGATCTGGCGAAGACGAATCGGACCTGCTTGGAGCTCGTTTATCGTCGGTGCCGATCGGCTCTTTACCCAAGAACAACGCGACCAAGATGAAGTCGTCGCTTGCTACGATGCCAAGACTGGCGATCCGATTTGGTCATTCGAGACCCCTTCGCGTTTTTTTGAATCGCTCGGGGGACTTGGGCCTCGTGCCACTCCAACGCTTGCCGATGGCTCGATCTATGCACTGGGAGCCGAAGGAGTCCTCGTGCGACTCAATGCTGTCGATGGGACTTTGGTTTGGAAAGCCGACTTGAAAGAGGCATCGGGACGCAAGGAACCGCCTATGTGGGGTTTTTCTTGCTCACCCTGCGTCGAAAACGGGTTTGTTATCGTTCATGCCGGTGGCAAGCAAGACAAAGGAGTCATCGCCTTCGATGTCGAAGATGGCCAAGTCGCATGGACTGCCCCTGCTGGCGAGATGTCGTATAGCTCGATCCAGAAGATCAAATTGCTGGATCAGTCCTACCTGTGCTTGTTGTCGGATACCGGTGCTCATCTTTGGGAACCGAGCACAGGAAAAAGCGTTTACAACTATGAGTTTAAGCACCAAGGATACCGAGCGTGCCAGGCCCAAGTGATCGATGGCAATAAACTTCTAATACCTGCCGGGATGGGAACCGGAACAAGGCTTGTCGAGTTCACTTCCGGTAACGGTGGCTTAGAAGCCAAGGAGCTTTGGACATCGATCGACATGAAGCCCGACTACAACGACATCCTCGTGCATGATGGAAACATCTATGGGTTCGACAACGCGATTTTCGCTTGCATCGGTCTCGAAGACGGCAAACGCAAGTGGAAGGGTGGGCGGTATGCCAAGGGCCAGGCTTTGTTGCTTGCCGACTCGGGCCTGATCTTGGTCGTCAGCGAAAAAGGGGAACTCGTATTGCTTCGAGCAACACTTGAGAAACATCAAGAGCTTGGCAAAGTCGATGCGTTGAAGGACAAGACTTGGAATCATCCGGTCGTCGTAGGCGATCGATTGTATTTACGAAATGCCGAGGAAGCTGTTTGCTACAAGTTGTCGACCGTCGAGTGATTGCGATTAATCAGGATCCACCGGGTGGGGTAGCCCGGCTGGATCCAAGTCGACGGTGATGGTCTCCCAGTCGATCGGGCCTTGGCTATCACCATTTTTCGGTGGAATCGACAGCCGAATCGCCCAGCCGTACCAGATAGACGGATCAACACTGTAATAATCAAAGACGAAATTCCCAAGACTATAGACGATCGGGCTTCCTCGATAGTTGTCGATCGTCTGAGTCACATGCGGATGCCCACCGATAACGGCTGTCGCACCCGCATCGATCCAGCGCCGGGCATCGGCCCGCTGATGCTCTCTTGGCATAGGATTCATTTCCCTACCCCAATGGATAAAGGGGATGACAATATCGGCGTTGCAAGCTTTTTTGGCATATTGAATGTCTTCGATGACCCAATCCGAATGCAAAGGTGTATTACCAGCTCGCTCGTCGGTCGCTTCATAGTCCTCCTTGTAGAATTCGTTGTAGCCCAAGAGGACGATCCTGCGCCCTTTGACATCGAGGATCAGCCCAGCGCGTGAAGCTTCGATATTGGCTCCACCCCCGAAATAACCGATCTCGGCTTTCTTGAGCACGTCCAAGCAATCGATCAGGCCCTCGGGCCCAAAATCGAGCGTGTGATTGTTGGCGACACTCAGGGCGCTAAAGTACTTTTTCAAGTGGCGTGCCGAATCGCGCGCGGCTCGAAAAACATAAGGCTTGTTGACTTGCTCGCCACCGGTTCCCAAAACGCATTCGAGATTTCCAACCGTCACGTCTGCATCGAGCAAGAGTTTCGAACAATGCTCGAAAGGATCAATCCCGTTTCCGATCGCATGACCTGGCCCATTGTCGAGCATGATGTCCCCGACAAACAAAATCCGAATCGGCTGCGTTTTTTCATGCTCGCGAATCTCCAGTTGGCTTAACTCAGCTACCACGCGAAAGCCAAGATTCGCACAACGAGTGTCGATGTCATTCCAGTTTCGGAAACTCGATCGAGCCCACAAGGGGAAGGAATTCCATGCTCCACCCCGGCGAACCTTCACCGCCCCCTGCCGAGGTCCCGTCGGATCCTTTGCCGGTGAATAACTGTAATAGTTCTCGTCGTACCAGTCGCCAGTCCACTCCCACACATTGCCATGCATGTCATGGAGCCCAAAGCCATTGGCCGGATAGGATGCGACCGGAACTGGAAAGGGTGGATCCTGCGGATCGATCACCAAGTTTTGGATGGCTTGACGGATCGTCTCAGGTTTCGGTGCCAAGGTTCTTGCTTGGGATAAAACACTCGATGGTGTGTTGCCCGTCGCATAGTACTCTGCCGAGTTCGCTCGATTGGAATATTCCCACTCGGCTTCGGTGGGTAAGCGAACGATTCTTTTCTCTTTCGCAGAAAGCCAACGGCAATAGGCTTGGCAATCCTCCCACGTCACATTGACTACCGGATGATTATCGGTTTGCGGGTAACCCGGATCGAGCCAAGTGAACCTCGGGTCGCGTCCAAGGCATTTATTGCTCTGGGAATCGAACCCCCATCCACCGGTTCCGTCGACTTCTGCCCGGGTCCTGTAACCGGTCTCCTTAACAAACGCTTTGAATTGTCCGACGGTCACCTCCGTCGTTGACATCAAAAAAGGCTTGGTAATCTCGACGGTGTGCCTGGGGTATTCGTCTTGAAAGTCCTCCTTTTTACGACCGTACTGCGAGTAGTCTTTGAGGACTTGCTCGATGGGGGTTTGAGAGCCCATCATAAATCGACCGGCTGGGATTTTGGCCCAGGTCAGATTTCGAGTCGGTTGCAAGGCGACCTTGGGATCCTGGGCCCGCAGTCTCGTCGATGCCAACCCTGTGGAAAACAGCATGCATGCTAGGGAGATCAAAAAGCGATCGAGACCAAGACGGTGGCGTTGAGGCATGCTAAGACTCCTACAGAGCTTTGGGGCAACTGGGGACAACGGATTGCAAAATGGCTGTGAAATAGAGACAACGACCTATCGAGTGTAGTTCGCCCGAGCGGGAATGCAGTACGAGTCAAACCCGGAATCCCAGCTTTCTTGCGAACCTTTCGCGATGGTTGGAATCTCTGTTTGATGTTAGAATTTGCGGCTTTCGCAGTCTTGTCCCGACCACCGTTTCCCAGATCCTTTGCTGACAGGTGCCTTGTTGAGCCACGATCCAATAGCCCTCCACTACTCGGAATTGGTCCGAGATCCTCGGGTCGAAAACGCCCGCCAATTGCTTCTGCAGGCCCTGGAATCTCACCGTAGCAAGATCACGCAAGTCCGCCCACCGAATCCGGATCTGGTACCTGCCTATCAAGCTGAATTGGATCGACTGACCAAGGCCCGGGGGGCGGCGACCTATTTCCCCTATATCTCAAGCGGGCTTGGAAATGGCCCTCTGATCGAACTCGGGGACGGCAGTGTTAAACTCGATTTCATCGTTGGAATCGGTGTGCATGGGATGGGGCATTCGGACCCTCGAATGCTCAGTGCGACGATCGATGCAGCGCTCGAGGACACCGTCATGCAAGGGAACCTGCAGCATGACTCCGCCTCGCTTTGGATGTGCGAGCGACTGATCGCACTGGCCCAATCCCAAGGAGCCAAACTCGATCATTGTCTACTGAGCACCAGCGGGGCGATGGCCAACGAGAACTCACTGAAGATCGCTTTTCACAATCGCGCCCCAGCGTCTCGCGTTATTTGTATCGACAACTGCTTTGCAGGCCGCTCGATCGCTCTTGCTTCACTGACGGATCGACCCGCGTATCGCACCGGTGTGCCCAAGGCCCTGGATGTCGATTACTTGCCGATGTACCATCCGGCCGATCCACAGGGAACCACGCAAGGAGCGATCCGCACCCTTAAGCACTTGATCGAACGGTATCCAGGTCAGCATGCTTGTTTGTGGCTTGAACTCGTCGCAGGCGAAGGTGGTTACTATCCAGGTACAAAGGAATACTTCGAGACCCTTTGTCAGATCTGCCATGACCATAAGATCCTGGTGATCTTTGACGAGGTCCAGACCTTCTCTCGACTCAGTCGTCCATTTGCATTCCAGCATTTTGGTCTGGATCGATTCGCCGACATTGTCACGCTTGGAAAGATCACTCAAGTGTGCGCAACCTTGTACGGTGAGTCGCTTAAACCCAAGGGGCCGCTGCTCTCTCAGACGTTCACGGCTGCGACCGCCTCGATTCGGGCCGGGTTAGCGGTTCTGGATCACCTAGAGAAATCCAATTGCTTTGGCGATGACGGTTGGAACATGCAACGACATCGTTACTTCCGATCCAAGCTTGAAGTACTCTCGAAGAAGTATCCGAGCAAGCTCAGCGGTCCTTACGGTGAAGGGATGATGATCGCCTTTACCCCTGGGGATGGCAGCAATGCCACGGCTTCGAAAATGCTCGGCAAACTCTACGAACTTGGGCTCATGGGATTCGTTGCTGGTAGCAATCCGACGCGTCTGCGATTCCTCCCTCCTCCAGGCGTTACGACCAACGAACATATCGATATGGCTTGCAAGATCATCGAAGCAGCCTTGGAATCGATCTGACGCGCAATCTAGAGCATGAGCCTCATGAGAAAGCAAAGGGCTTAAGAGACAAATGAGTCAAAAAGACAGTTCGAAAATCAAAGTCTTCGACGGGGTCGAAGTCGACTTGAAGAATCGCGCGATCGCCGCCTTCCTAGCCTATCTTTTGCCAGGTGCTGGTCACTACTACCAGGGACGCAAGCAAAAGGCGTTGCTGTTTGCCACCTGCATCCTGAGCCTCTTCGTCGTCGGTTTTATCATCGGTCGAGGACGCGTCGTGTACGCTTATCCGAATACCTTCAAGGTAACCAATTTGGTTCGACTCCTGTCCAAAAAAGGTCGCGCGGAGATTGCCAAAGACAGCACACAGGATTTCCGGATCCATGCCTATGCGCAAGCGTTGGTCGGTATCCCGGCCATGCCCATGATCCTGCAGTCTCGGATCGGGCAAAAACCTGTGGATCAGCAATTCCTGTGGGGCTTCATGGCCCCGCCTCCTCTAGGAAACCCTAACGACGGAAATCCCGATTGGCTATCGAAGTGGAACAACGAGGACTCGGCAAGTTTCGATCTTGGTTCGCTCTACACAGCCGTTGCCGGCCTCTTGAACCTGCTGGTGATCTTTGATGCTTATGCAGGTCCGATGCCGATCCCTATCGGTCAGTCCAAGAAAAAGAAGACTTCCTGAAAATCCCAAACGACAAACAATGCAGATACTTAAACCCATCCGCCAGCGGTTCCGCACGGTCTTGGAAAAACTCCTGGACGATCCCGCTTTGGTCGAATCTTCACTCGAGCGAATCGTTGCGTCCCGCGATCCATCGCTTGCCGATTACCAAGCCAATATTGCTATGCCCCTCCAGAAGGTCTTGGGTAAACCGCCCCTGGAGATCGCTCAAAGTGTCGTCCAAGATTTGAATCTTTCGGATATCTGTGAGTCAGTTAGCATCGCTGGGGCCGGATACATCAATTTGCGGCTCTCACCGAGTTGGCTTGCATCGCAGCTCGAAGCGGCTTATCGCGATGATCGCTTGGCAGTCACCCAGGTCGATACGCCCAAGACGATTGTCATTGATTATTCGTCACCCAACGTCGCCAAACCGATGCACGTTGGGCACATCCGATCAACGGTCATCGGAGCTGCCATCGCTCACGTGCTACGCTACTTGGGGCACAATGTCATCACCGACAATCACCTCGGGGATTGGGGCACTCAGTTCGGGATGATTATCTACGGATACAAGAATTTTTGCGATCCAGAGGCTTATAAGAAACATCCGGTCGCAGAGCTCAGTCGGCTCTACCGCAAGGTTCAGGCGATCAGTGGCTATCAAGAAGCACTCGGTCAGACCTCCAAGCTTGAGCAAGCCATCGAGTTTGCTAAGAAACGCGTCGAGCAAGTGCAGACCAAGCTTGCTGCTGCACCGGCCGACAAGAAGATTGCCAAGGAGCTGGTGGCTGCCGAGCGGCAAGTGGCAACGGCTATTGAAGAGTTACAGAGCAATCACAAAAAGATTGAGGAGGCTCAGAAGGATACGGTGCTGATGGCCGAGTCCAAGGCGCATCCGGCGATCTATGAGAGGGTGCTGGCCGAGACCGCTGCGCTACATCATGGGGACGTCGCGAACCTGAAGCTGTGGAATGAGTTCCTGCCGAATTGTCGCCAAGAGATCGACACCATCTACCGACGCTTAAACGTCCATTTTGATCATTGGTATGGAGAGAGTTTTTACCACGAGATGCTAGGCGCGGTGGTCGAAGATCTCTTTGCCAAGAATCTTGCGGTTCAAAGCGATGGAGCTTTGTGTGTGTTCCTCTATGGATTCGATTCGCCGATGATCGTGCGCAAGCAAGATGGGGCTTATTTGTATGCTACGACCGACATCGCGACAGCGATGTTTCGAGAGCGCGAATTTTCGCCAGA
>JBJSXX010000397.1:0-4192 GCA_046086605.1 Pirellula sp. | reverse complement strand
GTCGACAAAGACTTGCCAACCAGGCAGTCCAGCTTCGCCAGCATCTTGACGAGAGTTCCTGTTGGCATCGTTGTAGACTACGCCGGTGATGGTACCACCAACGGTTCCGGTCGACATTCCGAATGCCAACATGTTGGCACTGTCATCGACACCCCCGCCAAAAGGTACGCCCGCAGTCGGCGAATACTCATCGACGCTGAAATACAGGGGCTCGTCGTCACGGTTACCGAAGATTCCATCCGGGCCCGTCCCCGAGACTACCAAGGGATCGTAGAACTGATCCATGATCCCGTATTGCAAGTTGTTCGGATCCTGGTGAACGCCGCCAAGATAGTGACCCGCCTCGTGGGCGATAACCATCGAGAGCATCTCGGCGAAAAGATCGGACCTAGATACATTGCCAGCGATCGGAACGATGGTCGGATCGATCGTGTCGGCCATCAGGATATCGAGCATCACCAGGGCGCTCTCTTCTCGACCGAAGTTGCCAACGTCAACCGACTGAGCGATTCCCAATAAACCCGATGCAGGATCGAGTCCAATCTCTGCTTGGGTGCCCCCGACCAATACTCTGGAAACGTTCGGCTGACCCCACAAGTCAGGCGAGTCGAAGCTAGAGATCAGTTGGATATCAAATTCACCTGGGTTGCCGGTCGAGCCATAGAATCCGTTGTTCGATCGAGCAGCCAGTGAAGTCCGCATCTTCTGCTCAAGCCGAGTCATCACATTGCGCGCAACGGCTGGCGCGTCGGCAGTTGTTAATCCCAGTTGAGGCAGAATCCTCGACATCGGAGGTATGCGCAGGGTTCCTGCTGGAACCCCCAGTGCCGTCAAATTGAGCGTCTCTGCCCTCGTGAAGGCACCGTCGAAATCAACGTAAAGAATCTGCTTGGTTCCGATGGGATCTTTCTCGTAAGTAGATCGCTGAACCCGAAGATTCAGCACGTAGGATCCGACCCCATCAGCAACTCTCAAGTAATACCTGCCGGTCTGGCTGATGATGTAGGGCAGGGTTGTTGTTCCGTCGGTGTAGAGCGGGGACGAAGGAGGATACGCCGTGCCTCCCAAAAATCGTCCTTGAGCAAACAGCAATTCTTGCGCGTTGGCATCCAAGAGTGCCATCGTGGGTCGCTGGCCAGTCACGGCGACCAAACGGGTATCAAGAATATCCCCTTTCTTGAGATCCAAAGCGAAATAGTCTTCGTCGAGAACACTCGAAAAGACACCTGAGAGATTCACCGGTTGGCTCGATGAGAGTGGCAACAACTGTGCCTTCGCTACGGAGTTGTTTAACTCGACTTCACTGATCGACAGCGGATTGTTCGACTCTCCAGAACCTGAGGTGCCCGAACCTCCAGTGCCTCCAGAACCAAAGCCCGAAATTTTGTTTCCGGCGTTGATGTAGGACGACTCGCCTTTGAAATACATTCTCGCGAGTTGGCTCTCGACCGTTGGCGAAAAGTCGCCGGCCATTAATTCGCGATTCTCAAGCTTTTCGAAAAGACGCGACCGCTTGGCGACCTTTTTCGAAGAACGATTTCGCAATGCACTCTTTGGACTAGATGGCTTGTTCGACTTCACCATGGGATCCCCGATTGAGGAACGATAAGGAATTTCAGCATGCCCTCGACGCGTCAAACCCACACATCAATGGAGGGAGCGGCGCACCCGTAGCCGTCGACAGGCGGCCTCCATCCTAGTTGGAGGGTGTTGCCTGTCAACAAAACAGACCGAGACGTATGATTCAGTTCGTCGGCGGAAAGTTCCGAAGCGACGCACATTTAAACCGCTTGCCGGAAAAGTCCTAGAGATTGTGCCGTTAGAACCCGAACTTTCTACCAACGAATCCACTGGGTTTGCCACCTAGGTAATTTTTTCCGCCGTTGACGATCAGGGGGTTTTCGGACACATTTTCCACCTCGAATCTCTCTTTGCAATTAGCCAGACTTCTAAGGCGGAAATTTATGGATTCCTACCTCAACACCATCGAGTTGGCAAAGTCCCAAGGTCATATCACCGAATCGGCGGCCAAAAACATCTCCGACTGGCTCAGCCAGGCTCGGTACGCCGAATACCGCCCCGAGCTCATCGCCCATATCCAACGAGCGGACTGGAAAAAACTCGACGACGCCTTTTGGACCATTATTCCTTTTGGTACCGGGGGCCGGCGTGGTCGGATGTATCCGATTGGATCCAATGCCATCAACGACCGAACCATCGGAGAAAGTGCTCAAGGTTTGGCCGATTACATCCTGAGTCAAAAACAAGTCGGAAGCCTTTCCTGCGCGATCGCTTACGACACTCGCCATCGCTCTCGTCATTTCGCTGAACTTTGCGCATCGATCATGGTTGCCAACGGTTTCCAAGTTGTGTTCTTGGACGGCTACCGAGCCACTCCACAACTCTCCTACGCCGTGCGGCTCTTTGGGTGCAGTTGCGGCATCATGGTCACCGCATCCCATAACCCCCCCAGCGATAACGCCGTCAAAGTCTATTGGGCGACTGGTGGCCAAGTCCTACCGCCACATGACGAAAAAATCATCCAGTCGGTCTTGCAGGTAGAGCAGATTCATAAAGTCGACTTCGCCCAAGCCGTCGCAGACCATAAGGTTCGGTTTGTAACTCAAGAGGTCGATCAGAAGTTTCAGCAAGCGGCGCTCAAGCACGCTTGGAATGGCTCCAGAGACGCCAAGATTGTCTATTCCCCTTTGCATGGCGTTGGTGGATTCGTCGTCCCCGATTTGCTTCGGGCCGCAGGGTTTAGCCAAGTCGTCGAGTATGCTCCTGAGTCGACTCCCGATGGGGATTTTCCAAATGTGCCAGGGCATGTTAGCAACCCTGAAAACCCAGCCGTCTTCGACGCGATGGTCAAGCATGCCAAGTCGATCGGTGCCGATTTAGCTCTGGCGACCGATCCGGACTGCGATCGCATGGGATGCTCTTGTCCAGTGACCCTCGAACCCAATAGCCCCTGGGCTACGATCAACGGAAATCAACTAGGAGTGCTCCTGACTGATTATGTCATTTCGAAACGCAAACAAATTGGGGATCTCCCCAAAAACGCCTATGTGATCAAGACATTGGTGACCACGGAGATGACCCGTCGTGTGGCCGAGTCCTATGGGGTTCGGTGCGAAGGCAACATCCATGTCGGTTTCAAATGGATCGCAGGTTTGATCGATGCATGCGGTCCCGAAGGATTTGTTTTTGGAACGGAAGAATCCCATGGATATCTCATAGGAACCTACGCTCGGGATAAAGACGGGGCCGTCGCATGCTTGCTGATGGCTCAGCTTGCCGCCGATCTCAAAGCAGCCGGTAAATCACTTCACCAACGCCTCGACGAACTGATGGTTCAGCATGGTGTGTACATCGAAGATTTGATCAATGTGCAAATGGAAGGCAGTCAGGGGATGGCCGACATGAAAAACCTCATGGAAAAACTTCGATCTTCTCCCCCTGTATCGATTGCAGGACTCCCAATTTTGGCGGTTCGGGACTACCAAAGCCTCACACGGAAAACCTCAAAGGGTGCAACCGAAGTGATCGATGCACCTAAAAGCAATATGCTCATGTTGGAACTTGGAAACTCCGATGGTTCCCCATGTGGCAATGCGATCGCTGTGAGGCCCTCGGGAACCGAACCGAAAATCAAATTCTACCTGTTTGGTCATGAAAATCTAAAGATGGCTTCGTCCGAAGGCCTCAGGCAGGCCAAGGCAACGGTGAGCGAGCGATTGCAAGCGATGAAAAAAGAGTTGGCAAGCGTCGCCGTCCGCAGGTAGTCAAAGCGTGTACAATAAGCGAGTGTCGGGGCGTCGATATTCACAGAATCACGGATAGCTCACCACCGAGAGTCACGCGCGGCAGTTATGACAGGCAATCCATCGGACGATGATTTGAAGGAGGAATTCGATGAAGTCCTTCTTGAGTTTCTGCGCAAGCACGATGCAGGCCATCCCATCGACCGTCAAGAGTTCCTGGGCAAGTACCCTGAGTATCGCCAGAGGCTCGAAGGCTTCCTCGAAACTGCCGATTGGATCGAGCAGATGGCTGGACCGACCCTTGGCGATCTGACGCCCGAGGAGACCAGTAGTCCGAAGCTAGACGCCGAGCCACTCGAGGATCGACCCGTAGGTAGCCCCGATCCTGCCGTTGAGTACGACCCGAATGCAGCCACCATCGACTTGCC
>JBJSXX010000396.1:0-4721 GCA_046086605.1 Pirellula sp. | reverse complement strand
ACATCGAAACACTCGCGGTCGAAGATTGGCAGGTTATTGAGGATTATTGTGGCTAGGAGTAGATGCTACTGGCAATCTTCGTGCTCGTGCTCGTGCTCCTGCTCGAAGCCCTTCCGACAGAGTTTGGTCCTCCAGACTGTTGAAAATTCCGCAAGGATCCAAAACCCATTTCGTTAACCACAGTTGCTTTCCGATTACGATCACGAGCACCGATTCACTGAGCACGAAGTCAATGGGGCCAAAACTTCTTGTGTTTCACCCACAATAATTCCTGAAGAGCCGATTGGCTCAGCTCGATACACGAACCCTCATCTATAGTACCCAATGCACCCTCACTTTGCCCTTGGGATATCTTTCAGCCCGAAGGGCCGACACAACAATCGGGACGGATGGTTGATGGTGGGTGTTTCAATCCATGGTGTGCCGGCCATTCGGGCCCTAGCATCCTCTTTTGTCAGGCCACCGGGGCCTTACGGCCCCGGCAGAGAGTGTGAACCACCGGTAAGGAGCGCTATGGACCTCGTCGGTCGGACATTTCATGCACCATATCCACCAGTGCAATAACATGTTCGACCGGGGTTCCTGGTAGTATCCCATGCCCTAAATTAAAAATATGACCCGCTCGCCCCGCTGCCAGATCCAATACCTGTTTCGCATGCTGGCGAATCGTATCAACTCCCGCGAATAATATTGTCGGATCGAGGTTGCCTTGTACCGCTCGATCCGGCCCGACCATATCCCAAGCCACATCCAACGAGATTCTCCAATCAACCCCGACTACGGTTCTTGCATCGCCACGCAAAGTCGGTAGCAGCATGGGATTCCCGGTCGCAAAATTGATCACCGGCACGTTCGGAATAATCGACTCGAGCAACCGCTGCATGTGAGGCAGGATGTAACTGCGATAATCCCCTGTAGACAAACAACCCGCCCAGGAATCAAACAACTGAACGACCTGGGCACCCGCGACGATCTGCGAATTCAAATACAAAGCGATCGAATGCACTAGCTTGTCCATCAAGACGTTCCATGCGACCGAGTCGTTGTACATCAACGCTTTGGTGTGCACAAAGTTTCGTGACGATCCGCCTTCGATCATATAGCTGGCAAGCGTAAATGGAGATCCCGAAAAACCAATCACGGGAATATGCTCAGGCAACGCTTTACGAGTATGTTCGACCGTTTGCGTCACAAAGCTTAAAGGCTCCATGGATTCGAGTGCATGCACCCTATCGATCTCTATGGCTTGCCGAATCGGGTTGTGGATCACCGGACCATCCCCTTTGGTGAACTCTAAATCGAATCCCATCGGCTCCAAAATCGGTAATAAATCCGAAAAGATAATCGCCGCATCGACACCGAGCTTCTCGACGGCAGTGACCATCACCTCAGCGCATAGGCTAGGGTTCTTGCAAAGATCAAGGAATGAAACCTTGTCGCGCACCGCTCGATATTCGGCCATGTATCGACCTGCTTGCCGCATAAGCCACACCGGGGTCACGTCCGAAGCTTGACGGTAACAAGCTTTCATAAAAGGGCTCTGGGCAAGACTCTCTCCGAGGCGATGGAGTTTGTCCTTAGCCGCACCCCCGGCACTCGAAGGCAGGACGCTTGCGATGAATCGCTTGGCCTTGAGAATCCTTTGCGATTTCTCGGCAGCTTGCTGAACCAAATGCCCCATCTTGTTCGGGCTTGCTTCCAGATCCACTGGCAGATTCAGATGATGAAGCATCTCCGAAGTCGTCGGGCCAATCGATGCGACAACCATTCGATCCAAAGAGGACCGTAACTGGGTTTCACAACCCATTTGCTCGGCCATCCGCAACAAATTCACAGCCTGATGCGCACTGGTGAACATCAAGACATCTTGGTTGCCTTGGCAAATCGATTCGATGTTCTCGCAAAGCGGCTTGGTGTCCTCCGGGAAATCCCACTGGTAGACTTTCACGCTCAAGACCCTCGCACCGCGAGCTTCAAGGCCCGCGACAAGCGAGTGGTTTGTCACCCCGTATTCTTGCAACCCAACAGTCACATTCGAAATCGGTACGCTCTGATCGATCAGTTGAAGGACTTCTCTCCAAGTGTTGGGCTCTGCGGCGCGGTAGGTCGGTTGCAGCCCGACTTCACGCATGGCGGCTACGGGTTTTGGGCCTCGGGCAATCGTGATAATATCCGAAAGGGAATCCAAAAGCCGTTGGCGATCGACGTGCTTCTCCACCGTGGCCAGAAAATGCTTGAACCCAACTCCGGTCAAAAAGATGACCAATCCGACTTCGCCTGTCATGATCCGATAAGCGAAATCAATGGCCTCTTTGTTTTTATCGATCGGCAGTTCCCGCATCGAAGGACTGACGGCAGCGACACCACCAAACCTCTCGATGAGCCTGGCGAACTCGTCGCGACGACGGCTCTCAAGGGCACTGACCCGAATGCCGTGAAAATTTGGATCGCTCGATGGGGATTGAGTTCTATCGGCCATTAGATCTGACTTTGCTATTTGGTTAGTACGCTTAAATTGTGTTTAAAGGGTTGTGATTCGATAGGCGTTCAAGAACCTTGGCCAACGCATGGATACCTTCGGCACCCTCGCCGTGGACTTGAGAACTGCGCCATAGCTGGGTGACTAAGGCTGCACCAGGTAAAGACACATTCGCATTCTCGGCCGACTGGGTGACTAATCGCATGTCCTTTTGTTGGGTGTCGACCATGAACCCAGGGCTCCAGTCCCTTGAACAAATCTTTGGCCCCAAATTTTGAAGAGCCCAACTCGTGGCAGCACCTCCCGAGAGAGCGTCGACTAGGATCTTTGGATCGATCTGCAATCCCCGGGCCAGCGACATCGCTTCGCATACACCCAGTAAGTTCAATGCGCCCATGATTTGATTACAGAGCTTGACCCCTTGGCCTGCCCCCCAAGGCCCGCAGTGGGTGATGTTCTTTCCCATCGCTTCAAAGATACTGCGGGCTGAATGAAAATCTTCCGAAGATCCACCGACGAGAATACTCAGAGTCCCGTTCTGCGCACCGATCGTACCACCCGTTACCGGAGCTTCGACAAATCGAAAGCCCTTCGATTCGAGTCGCTGACCGATATCGATCGAGACGATCGGCGAGATCGTACTCATGTCAATAAATAGCGATCCTGGTTGTGCGCCCAAAACGGCTCCACCCTGACCAAAGAGAATCTGCTCGACATCTGGACTATCGGTCACGCAACTGATGACCACATCGACCCCCTGACAAGCTTCCTCGGGGGTTGCAAACGCCTTCGCACCGGCCTCGACAACACCTTGGGTTTTCGAGGCCGTCCGGTTGTATACATGCACCGCAAAACCCGACTTGAGCAAATTGCATGACATGCGCGTACCCATCAATCCCATTCCTAGGAAGGCGACGCGCTGGGGCTGAGTTTCTTTCATGCACTGATCCTTAACCAGAGTCGTGATGCTTCATGAATCGACCGATGCCCCATGCTAAACGATCGAGGAAAAATCGGGTAGGCAAAAAAACACTCCAGTGACTGTGCTACAATGAATTCCTTGACTAAACGTGCAATTGTCCTCCACCCAGGTGCTATCATCGACATCGTCATCCAACCCGACCGACCCCGCATGGGAGCTTATTCTGCCAAACTCGCCGCAATGATCTTGCGCAGCGCGATCGCCGAGCAAGGCCACGCTCGGATCATCGTCGCCACCGGATCGAGTCAATTCGAAGTCCTCGATTCGCTCATCGCCGAACCGGGTATCGACTGGACCTGCATCGATGCCTTTCACCTCGACGAGTACGTAGGTCTTGGGGCTGACCATCCTGCATCTTTTTGCGGTTATCTGAAATCAAGGTTTGTCGACCGCGTCCCCCTGCGTTCGTTCCATTACCTTGACGGTTTGAAAGATCCACATTCCGTCTGCCAACAAGCCTCGACAAGTTTGCTCAAAGCACCGGTCGATGTCGCGATGATCGGAATTGGTGAGAACGGTCATTTGGCATTCAACGATCCACCGGCAGACTTTGATACCAAGGAGGCCTATCACGTTGTTTTGCTCGACGAAGCGTGCCGAAGGCAACAAGTAGGCGAAGGCTGGTTTGCCAGCTTGGCCGATGTCCCGACGCATGCCATCAGCATGACGATTCATCAGATACTTCAGTCTCGCAAAATCATTTGCAGCGTGCCTGACGAACGAAAAGCCATCGCGGTTCGCGATAGCGTCGAAGGCCCAACTTCAAATCTGGTCCCAGCTTCAATCCTCAAACGACACCCAAATACGACACTGGTTTTGGATCGCGAGGCTGCAAGTTTACTCAAGCCCCAGTAAACAAGAGTCCAATGAGGTTACGTCCATGATCGACTCAAGTTTTCTTTGCGGGTCATTTCGATCGCGTTGGTGGCTTGCCCTTTGGATCATAATGATGGCTGATTTTTCAAAGCCCTCGTTTGCCCAAGAGAAAATTTCGCAGGAAGCTATCACTAGCAAAATCGAATTCGAAATCCTCGAAACGAAAGTCATTAGCTGGAAACCGCCCCTTTATCATGGATGGCCGACACTGGCTCGGCGATCCAATGGTGAATTGTTGCTGGCCTTTTCTGGTGGTCGCGAAAAGCATGTGTGCCCCTTCGGACGCCTCGAGTGGATGCGTTCAACCGATCATGGAAAGAGTTGGGGGTGGCCTCAAGTCCTCCTCGATAGCCCCATCGATGACCGCGATGCCGGGGTCTTGGA
>JBJSXX010000395.1:0-13422 GCA_046086605.1 Pirellula sp. | reverse complement strand
TCGTGATTTCGTTGGGTTTAATCAAACTACCTCGGGTTTTACGTGACATAGCAATAGCCCTCCTAACTGACAAACAAACACGGTAAAGCAATCCGCGGTGTCCATCCGCAAACGTTGGCAAGCCCTGCCTATCGACCGATGATTCTGATTGTGCACAAAAGTGAAAATAAGTGTTGGATTTGGTCGAAGAAATTTTTCGATTTTGCGATCGAGTTCTGCTCGGTGGCCCAGAGAGAATCGCTAGCAAAATATGGCTTGCATGCGCAGGGTCTGTCCCCGTTGAGTTATGTCCCCGTTGAGTTATTACGCCTCGTCTGTCCCCATTAAGGTAAGTTTGAATCCTACGGCCTCCACGGGCGTGGATCGGTGCCAGACGGGGCCATGCAAACCTTCAATATTTGAAGTGGGGATGGGTGAGACGAGGAGGCCAAAACTGCCTATCGCACGCTCGTAGGCTTCTGGAAAGTCAAAGTCTTGGCCCTATTAGCGATGGTTGCCACAGGACCTTTCACGACGCCTGAGGCGTGCAACTTGATTGCGGTGCTCCTAACGCTAAAGTAAATTTAACGTCTCGTGGATTATGGTAGATTCCACACACTATATGTTCTGTCCTTTGGGCGATTCGCAAGAAATTGGCTTGCAGCCGTACCGTGATTGTGATCCGATCGCTTTTGAGCATCACCATCACGAAGGATTGGAGAGTGTGGGTAAGAAGCGACGAAAAGTTCCTAATCTGCTACCGCAAGCCGGCCTGTGGCCGAGAGGAATACCGTTCCCCTGTTTCAGAGATTTGGTTCAGGAGCGGGTTTACTCGACGCGAATATTCCGAAATTAGACAGAACCAACCGATACAATCAAGCGGCGGGTCCACCGAATGCTGATGGAACCTGAATTTGCCGCCGCTGGCCGAACGGCTTCGTTCTGCATGTGAGCACCAAGGAACTGAAAAATGTACGAACGGTTTTCGCCCAGTGCTCGGTATGCAATACAACTCGCCAACCAAAGTTGCCAACGTTTTGATCATTATTTCGAGCCGGGTGGAATTCTACCGCTCCATGTTCTAGACGGGATCATACAATTACCCTGGGGTGGAGCTTCTGACCTTTTGGCTCACTTTGGTATGGATACATTAATTGTTCGCAATCAGGTGATCGAAACGCTGTCGAAGATTCCTGGAATGCCAGGAGTCCTCATGGGAAAAATTCCACAAAAGCCCGAAACAAAACAGGTAATCGAGTACGCGATCCAAGAGGCGAAAAGCCAATCGTCCCACTATGTCGGAACAGAGCATCTGCTTTTTGGTATAGCCAAACTCAATGATACAGAACCTGCGGCATCATTGATCAAACGACGGCTTGACTATGAAACAATTCACGATCATCTATGGGTAATCTCTTATGATTCGCTGAGTTCTCAAGCTTGGAAAGTGTACCGTTACTGGCATCCGTTGGGATCAAAGCAGATTCACGACGATTGCCTCAATACCGCTCTTACGCTAGCTCCCGAATGGAAATCGCAATATGGCTGCCGCTTAGACGATGCGATTGACCTTTTGAATCACGCACTTGATCATCGAGATTGTCCTGAGGATTTGACTGTTCAATGGCTCACTCAATTCGTAGGTCAGGTAAAAAATGAAATTGACAACGGCAAGTAACCATGGCAGAAATCGGGTAAGGATTGCCGTTGCCGGGCGCTCCTTTGTCGAATCCCGATTCCGTAATACGAAACGTAGACTGCGGCGATTTTATTCACCGCTCAATGGATGATAAAGGTGCACTAGTGCTTATGCACAGGGTCTGTCCCCCCATTCACTCAAAACCAAGCCGCTGGTGCAGTATTACAGCAAGAAAGGAAAATTTCGTTCGGTTGACGGAACCAAATCCGAAGAGGAAGTCTTTGATGCGATCCGAAAAGCTCTACCGATCCAAGCTTAGATTGGTATCCAGCGCATTCTACTTTTGGCTGATTTCAGTGTTTTCACTTTTGGGTCACGTGCATGGTGATCCCCTCACTCCGCAGCGGCTTGGAGGTCTTCCAGCTTCGGAACGACAAGCTTGGCAGGACTACTTAGACCGGTCCAATGCCTGGAGAAAACGCATTCAGGACATCTATGCGTCGGAAGCCAAGGTGATCCGAGGCTGGAAGCCGAAGCTGGTTTCCGAGGGTTCTGATTTTCGTCTACCCGAAAAGAAGTCTAGCGACTGGTATGCTGGACCTGAAGCGATCGCTTTATCCGACGTGTTGATATCTTACCAAAACCCATCGGGTGGATGGTCCAAGCATGTATCGGTGGACCAAGGTCCAAGGTCTGCGGGGGTGCACTGGAGTTCCCAGGGGACGGTAGATCACCCTAGGTATGTAGGAACTTTCGATAACGGATCGACAACCAATCAACTACTCTTTTTGGCAAGGGTCTATCGTCACACAAAAAGCAAAGAAGTCTTACAAAGTATTCAGAGTGGATTGCGGTACATTCTCAATGCGCAGTATCCCAACGGAGGATGGCCTCAGGTTTATCCCCTTGAGGGAGGGTATCATGATGACATCACCTTCAATGATGATGCCATGGTTCACGTTCTGAGTGTGCTCGATCTGGTTAGCGAGCGGGAAGAGGACTTTGACTTGGTGGACGAGTCTATGCGACAGGAGTGTAGGGCGGCTTTTCAGCGAGGCGTCAATTGCATCTTGCAAGCACAGTGCAGCCAAGGATCGGCGCGCACTCTTTGGTGCGCTCAACATGACGCGCTGACGCTCAGTCCTAGCCGTGCTCGGGCGATGGAACCTGCATCCCTGAGCGGTTCAGAAAGTGTTGGGATTTTGAAGTTACTTATGGCGATCGATGATCCAACTGAGCCGATCATTACTTCGATTCAAGACGGCCTCAAGTGGTTCTCTGAGCATCAGGTCCGAGGTCTTCGACGCACCAAGATCGATGGACAAGATTGTTATGTGAATGACCCACAATCAGACCAGATATACTGGGCAAGGTTCTATGATTTGCACACACAAGAGCCAATATATCCAGGTCGAGACGGGGTTATCTATCGGAGTTATCAGGAGATGGCCAGCAAGAATCGGCTGGGATATGACTATTTGACCACCAAGCCAAAGGGGCTTTTGGCAAGCGGTCAAAAGTCGTGGGCGAAGCGATTGGAACCCAAACGCTAAATCGCAGTTTGGCAAATACGTGGGGACAGACCAGGTGTTGAAGGCGGAAGGATGCTAGCATATTGGGGTATTGCGCGCGGGGTCTGTCCCTGTATTTGTCTTTGTTGATTACAAGCGACCGTTCCAACGAACTTCAACCAAGAACCAATCTTCGAAATGTCTATCCCCTACTACCAAGTTGATACATTCACCAATCGTCTCTTTGCTGGCAATCCAGCCGGCGTATGCTTGCTTGCTCAATGGCTCGATGATGCTCTCCTGCAGAAAATCGCAGCCGAGAATAACTTAGCCGAAACGGCATTCGTGGTTCAACGCTACCCGAGTTTCGATCTGCGTTGGTTTACCCCTACAATGGAAGTCGATCTCTGTGGGCATGCAACCCTTGCCCCAGCTCACGTCATTTTTACACACTTGGGATTTCAAGGCTCAGAAATCCGCTTTAATACCAAGGCGGGTGAACTGACTGTGTCTCGTAAAGCCGATCTCTTGGAGTTAGACTTCCCCTCGCGACCACCGGCGGTTTGCTCCTTAACCCCAACCCTCGAACAAGCCTTGGGGATCGCCCCGAGTTTCGTCGGCAAATCTCGCGACTACTTGGCTCTCTTTGATAGCGAAAGGATCGTGCGGGAACTGCAACCAGACATGGTCGCATTGATGCAACTCGACTCGCTAGGTCTAATCGTCACCGCACCGGGCACCGATTGCGATTTTGTCTCGCGATTCTTCGCACCCAAAGCCGGTGTTCCCGAAGATCCGGTGACCGGCTCAGCCCACAGCACGCTGATTCCGTTTTGGGCGCATCGACTCGGAAAAACTCACCTCCATGCCAAACAGATCTCCGCAAGAGGTGGTGAACTGCTCTGTGAAGATCGCGGCCAACGTGTCGGTATCGCTGGCCGCGCTGTGACTTACTCCATGGGATACTTGCTCGTTACTGCTCAGGATCCTTAATGATCTCACTGCCGTTACGCGAGATCATGCCCGCATAGACCCGAACGTCGATGTTCGAACTCAAGTACTTCGCACTCCCGTCGACAAACACCGCCGTGATCCCACTACTATGGAATGCATAAGCTTGCCCAGTTCCATCGACTCCAAAGAATGGATCCGGATAGGTTGAACCCAATGCAATCCCGTTGGTCCTGTTGATCACGTTTGTTCCAGGATACGAAGCCCCATCGGCTGAGACGCCTAGCAAGACGTTCAACTCCGAAGCAGGACGGCACCAACCTCCACCATTGACCCGAATCGAACTTCCAGGACCGGCCTCGATCACCCTACGCCCCAATCGATAAATGTGCGGACGGCCTGCCGATTCGACCAAGCGAATAGTATTGCTTGTGCCATCGGTGAAACTGGCGAACTTCAGGTTCGCTGTCTTTGACAGTGCTCCATTATCGTTCCTTGCAGAGTTTGCATCCACGAGCCCCAACGTCGCCATCTGGGGCGATACTCCGTAGTAACCGGAGTAGTCTCCGTTGGCAACTCTCGCTTGCCAAACCGGAGTATCCGGAGGTGGCGAACCGTCTTGGACCCGCCCAGCCTCAGGGTTCGAAGGGCACTCATAGATGGGGATTTTTGTACCAAACAAATCGTAGTTCAAACTCCCGTCGGCATTGGCTACCGTCGACGACCAGTTCTTCTTCAAATCGATGCGCTGATACAAAGACTGTTGCTCGATATGGGGAAGTATGTAAGTTGCCCATCGGACACGCACTGTCGATACCGCGTCGGGCCGAATATTGCTTGGGAAATACTTGTTGGCACTGTGGAAGTTATGGAACGCCAATTCGATTTGTCGAATGTTGTTCGAGCAAGACATCCGTCGTGCAGCTTCTCTGGCGGCCTGTACAGCCGGCAAAAGTAGCCCAACCAAAATTCCGATAATCGCAATGACAACCAGCAACTCAACCAGCGTGAACGCACTACGAGTCGACCCGTTTTTTCGTGACTGATACTTCATGATTTCTTTCTGTTACTTGCTATTAGCGAACTTTAAAGGGATCCAAAACATTCGGGCCCTTACTCAACTGAATCTCGATTCCAGAACTGGACTCGGATGCTAAATCTGGGGACAAGTGGTTCGTGGGCGCTTGGTCAGGATTGTCCCTGAACCATTGCTCAATGGTCACCTTGTACTTGCCAACCGGTGCACCGTCGGAGGTGTCGTACGTCGACAACTGAAATTTGCCTTGAACATCGGTTGTCCCTCGCGGCTTAGGGAACTTCAACGAAAAGGCTTGCCGTCTTGTCCAAGCACAGTCCCTTCTACAGGCGTCGTCGAAACGCGATCATTGCGGGAACAACCCACAACAAGAAAAGTGGTTGCCAGCCAGAAAACAACGGTGATTCGTACCAACCCAGAAAAACGTCGGGACATAAGACCCTTTCAGCTCTTCAAGCCCTGCCGAGGAACTCCAGTGTCTTGGTAGATCCACAGCCAACGAAGAATAAAGCCTTCCGGGGTCGGATCAGCTACAAACTAGCTTGTGCTAGCGTTCGAACTATTTCGAAAACGACGCTTCTCGGTACGGTCGATCTGAACGACCGCTCCGTCATGGATCACAATCGTGACTTGCCCATAACGCAAACCTTCGAGCGCCTCTCGAATCTGTTCGAACTGCACTTCCCGTTCCAATCGATCTTTATTTTCGGAATTTCCGCCCTGATCTTTCATGCGAATGAGTCCTTTAAGCTTTCGAACCAAGGTAGCTAAATTTCGTAGTCGGCCGAGAACACGTGCGCCTGCAGCGGCGTGATAAAGACTTGCTGACCGATCCCAAGTTCGAGCAACTGGAATTGGTTCATTGGTACATCGACCCGCACATTTTGATCCTTGGAGGTCTGTACAAAGACTTTGGCACTTGCACCGGCCCGATGGATCCGCTGGACTTGAGCACAAATGGAGGATTGACCGAGCGAGTCTCGGGTGATTTGCAGCTCATGAGGCCGAACATAAACTTTGGCTTGCTCGGATCCTGTGGTTTGGATATCGGAGTTCCTACCCGAAAACACATTCACGCTTCCTAGGAAATCGATGACAAACTCGGAAGCTGGACGATGAAAAACCTCATCAGGCGTTCCAATCTGCTCGATCTTTGCTCGGTTCATGACCACCACTCGATCGGCAACTTCGAGAGCCTCTTCTTGGTCATGTGTTACAAGGATCGTCGTCGTGTGCATTTGCTCGTGCAACCGACGCAACCACTCTCTGAGCTTCTGCCGAACTTTGGCATCCAAAGCACCAAAGGGTTCGTCAAGCAAGAGAACTTTCGGCTCGATGGCTAGCGCTCTTGCGAGGGCGACGCGTTGACGCTGACCCCCGGAAAGTTGCATGGGGAAGCGATCGCCGAAGCCTTCGAGTTGGATGAGGTTCAATAGTTCTTTGACTCGATGATCGATTTGCGTTCGAGTCGGTCGCTGGCTTCGAGGTCGCACCCGCAATCCGAAAGCGATGTTTTCAAACACGCTCATGTGTTTAAACAGCGCGTAGTGTTGAAACACGAAACCGACTTGCCTTTGCGATACGCTCCAAGACGCAACGTCTTGATCGAAGAACAGAATTTTTCCTTCGTCAGGATTCTTCGGGTGATCCGGAATCTCCATTCCTGCGATCATTCGAAGCAGGGTCGTTTTGCCCGAGCCGCTCGGGCCAAGTAGCGCTACCAACTGACCGCTTTCTACCTTCAAGCTAACATTCTCAAGCGCTTTGTAGCTTCCAAAAGTTTTGTTGACATTTCGAACTTCGACGCTCACGAGACTTCCTCCTGATCCTTCGAGCGATGCTCGATCCGCATTTCCAGCCACGATTTGGCGATGAGAGTCAAGATGCTCAAAGCGGCCAGAATCGACGCGAGTGCAAACGCAGCCGGGGCGTTGTAATCGTTGTAAAGGGCATCGATTTGAAGTGGTAATGTATTGGTCAGTCCTCGAATGTTCGATGAAACTACCGACACGGCCCCGAATTCCCCCATCGCACGCGCACTGCACAAGAGCACCCCGTATAGAAGTGCCCAGCGGATATTCGGAAGGGTTACTTTGAGAAACGTTTGCCAAGCACTTGCACCCAACGAAACCGCTGCC
Source organism: Pirellula sp. (assembly GCA_046086605.1). GTDB lineage: Bacteria > Planctomycetota > Planctomycetia > Pirellulales > Pirellulaceae > JBKCUI01. Next base: position 6,168 of record JBJSXX010000395.1, on the reverse strand, counting down.
CACTCTTGCTCGCTGCCTTGCTCTTGCATGACAGGGATAAGCTCTCTTGCCACAAACGGAACCGTTACGAACATCGTTGCTAGCACGACTCCTGGAACAGCAAAGATGACTTGCAAACCCATGCTCTGAAGCATGGCTCCAAACCATCCGTTGATTCCATAGAGCAATATCAACATCAGTCCGGCAATAACCGGGGAAATCGCAAACGGTAAATCGATGATCGAAATAAGTAGCGATTTACCCCAAAAAGAATACTTGGTCGTCATCCATGCGGCCGCAAGCCCAAAGAGCATATTGATCGGAACGGAAATCGCTGTTGCAAGTACAGTCAGCGCAATAGCGCTTCGGGCATTGCGATCTGTCAGTGCCAGAGTGTAGGTCTTGAACCCTTTGCGCAAGGCTTCCCAAAAGATCATCCCAAGAGGCAAGATCAATAGGAGGCTTATAAAACCAATCGTTATCGCGATGAGTATCCACTGTACCCATCTCGGGTCACGGCTCGCATGGCTCATATTGCTGGGTTGGGACATCGATGCTTCCTAAGTGTTTCTTCCGGTCTTGCGTTGGATCCACCAACCAAAGGTTTGGATCAGCAGCAGCAACCCGAAGGTTGCCGAGAGCATCACCACAGCGATGGCACAAGCTCCGACGACATCGTTCTCATCGAGTCGGCTGACAATCAGCAAGGATGCGATCTCGGTACGCATCGGCAGATTGCCCGCGATAAAAATGACGCTGCCGTATTCACCCAGTGCACGAGCAAGGGCCAGTGTAAATCCCGTCAATGCTGCCGGGATCAAACTCGGAAGGGTTACTCGCAGGAACGTCTGCAGACGACTTGCACCTAAACTGGCGCTAGCCTGCTCTGCTTCCACATCGAGTTCTTCAATAGCCGGTTGCAAGGTTCGTACAGCAAACGGAAACCCAATAAACACCAACGCGATGAGGACTCCAAGTGGACTGATTGCCGTTTTGATCCCCCAAGGTAGCAATTGCTTGCCAATGAGCCCCGTCGGCGCATAGATGGCCATCAGCGCAATGCCTGAAACCGCCGTAGGCATCGCAAAGGGTAGGTCGACCAAAGAATCGATCAATCGACGCCCAAGAAAGCGATAACGGACCAAGGTCCATGCCGCAACAAAGCCAAAGATTGTGTTGATCGCCGCTGCCAATAGGGATGCTCCAAACGTCAAACGCAAGGAAGCTTGGACGCGCGGTGTCTTGAGCGTCTCGGTCAGCTCAAGCGTCGAGATCGATGAAGCCTTTAGCAAGAGAGCTGCTATAGGCACAAGGATCATGAGTGTTACGTAAAAAAGAGTCAGCCCGCTCGTTAAGCCAAACCCAGGTAGTCGTCGCACTTGTTTCGAGCCGATCATTGGGCTTTGCTCGTATAAACCTGATCGAAGATGCCACTGCGATCTTTGAAGTGAGCTTCTTGAGCCTCTTTCCATCCCGAGAAGAGTTCTGTAAGCTCGAAGAGTTTCACGTCGGCAAAACGCTTGAGATACTCAGGTGGAACCACCTCTTTGCGGCGAGGTCGATAGTAGTGCTTGGCGATAATCTGCTGACCTTCATCAGAATACAGGTAATCGACATAAGCCTTCGCTAGCTCGAGATTGTTATGATCCTTGGCGTATCGATCCACGACAGCCACCGGGGGCTCTGCTAGGATGCTGATGCTCGGAACCACAATCTCAACTTGGCTATCACCACTTTCCAGGAGTGCAAAGTAAGCTTCGTTTTCCCAGGTGATCAGTACATCACCTATTTGCCGCTGGATAAAAGTATTGGTCGCTGCGCGAGCCGAAGTATCGAGGATCGGAACGTTGGCATAGAGCTTGGAAATAAAGCCCTTTGCAAACTCGGTCGCTTTGGACACCGATTCAACTTGGCTTGGGTCTTTCAGTTTCCCAAGATCGCCTAACTGCGAGGAGAGAGCGTATCCCCAAGCAGCCAAGTAATTCCAACGAGCTCCGCCCCCAGTTTTGGGATTCGGAGTGATCACTTCAACGCCTTCTCGAATCAGATCGTCCCAGTCCTTGATGTTTTTGGGGTTCCCTTTGCGAACCATGAAGACGATGGTCGATGTGTAGGGTGAACTGTTGTTGGGGAAACTTTCTTGCCAGTTGCTAGGCAGAGCACCGGTCTTCTCGGCGATCGCATCGATATCTCCCGAGAGTGCCAGCGAGACAATATCGGCATCGAGTCCTTCGATCACGGCCCGAGCTTGCTTGCCCGATCCACCGTGGGACTGCGCAAACTCGACGATCTCGTTGTGTGTCGATTGCCAGTGCTTGGCAAAAGCGGCGTTAAACTCGGTATAAAGCTCCCGAGTCGGGTCATACGAGACGTTCTTGATCTGCCTCACGGAGGCGTTTCCTCCGGATCCAGAGGGGCTACAAGCGCTCAGGCAACCTAGCAACAGACCCAAAGCAGTCAGGATCGCACCGGAGGTCCGGTAGCGACTTTCGAGCAATCGAGGCATGAGGATCGTTTGGGTTGAGGTTGATGGAAGAATCCAAAAGCGTTCCCTAACGCTGTACGCAACTGCCGGGCCAAACCCCGTGCCCAAGTCCATCCCTGAGAAAACGCTATAAAAACGAGGCAAATCGACATTTGACCGTGACTAAAAACAGTGTTACTATCAAATAAGATAGCATGCTGTCCTTTTTGGTGGGTACGCTAGGTTACTTGGTAGGGGCGTTGGTGATTTGTCGCGGCCCGGGAATTGCTTTCGTGAGTGGGTCTATGACCGATTTTTCTTGGAACAACCTTTGGCAACTGGCTCAGTCAGCTAGCGACACTTCGCATCGCGGGGATGAGATTCTTAAGATCCTGCGCGAGTCCTTGCCTATCGAGAGTCTTTCACTCCTGGTTTTGTATCAGAGGCCCGTTTCAAGCGACCAGCCCGGGATCATTCGACGTGTGCTTTATGTCGACCGTAGTGGCAAGGCTTCCACCGAGCAGTTGGACTTACCCTGCAGTGTTTCCCGGTGGGGTGATCTACATAAGTGGGCTCAGTCTGTATCGCTCTTAGAGCAAGCCAGTCCCAAGCGGAGCGGAAAACTGGCATGGATCTCGACTGAGGAACTTCGCGGTGGACTGGTGGCCATCGGCCTCAAACTTGGGGATTCGAGTTCTGCGACGGCTGATCGTTTCCATTTGGGGGTCGCGGTCTTCGAAATCGAACATGCTCGCTCGATGCAGTCGGACAGCAAAGAACTCCTTACGCAGCTTGCACCACCCCTTGCGTTCTACCTGCAAAAACTCCTTGTGCAGAAGATGCCTCTTCAATCGCTCGAACCAAGCTCGACGGAGGATCAAGAACAGAGTGGGTCGATCGTCGGCACAGGGCAAGGGCTCAAGAAGGTCATGGAGCGTGTTGGGTTGGTTTCCAATAGCGACATGCCCGTGTTGATTCTTGGAGATACCGGAACGGGCAAGGAAGTGATCGCAAGGGCGATTCACGCACGCTCACCCAGGGCATCCCATCCGTTTTTGCGGGTCAACTGCGGTGCGATACCGCCGGAACTCATCGACTCGCAACTCTTTGGCCATGAACGAGGCAGTTTTACAGGCGCATCGGATCAGCGTAAAGGATGGTTTGAGAGGGCAAGCGGTGGGACTTTATTTTTGGATGAAGTTGGCGAGTTGCCTTTGGCCGCCCAAGTCCGATTGTTGAGAGTGTTGCAGGAGCATCAGATCGAGCGAGTAGGTGGGGAGAAGACGATCGATGTCGATGTGCGAATTGTAGCAGCAACACACCGCGACTTGGCCTCGATGGTGCACGAGCGAACATTCCGAGAGGATCTTTGGTATCGAATCAATCTGTTTCCGATTTTACTGCCGAGGCTCTGCGAGCGACTCGAGGACATACCTACCTTGGCCAAGCATTTTGCTAAGAAGGCAGCATCCAAGTTAGGCTTGCCCTATGCTGAACCGAAGCTCTCGGATATCGATCAGCTTTTAAAGTATCCTTGGCCCGGCAACATTCGAGAGTTGCAGGCGGTCATTGATCGCGCGGTCATTTTGGGTCGAGGGCATCATCTGGATATCGCCACGGCGTTGGGTTCAGGCTTTACCATAGGAACTCGGGCTGTCTCGTCTTCTGAGGAGCCCACATTCTACGAGGTGATTCCCGAGTCATCCTACCTGCAAGCAAGTCCTACCTTGGATCAACCTTCTGTGGTGCCCAGTGTGGCCGAGTCCGACAGTCGGTTGCTCCCCTTGAACGAAGTGATCAAGCAGCACATCGAGAAGGTGCTTGTGCGTTGTGCTGGTCAAGTCGAGGGAAGGCGAGGCGCGGCGAGGGTACTTCAAATCAACCCTCACACACTCAGGGCCAAGATGCGTAAGCTTGGGATTCGCTGGGCGGACTATCGTCGAGAAACCGACGATGATCTTCGGTAATGATGGCTCTAAACTGCTAAACTCTATGGCAGTGTTTATCGCGTAAGTCCGAAAGTTTCAAAATAGATGTCGCGATCCTCGGGGTCTGAATCCAAGCCGTTTCCGCCACAAGTTCTAAGTTGCAAGCTTCTGATCGATGGCTACAACTTGATGTATGCCATTGGGTACGCTCAAGCGGGAGACACACGGCCCAAGGCGCTCGAGTCTGGGCGAAATCGATTGATCGAATTGCTTGCGGGGCAGCTTGGCCCTGCCGCGAATCAAACCTGCATCGTCTTCGATGCCGGGGATGTTGCTCCGAAAGGACTGCCGAAATTCTATCAGCAACGGTTCATCCATCTATTGTTTTCCTCCGACTACCTTAGTGCCGATGAGTGCATTCAAGAGATCCTGCAAGTTCACAGCAACCCGAGACGGCTCGTTCTACTTTCGTCCGATCATCGTGTGCAGCGCAAAGGTACCGCTCGGGGGGCCACGATTCGAGACAGTGAGGACTGGAATCAAGCGGTGGAACTATTGACGGATCGGCAGCTCGCCGAGAAACTCCCACCTGAGGACACATCGGATCCTTTGAGACAAAATCCTAATTTATCTGCAAGCGATCGCGAGCAATGGCTTCGCGAATTCGGTTTCTAATTCATCCCGTAGCGATGCCAGAGATCCAAACAACGATTTTTCGGTAAGATCCACTACGGTAGGACTGACTTGCCCCAACGGGGCATCATGAGATAGCCCAGGGCAGAGCGTAGCGCCCGCCCTGGGGTCGATTACGCCGCTTGACGGCAGCAACTCTTTGACGGTGTTGACGGTGTTGACGGCATTGACGGTGTTGACAAGATTGACTGGATTGACTGGATTGACAGCGGACAAGATTGACATCGTTGACGTTGTTGACGGCGAAGGCCGAGCTTGGCCTCTATTGTTTACCTACCGGGCGGAGGTTCGAGTTGGCGGGGAAAGTAACGAGCTAAAACCAGGGGTTCTTTCGTCTCTACTTTCAACTCTCTAAAATCCACTTTCTAGCCGCCCAGCGGCTTGCCGAGTTCTCGAACGCCTTTTTCCACTGTAGGATCTATCTCGATGAGCCGAAGAGAACGTTTTATCCAGCCAACGGACGACGAGTTGCGTCGACTAGAAGAGGCCCACATCGCAAAACAAAAGCTCGTCGAGAGCCGGAAAGGGCTCATCGCAAAAACTCTTCGAACGCAACGCAAAGACTCTTTGGTTCAGATTCTGACCAAGTTGTGTGATGAGAACATCCACGCACGCTGGATTATCGAAGCGGAACTTGCGATAACAAAACCAGTCGAATTGGTGCTGCATGACCTCCGGGAAGCAATTCAACTTGCTACACAAGTTGATGAGAATCGAATGAATCACAACTATTCGTTTGACTCGGATGCGTACGCCGAAGTTAGGCGATTGATGGAGATGCTGGTTTCTCTATCGGCAATCGCAGAAGCAATGGAAATTGCCGTTCAATTCATGGAAAAAGCCAGCAGACAAATTCAGTATAGCGATGAGGGAACGATGCTCGAGCAAGTTGAGGCAGGTCTGCAACCGATTTTGGAGGCCCTCGAAAACCACGATGAAACACAACGCTCGGCATGGGCTTTACGAATGCAAACGGCAGATCGAGTCGGTTTCGTTTGTCACGAAAAGCTAGGAAAATGGACGAGCAATCGTAGGTGAAGTTGAAAACGACTATCGACACCGACCTGGTATCGCGCTAGGTCGAGCAACATAACACGATTGAGC
>JBJSXX010000394.1:0-2847 GCA_046086605.1 Pirellula sp. | reverse complement strand
GACTCTTTGGTAAATGGGATCGCAACATCGTAGTGCTCTGAGTTGCCAAAGCTCGTGAGCCAAGATTGGAACTCTTCCATCCCCGCGACGAGTTCTGAGCTAGAGATGTTGTCGAACAAGAATACTTCATCAAAGTTCGAGCTAAAAGTCAGTACTGGATCAAAGCCCAGTAAATCACCCACGGCACGCATCGAGGTGGCTTCAAGGCTCCAACGTCCCAAACGGATATCGAAGTTGAATGTCGCATCGAAGTTGTTGCTTCCGATTTGAGTCGTGAACAAATCCGAGACCTCGAAGGTGTCCAGTTCGGTCAAACGCAATGTAGGAGTGATCGCAGGTTGACTGACTTGGAGTTGAAGGTTTGCTGCAATGAGAACGTCGGGCACACTGGCCTCAAGGAATCCAAAGTTGACCGTGAACGGATCGAGGATCGCATCGAGTTGGATAACGCTTGAAAATGAAACATCGCGCACAAAAAACGCTTGCTGGTCGTTTAACGTTGTATCGAGCGTGATCCCAAAGACCAATTGAAAGTCAACCAACGCTCGGAGGTTGGTTTCCAACTGCGATTTCGATTTGAAGGATTCGGGAAGTAGATCATGATCGAATTCAAGGTCCAATAGATCGGCATCGTAGGTCTTTTGGATATGAACATCAAACACCAACTCGTCGATCGATCCGTCGAGCAATCCACCTTCGATCGACACAAAAGTCCCGAAGGAGCCCAGATGAGCGATGAGCGAATCGGTGGATCTCTGGCCAGTCGGTGTGTTGCTAAAGTAATCTCGGATCGGGTTTTCGAGCTCCTCTTCGAGCGTGCGTCCGAAAGGTCCCAGCAGACCTGCGGTCATCGGAGTGCCGTCGGTGTTCTTCAGTGGCCCGAGTTGCTCGGCAAACTCACTCGATCGGTCAATCCGACTGCCAAGCTCCGAGAGTCCGCGAGTACCGTTGACAAAATAATCCGCCTGAGTCTGCGAGATGGGCGAATTGAAATAGGGGCCTGTTAAAGGTAGTCGCTCCTCGAGCGTTTCGAACATCCCGGCAAAGCGGACTCTCGCTCGATTTCGAAGTCGATAGCGAGCGGTTTTCTTATGTTTCTTCATTGAACTGACACCCAGAAATCAGATCACAGCGCAAGTGTGTGTCTTTCAGGTATCAAGCAAGCCACAAGACCTTTCAGCAAAATCAGAAATTTTTTGCATCGCCTGCATCATTTCTCGGGCTAGAGCTGGCTCAGGTAGACCTAGGTTATTGGGATTGCTTTGTGCGTTGGTCGATCAAATCGAGCAATTCCTGCATCCGTCCGCGCTGGCTCAGGACTCTAAAGTCAATTTCAGTCTTGAGCATTCCCGCATCCTCAAACCCTTGAGCAATGGCTTTATGCATCGTTTCTACAGCCTTTTGAAGATAGGCTTGGGATGCAGTCGCATCGGTCTCTCTTGTAGCAATCATGCAGTAGGTTCTGGTGATTAGAACCAACAGTTCATTATCGATTTTGGGTTGTTTGAGGAATTCCTCCGCCAATTCTCGCGCCTTGTCGGCCTGAGAGATCTGGGCCTCGGACATCATCCAGTCCATCCTTGCGACATCATTGTTCGGATCGATTTGTGCTTTTTTTCGTCGACTCAGCAGGGCTCTATCGCCCGGCGCATCGGCGTCGGCTAGTTTCAGTTCGCGTCTCCACTGAGTGAGTCGAAACCCTGCCAAAGATGCGGTTCGGATAAAATCGGAATTGTCCGGAGCAAAGCTTAGAAGTTTCTCGCCTAAAATGTCAGCTTGCTCCAAGCCTTCGATCCCCTCTTGGGTTCTTCCGGTTTGGCAGATCAATTCCGAGTAGAGTCCGAGTTGTCCGCAATATTGGCGAAGCAGGTTGCTGTTATTGATATCTTTTTCATAAGCGTTTTTGAGTTGATCGAGTGCAGATCGGATTTTGGGTTCGGATTGCTCGACAAGCCCAGATCGGAATTGGTTGGTCGTCAGCAATAACTCGCTGGCGTTTGTGACTTCGCGAAAGGCGGTTTCGGCGGCTTTCATCATTTTGCGTTCCTCGTCCTTCAATTCGCTTTTGGACAATTCTTCGGCGAGTCGTTTGGAGGAATCACGGCACAGTTCCTGAGTCTTTTGAGCAAGGCTTTGGACTTTGGAGATCTGTCCCATCCGCAGATAGGTCACTGCTAGATCATGCGTGGCGCGAGCATAGAAAATCGTCGATTGATACCATGGCAAAACACCTTGACCATTGGCATCGGCCGAGGGTGTATCGACCATTTGCTGGGCGATATCGGATTGCTTTTGGAACCAATCCAAACTTGCGTCTAGATCGCGGTTGAGTTCCCTTTCCATGTTTGCAACGGCCCGAACGATTTGCAAATAGTTCGACTTGGCTGCATCGGATTTCTTTTGCTCCATCCGGTTACTGAAAAATTGCTCGACTTGACTGAGTGTTTCTTTTGCTTCCTTTTTCAGTCCATACTGAACCATGCTCAGTCCGTAATCCATAAGCAAAGCGTTTGCTGTGAGTCCTCCGGCTTCATCGGTTGGATCTTGACTCAGGATATGCTCTTGGAGCATTGGCAAGAGCGTTCGCATCATACGATCGCGGCGCTCTTTGATTCTCGGACTTTCGTTCGCATCGAGTTGCTTGACTTGCTTGTAGATTTCTTGGGTTGTAAGAATGATGCTTTGGGCCCGATCCTTGGCTAGCTTTTCATTGGCCAGTGCAGCGGTTTCGTTCTTCTTGGCCAATTCCTCGTTGGCAAGCGCGACGGATTCCGCTTTTTTGGCCAATCCCGCTTGTTCCTTGGTCGCTTGCTCGGATTCCTTGAGGGCTTGGTTCTTGGCGCTCAG
>JBJSXX010000393.1:0-8724 GCA_046086605.1 Pirellula sp. | reverse complement strand
GGGCCTGAAAACAGGACAGATCGAGCTTATTCAAACATTGCGAGAGATCTTGGGGCTACCCATAAGTGATGGATCGCAATTCGAAGATCGAACACTTGAAGAATTGCAAACGATCACCAGCGAGCTTCGACAACAACTCCGAGGTCGCAAGTAGTGCTGCTTGACACTTGCGCCCGATCGGCTAACGGCCACGGGTCAGAGCCCAGTGCTACGATTTCACTCTTCACCCATTACTCTTTTTGTTCAGCCAGGAACTCTTTCCACCACCTTACAATCCCTTTTTCACTTTCTATCGTTGCACTCCGGCATTGCTTGATTGGCTGAAGACCCTTTGGACGTCCTGTTTGTGAATGATTGGCATGTCGCCAGGAATCGTGTACTTGAGCCCCGCCATGGCATTGCCCCATGCGAGCGATTCCTCGAGCGACCAGCCATGAAGCTGACTATAGAGGAATCCTGCAGAGAAAGCGTCTCCGCCACCGAGACGCCCTGCCCCGTCGACCTTGCGAGTTCCCGCATAACATACCGCGTCTGCTTGGGCCGCCATCGCACCTCGCTCGCCAAGCGTGATTACCGAACACTTGCCCTGACGAATCTTGGATAACCCCTCGATGACCTTCTCGTCGGATGCTTCCGACGCCAACTCCAAATAGGCAATCGCATCCCGCTTGGCAAAAAATACAATGTCCGAAGATTCGACCCACTCTCGGCAACCCTGGCGAGCTTGGTCCATACTCCAGAGTTTTCCTCGGTAATTGAAGTCAAATGACACCTTTGCCCCGCTCGATCTGGATACGTTTCTTGCGAAAGTCATCGTCGAGTGAACTTGCGAGTTTAAAGCCAAAGAGATTCCCGTTGCGTGGAACCATCGGCATGACACAAGTGGGATTGTCGGAACCTGCTGACTGGTAAATTTCGTGAATGCCGAGTCTTTGCGGTCATAGATGACCTCGCCACCGCGAGGAAAACAAGCCGGCTCGTAGAAGAAGACACCTAATCGATCTTCGGTCGTCCACTGGACATGCGATGTGTCGACCCCGTGCATCCCGATGAGTCTTGCAAGCTGCTGGCCAAGGGCATGCTCGGGTAGTCGGGAGATCCAGCATGTCTTTAACCCCAGTCGCGAAAGGCCAACCAAGGTGTTCGATTCGCTTCCTCCAATGTGGACTTCGAAGGTAGCGGCTTGTTCAAGCCTCCATGGGATCGGAGGCGAGAGCCTTAGCATCGTTTCTCCAATAGAGACAACGTCATAGGTTTTCGAAGGATCAGCAACGGCTGATTTTGCTGAGAGATCCATAAGCGATGTCGATCGGTCTAGCGCTATTGAGTGATTACAAATTCGATCCGGCGATTGGCTGCACGCCCGGCCGGTGTTTGATTGTCCATGATCGGCATGTCCGATCCGCTTGGCCGCTTGGTGACGACCGACGGATTCCATCCGCTGCGAGACACCAAGTGGCTCCCGATCGCATCGGCTTGTTGGGCTGTCAATTGATCGGCTGTAATCGATCCGGCGACTGCTTGAAGCGAGTTGTCGGTGTAGCTGTCGATCGAAAGTTGACCGTTAGGAGAGGCGTTTCGGAGAGCTCCACTGAGGCGATCTAGGAGGGACAACGCACTGGGTGTCCACTGCGAAGTCCCTGGTTGAAAGAGCTGATCCGAAGGGATCCTTACACGTAAGGCCGTGCCGTTGGTTTCCACCGGATAGCCCAAGGCTCTTAGTGGCTCGATCGACGAGGAGCCTGGTTCGTCGAGCCCACGACTCGTGTTGGCAGTCAACCTCGCTCCACTGCGTCGAGAAGGCTCGGGAAGTCCCGGAATCGTCGGTGGGCCTGCAATGCTCTGGCTCGACGGACTCGGATCGATCATCGCTGGTTTCGGTGGAGAAATCTGCGGATTGGTCATGCTGCCCGTCGGAGCAGTACCCGAGGGCAGACTGCGACTCGCAGCCAATCGAGCTTGTTGCAGTTGTGCCGACATGTCTCCTAGCTGTTGTTGCATCAAATCGGAACGCTCGCGGTAGGTCTGAACCTGTTGCTGCGCTTGTGCAAGTTGGCTGTGCAATTGGCGATTATTCTCATCGAGCAAACGTGCCCTGCGTTCCAATTCCGAGATTTGGGCCGCGTAGGCAAAGTTATTCGCGTTGTTGTTTGATGGTGCAGGGGGGCTCGGCAGGCTCAGCGCACTTGCTGGTGCACTTGCAAGTGGCATTGAAGGAGCCGTTGCGGGCGTTGGAGGGACTGAGGCGGGTGTGGTGGCGGGATTGGCTGCATCCGGAACGACCACCGGTGCGCCAGGGCTGTAGGGCCTCAAATAATTCGGCATCGATCCAAGCACATAGGGTTGGCTCTTTTGACAGCCCATCGTGGAAATCAATGCGAAAGCGATCACGATTCCCAAAAGCGAAATCCAAATCGAATCGGACTTTGCCGTCGAATCCGCTGGTTGCTCAGAGTTAGTGATCTGCACGCGATCTGTTTCCATGCGTAGGCGATAGCATGAATGAGGGAGGCTTTGCAAGACCAATCGTCACGTCATGCTAGCAAACCGACTTTCGATCTAGCATTTCAACCATGGAATCCCTTACAAATCCCCAAGTCTGTTTTCTTGTCGATCGTCGTCCGTTTGTCCTCATGCATGCGCGAGATCCGTCCGCCAATGGAAGCTTTGCCAATGGGAGCTTTGACCGAGCACCGAATTCGCCAACTTGCGATCGCAATCCAGCAAATGGATTCCGATGACGCAAGTCGCCTGCTTGATCATTTGCCTGAATCGCTCGCATTGCGGATTCGAAGCCAGTTTGCATCGCTCGATAACATTACCCCGGACGAGCAACGCTTGGCTATAGAAACCGTCGAAGCACTTTTGCAATCCGACTATTCGATGGTTCCCGAAAAAGCAACTTCTAAGGAAGTCGATTTTTCTATCGAAGATTATCCTATCGAAGCGATCGTTGAGGTGCTGAGTCTCGAACGCCCAATCGTGATCGCAACGATTCTCAGGAGCCTTCCGAGTCGTTTGGGACTGTCGATCGTACCTCGTCTGGATTTGGATAAAGCCAAAGAGGCCTTGGACTGGATGGCTCGGCTCGATGCGACACCTGCCAGAGTCCTCAATGGAGTCCTATCTGAGTTCTACCATCAAGTTCAGTCGGTGGGCTCCAAGATCGAGACACAGCATCAGGGGCAAGAGAAGGTGCGGGAGTTGCTTTCGGTGCTCCAAGCAGCGAATCCTGCCCAACAGCACGGCTTTTCCGAACAACTCACTGCCATGCATCCCATGGTCCTCAGAGGTCATGGGATCCGTGTGACGGAAAGCTCAAAAGATTCGACGCTCAGCACCGAGCCTTCGAGTCCCTTTGTCATCCCGCTGAACCGAAAGACCAGCCGCGAGGAGGCTCTTGAAGTTCTTTTGAAACTCGACGACTTGGATTTGCTACGAGTGCTCTACAGTCACAATGCGCAGGATGTGAAGCGATTCTTAGCTGGCGCGAATAAAGCCATGCGCATGCGAATCGAAAAGCTTACACCACGCCAGGCTTTGAAGAAACTTCGCCGGGAATTGGCCAGCGTTCCTATCATCGACGAGAAGACCTGGCAAGAACTTGCTGGTCAATTCGTACAAACAGCCATCGAAATGACCAAGCCCGAGCCGAGCGACGAAGAGTTTCGCGTATCGGCGTAAGCGGAAGACAACCTATACGAAAGCACGCGGCATGGCATCGATACTAAAACCCAAATCGTTTTTCGGTTCCAAGCCGACGCAGGCCGCCGTTGATGCTGCGAATCCATCGGCTATGGCCAGCGAACGTGGCTCACTCGATTCGGTGATGGCCCAGGCCCGTGCGATCCTAGAACAATGCCAAAAAGATTGCCAACAGTTGCGAGACACAGCGCGCAAGGAGGCGGTCGAAGAAGGTCGTGCGGTGATCGATCAGCTTGCTCAGCAACGTGCTGACACGCTCGTCAGTGAGCAAATGACCGATGTCGTCGCTCGAGTGGATGGGATCTGCATGGCCCTTGAAAACGCAACACAGCAGTGGCTGCGTCAGTGGCAACACGAAACGGTATCCCTTGCGATCAAGATCGCAGAGAAACTGCTTGTGCGTCAGATCGAAAGCGATCCGACAATCCTGCTCCAATGGATCGAAGAAATGGTTCGGCTCGTCCAGGGCCAACGGCAACTGACGATCCGATTGAGCTCCGCTGATGCGTTGAAACTCTCGGATGCTTTGCCTGCTCTGATCCAGCGGCTCTCGCCAGGTGTCGACTTTCAAATCGTTGACGATCCAACGATGGATGCTTGCAGCGTCATGATTGAAACCCCCGAAACGACTTTGGATCGATCGCTTAAAACTCAATTGGATCGACTCCAACAGGAGCTTGGGTAAGTGAACTCATTTGAGGCCGAATCGATCAACGCCCGCTTGCCGGTGCTGCCCAATAGCTCCGATTGGAACACCGCTCTTCGGCGTTTGATTCCTTTCCAGGTTCGAGGGCGAGTTTGCTCGCTCCAAGGGGGAGTCATCGCGGTCGAAGGGCTGCCGCTTGCGGTTGGCTCGGTGGCGAGGATTCAACGTCAAGGGCACGGCTACTTGGAGGCTGAAGTGATCGGCTTTGATCACGGAAAAACTTTGTTGGCCGCGTTTGATGTGCTCGAAGGTGTTCGCGCAGGGGATCGTGTGGAACTCGTCCAGTCGTGCCGATCGGTTCGTGTCTCCGACGAGCTTTGCGGTCGAGTGCTCGATGCAACCGGCGTGCCGATCGATGGCGGTAGAACGATCGAGGTTGGGAAAAGGGTGTTTTGCGACGCGCCTCCTGTGTCTCCTTTATCTCGCCAACCGATTCGAAATGCATTGCCTACCGGGGTTCGCTCGATCGATACCTTGATGAGTCTAGGACAAGGCCAACGGGTCGGGATCTTCTCGGCTGCAGGGGTTGGCAAGAGTACCCTTTTGGGAATGCTCGCTCGAGGCACCCAGGCCGACTATGTGGTCATTGGTTTGATCGGAGAGCGTGGTAGGGAAGTCCGAGACTTCCTGGAAAACGACTTAGGACCAGAGGGGCAAGCCAAGTCCATAACGGTTGTTGCCACCAGCGATCAACCAGCTCCCAGACGGATCCTTGCCGCCAAAACAGCAACGGCGATTGCCGAATCGCTTAGGGATCAAGGCAAGTCGGTGCTGTTGTTGATGGATTCCTTGACCCGCTTTGCAACCGCTCAGCGAGAGATCGGTTTGGCTGCAGGCGAAGCCCCCACGACCAGGGGATATCCGACGAGCGTTTTTTCATCCTTGTCTCATTTGGTCGAACGCGCAGGCAATGGTTCGCGAGGTTCGATCACAGCGATTTATACGATCTTGGTCGAAGCCGATGACAACAATGAACCGATCAGCGATGCGGTACGCGGTTTCCTCGATGGACATATCGTGCTATCGAAATCGTTGGCCGACAGCGGTCGCTATCCGGCGATCGATGTCCTCAGGAGCCTTAGCCGACTCCAGCAACAGCTGATCGAGCCACAGCAGGCATCTGTAGTCTCCGAGGTCCGAAAGTGGATGGCCATCTACGACGAGCATCGGGAGCTTATCCAAATCGGAGCTTATCGCTCAGGTTCGAATCCGCAAATCGATCGTGCGATCTCGCTCAAGCCGATCATCGATGCGTTCTTGCAACAGCAGCGTAGCCAGATCATCGAGTGGAAGGACGCTTGGCAACAACTCAGCAAACTCCTTTGCTCTTGATCGATCATTAACCATGAGTCGCGAAAACCCCCATGCTGGTTTGTTGAAGATACGCACTTGGCAGCGTGATCAGTCCTCCGCGGTAGTTGAAAGCACTCTACGGGAGATGCAAATTCTGGCCTCGCGTATCGAGGAACTCACCCGATCGATCACAATGTGGAGCCAGCAGCGTAGGAAACTCCAAACTGGGATCGTCAAGCTGCAGGATTGGCGCGAAAACGAAGCCTATCGAATCGAGCTGATCGATCAAAAGAATGCGTTGCTCAAAGAACAAGAAGTCCTCGGGAAACGGTTGGCCCAGGAGCAGTCGATTCTTTTAGAGCACGAGAAGGAACTCAAGCAGATCGAAAAAATCATCGAGCATGCACAAACGGTCCAAAGAGCCAAGCAGCTCGCACTCGAACAATCTCAATTGGATGAGTGGGCAGGGGTTCAAGCAAGAATTTCTCGTACCACCCGACCGTGAACATCGGTCAATCGAAAATCTCGACCGGCGTACCGATAGGTTAGTTTCTCATGATCAAAACCCATCAGGTGGAGAATCGTTGCATGCAGGTCGTGGACACTCGTTGGAGACTGCTCGGCGCGGAATCCAAATTCATCGGTGCTACCATGTGTACAACCTCCACGGATGCCACCTCCTGCCAGCCAGACACTAAAGCCCCAATGGTTGTGGTCTCGTCCCGATCCACCTTCGGACACAGGGGTGCGACCGAACTCTCCACCCCAAAGAACCAGCGTCTCGTCGAGCATTCCCAAGCGTTTCAAGTCGGTTAAGAACGCGGCGATTGGCTGGTCGATCTCAGAGCAATTGGTGCGCATGTTCTTTTCGATATCTCCATGGTGATCCCAGGGTTGACCTGCACCGTGCCATAGCTGAACGTATCGCACACCGCGTTCCAAAAGGCGGCGTGCCATCAGCGTTTGACGGCCATGAACCGTATCGCCGTACAGATCGCGAACCTCTTGAGTCTCTTTCGAGATATCAAAGGCATCGGAGGCTTCGGTCTGCATTCGGAACGCCAGTTCGAAAGATTCGATTCGCGATTCGAGCCGCGAGTCGCTCTGAGCCGATGGGTTTTGCATGGCCAAATCTCGTAGCAGTTTCAATTGTCGAGCTTGGGCATCGAGATTCGCATGTGGACTGCGGATATTTTCAATGAGCTTTTCGATCTGAGCATTCTTGGGATCCACAAACGTGCCTTGGAAAGCACCAGGCAAGAAACCGCTTTGCCAGTTGGCCGTGTCTTTGATCGGATAGCCACCGGGGCACATCGCGATGAAGCCCGGTAGGTTTTGGTTTTCGGTTCCGAGTCCATACATCAGCCAAGAGCCTAAACTCGGTCGGGTTTGAACCGAATCACCGCAGTTCATGAGCATCAGCGAAGGCTCATGGTTGGGGACTTGGGCAACCATCGAACGTATGACTGCGATGTTATCCGCATGTTCGGCGGTCTTTTGAAAAAGTTCGCTGATCTCTAATCCGCTTTGGCCGGATTTCTTGAACTCGAAGGGACTTGGTAGTGCCCCACCGGTTCTCCTTTCGGTCAAGTAGCTCATCGGCAGTGGCTTGCCCGCATACTCTTTGAGTTTGGGTTTGGGATCAAACGTATCGACATGCGAAGGGCCGCCGTTGAGGAAGAAATGCACCATCCGTTTTGCCTTGGGAGCAAAGTGCGGATTCCTTGCGCGAAGCGAATTTCCAGAGGAGGCTTTGAGGATTGGGTCCTGCGCAAGGGTCGGATCGGCCAGCAAGTGGCTAAGCCCGAGCATCCCGAGCCCCATGCCTGAGGAGCCGAGTATCTGACGTCGGTTAGGAAGCATGCGATGGAGTTCCATGATTTAGTCGATGTAAGTCGCCTCGTTTCCGATCAGTAGGACTTGGGCGAGTTGTGCTCGGGGGGAGAGTCCGCCCCCTGCATTCTCGGGAGTCTTTGAAGCTTCTTGGCTCTGCTTTAGAAATTCCATGGCCTTGGAGGATTCAAACGGATTTGGATCCCGTTGTAAAACGCGTCGATACAGCGTGGTGACAAAATGTTCGTCCGATAGTGGCGAGTTATCTTGAGCCGTGATCGTTTCGACGAGCTTGGTCGATGCCATCGCAGGCATGGGATGGTTTAGAAGAAAGAGTGCTTGCTGAGGCACCACTGTCTCGGATCTCTTCGGATTATGCATGTCGGGATTTGCAAAATCAAAATTCTGTAGTGTCATCGGGAGATACTGGCGATCGATGGTCGTGTATAGGCTTCTGCGGGCCATCGCCGCAGGATCACTTGCAAGTGGGTCGACCGACTTGCCACCGACACGCTGGATCAACAGCCCACTTAGATTCGCTAGTGAGTCCCGAGACTCCTCCCAAGATAAACGGTGGCGATGGGTTCGCCAAAGCATGCGATTCGCAGGATCGATCTCTTGGGCTTGAGGGTGATCACCGTAAGAGAGCCTTCGGAAAGCTTGTGTGGTTACCAATTCACGAACTAGCCAGCGGGTGCTCCAGCCATGCTCGATGAATGCGATGGCAAGAGCATCGAGCAATTCGGGATGAGAAGGCGTATCGGAGCGTATCCCAAAGTCGCTTGCACTCTGCACGAGTCCTTCGCCAAAGATCTGTTGCCAGATACGATTCACCCAGACGCGAGCCGTAAGCGGATTATCGGACGAGGCGATCCGCTGGGCCATCTCTAGCCTACCGCTTCCGTCTTGAAAGTTAGCCGACGAGTTCGGATCGTTTTTCGAGGCCAAGAACTGGATGTATCCGCGAGGTACAGCCTGGCCCTTGAGATTCGCGTTGCCGCGTTTTAGGATCCTGGCATCGCTGGTCAACTCGCGATCTCGCAATATCCCTAATTCAGGTGGTTGATCGTTGGCCTTCATCAGCCATTGGTCGATGTCTACTTGGGCCTTCCAGATCTCGACGCAAGTACCGTTGTCCCACAACCATTCCGTGCTATCGATCGGTTCATCGGGAATATAGAAAGCGG
>JBJSXX010000392.1:0-2236 GCA_046086605.1 Pirellula sp. | reverse complement strand
CAGGACTGACTACCTACGATACAGATATCGATCGCCATTGGGTGATTATTCGTGGCGCTGCCCTGGGGGTCATGTACAACGACTACTGCAATTTGTAATGGGATGAATGCTCTAATCCATCAGGTTGCGTTAGTGAACTCTTTTTGGAGGAAGCGATAAACCATCTACGAATCGGTGCTATGGCCACAAACTGGATTGATCCCGATGAACATGACGCTCATTCACTATTCACGCACGCGATGTTGGGACTTGTTTCTGAGGTTAGGCTCCCGGTTTACGATGCTCTTTTGGCTGGCTTTAGAGATACCGCTTTGCTTTATGCCGGGTTGTGGGGCAGCAGGTCTGAAGATACCGATCAAGACAACTTAGAGCTTATCGCTGAAAGCCTTTTCGATGAGTCAGGTTTTTTGCTGAAAGGAAATCCTGCGGCTTTAGCATATGTATGCGTAAACTCGATGATCGGAAAGGATGCTTGAACGGGTATCTGATGCGCAGAAACATCCTGGCCTACAAAGGACCCCCAAACAACGAAGGCTACGATCTGATTTGTATCCATCCTGATCCTAGGCATACGCCAAGCGCGAGCCAGGCTCCTTAGGTCAGAGTCCAAGTCAAAAGTCGATACGCAAGCGACTGCGATCGTGGGTTTCGACTTATCAAAACGGCCCGTGGGATAAGCTTGAGTTGCCCTGAGCATGCGACCGAGGATCGCCATCGGCAAGAGGCTGTGGAGTGTTTTCGACCGTCGTACGTAACGACAATGCTGGCTTCTAAGCCAGATCGATAGAGAAAACCGAATCACCAATTTTCCACGCCTTGCACCCATGCACAGAAACGTACCCTGAGATTCCTTCAGGCTTCAAATCGCAAGTATGCAGGCTAAACGGCGAGGTTCACCAGAAAGGATTTTTTTCTATCAACAACAGGTGTCCCTCTCGCGTAAAATAGGAAGAGTATTTTTATTGCAAATAACCCCATGGACTACTTCAGGTGAAATCTTGCCATGAAACGCTCGCTTTCGTTTTTTTCTGTAGTCTTTGTTCTTTTCCAACTCCTTGCGCTGCTGCATCCAGCCAAAGCCCAAGCTCCTAAAGAGATCACCAACAGCATCGGGATGAAACTGGTGCTGATCCCCAAGGGAACATTCATGATCGGCTCGCCCGAGAGCGAGCAAGGCCGTGATGAGAACGAGACCCAACACGAAGTGACGATCAGTAAGGACTACTACCTTGGTGTACATGAAGTAACGCAGGCACAGTTCGAAAAGGTGATGGGTGAGAATCCAAGTCACTTTCAAGGGGCAATAGTTCGTAACGAGAATGCAGATCTCCCTGTAGAGAGTGTTGCATGGTATGATGCTGAAAAGTTTTGCAAAAAGCTATCGGAATTGCCTGAGGAGAAAAAAGCAGGTCGTGTGTATCGACTGCCGACCGAGGCCCAGTGGGAATACGCGTGTCGCGCTGGTAGCAAGACGGCTTATTCGTTTGACGACGAGGAGGGCTTGCTGCCTGAGTATGGTTGGTTTAATCGCAACAGTTCTGACCGGACACATACGGTTGGACTTTTGGAGCCTAATGCCTGGGGTCTTTACGACATGCATGGGAATGTTTGGGAATGGTGCAGCGATTGGTCCGAAGAATATTCAAAGGGTGCAGTCAGCGATCCGACTGGCCCACGTGAGGGCTCGTCCCGCGTGCGCCGTGGCGGCAGTTGGTACGACGAGGCCGCGAGTTGTCGGTCGGCGTACCGGAACTGGGACTACCCGTCGAAACGCAACAACGACAGCGGCCTCCGCGTTGCCCTGAGTCCATCTGGAATCCCAAAGTCGCCGGAGGCGGAAACCAACAGGGCAGGTTATTCGTCGGAATCGCAAAGTAATTCGCAAGTTAGGGATCTGCCCAAGATTACCAACAGCATCGGGATGAAACTGGTGCTGATCCCCACGGGGACATTCATGATGGGCTCGCCCGAGAGTTGGGAAGACCATCAGAAGAACGAAACCCAGCACGAAGTGACGATCAGCAAGGGCTACTACCTAGGTGTGTACGAAGTCACGCAGGCACAGTATGAAAAGGTGATCGGTAAGAATCCGAGTCGCGATCAAGGAGCCATAGTTGGTAACGAGAATGCAGATCTCCCTGTAGAGAAAGTTTCATGGCATGATGCGGTCGAGTTTTGCAAAAAGCTATCGGAATTGCCCGAGGAGAAAAAAGCAGGTCGTGTGTATCGACTGCCG
>JBJSXX010000391.1:0-6808 GCA_046086605.1 Pirellula sp. | reverse complement strand
AGAACAACAACCTCTGGTGGCAATCCTTGAACCCCTTCGAGTGCTTTTGCCGCATCGGGATTCTCTTGCCGACTAACCATGTCCGAATTGGGCATCCAATTTTCAATGCGAATCTCAAATGGCAAAGACTCATCGCTCAGTGGCTTTTTGTTTGCTATCGAATTCAAGATCAGGGGGTCGTCAAAGGCAACGATTCGGTTCTTGTCAGTTTGCGAAGAATCGATCACCGCCAACTCGACAATGTCGGTTTGCAC
This sequence comes from Pirellula sp., assembly GCA_046086605.1. GTDB lineage: Bacteria > Planctomycetota > Planctomycetia > Pirellulales > Pirellulaceae > JBKCUI01. The sequence goes on along the minus strand of JBJSXX010000391.1, from coordinate 6,554 downwards.
GGCTACCGATGTCCGCTCACCTTCATACAGGCTGATACGCTCCTCAGCTTGACGATCCCCAAAGACGAACTGTCCGAGCATCAATAGGCCGACCCCTAAGTGGATCAGCACATTGCCGCCGCGAGCTCCAAACATGAGGATCAGACCGGCGAGCATCACGGAAGAGACAATCAAACTCTTTGAAAGTTGCCAGACAATCCGCAAACCAGGATCGGGGATGCGGTACCTATCCCCCGTTAAAAACAAGAATGTCGCGATACCCAGGAAGGCAAGAAATAGCACCCACAAAGTGATCAGAACAATCGACTGCTTGGGCGGAAAAGCGATCGCCCAAGTACCGAGCCCCATGGCGGACAAAACGATGCTCGCCACGCACCCCATCCAAATCTCATCGTAACTAAAAGGCGGCTCACCTTGGAGTCCATCCTCCAAGTGCGCGCCGAAAACGATCAAAGCGATGAGCACAAACCCGATCAGGGTAAGAATCATCCCTGCTGCGAGCCTCGAACCTCTGGCTGTCATTTGGAAACGCGTCATCTTGGCCGCTACCAAATTGATCAGCAGTATCAAACCGATCAAAGCACCTCCAGGAATCACAAACCCTCCAGCGATTCTTTGCTCCTGGTCATGCGGCCAAATCGTCTGAGGCTTGAAAACGTCCAGTGGCACATAAGCCACCCAACTATTGAAATAATCTTTCTTGACATCGACGATCGTATCTTCGTCTTGCGCCAATGTTCCAACAAAAAGGATGACCACCCCGAGGAAAAACATCGCACAAGTGATCTTCAATGAACCGGCGTACTTGAGTGCCGTCCAGATCACGTTTTCGATCGGAGTCGAAGATTCGCTAGACCGAGGAAACAGACCGTCTTGCCAAGGTGTAGTAGCCATGGAAATCTATTTGATTTTTAGAGATTGGACGAATTGAATAAGATTGTTTTTCTGAGCTTCGGTCATCTGATTCTCACCGATGACTTTGATGAACAGATTCATTTCCGGTGTGTCGGTCGGCAGTGAGACGACCAGCAACGATGGTGCTGTGGGTTGTTCCGAGCTTCGAATTTCGTAAAGAACCGCTTGCTTGTCACCCACAGCAATCTTTTTGGCGGATTGAACCGTCTTTTCAACAAGCGGTTCAAGCTTCGATGGATCGGCCTCTTTAGCGACCTGTTGTAACCACATCATCGTATTGGCTTGCGGATTATCGGTCGCCATGCTCACAGTCACCTCTCCCCGACCTTCCTTCGAGTCGATGTTCAAGGTCGCAAGGCGGAACTGGGAACCCTGGCCAACAGTCCATCCGTCAGGCAAATCGTATTGCAGCGTCGGACGCCTCGACGAGCTAGACTCCTTGGGCATAGGTTCGCTTGGAGTCGAAGTATTCGCAGTCGTATTCGCAGTCGTCGGAGGCTTGGCCGGTGGACTCATGGCTCCGGTGCCCGTCCCGGTCTGGTCAAAGATGTAAGAAGGCAACGGGCTACCTGTTCGCGGAATCGAAACTAAAGATGCTTCGACGGTCTCCTTGGTTAGCTCACCAAGTTTGAGTTGCCCTCTCCAACGATTCACATTGCTGAGCAAGTAACCTTGCCAGTCTTGTTCGGGAGGCATGGCCAAGGCAGTGACCGTGAACTTGACCCGTCCGGTCGATTCAGGCGAAATCAACTCGGCAAGTGCGACGTCATTGCGTTGGTTCATCAACCAACCTTCGGGAAGTTTGTTTGCCGGTAGTCCTGTTTGAGGATCAATCGAAAAGGTTTCGACAACGGTTCGCAGATCACCGAGCAAGGGTTCAAGCCGTTCGGGTGCCTCGGTGGCTTTGAGAAAGTAACAGCCTTGCTCGGTCGGAATAATCGCGCCTACGATTCGCCTTGGACCCGATGCAACCGGAGCGGTCTTGCTAGCAGCAGGACCAGGACTGCTTGCGCGCTTATCCATACCCGCCAATGGGCCAGAAACGAAGGTCGATTCGGACTTAGGTGCTTCGTAAACACGAACCTTCGCAGCAGGTTCGCACGCCACTTGGGTGCAGATCACGACCGCGAGGAATCCAAGCAAGAATTTTTTTCGGGAGGGTGCAAAATCCACGGAGCAAGATCCGGTGTGCGAAGGGCAAAGGTGGGTATGCAGGATCAAGGGGGCGATCGCCTGCGAAAGTACTCAAGTATAGGCAAGAACCCTCAAATCAAACAGTTCAACCGACCCGACTAATTCGCTTCGGGCCGGTTTTTCCTATGGAATCTGAGCACAAGAGCTCAGGAGAACCTAAGGAGCTTTCTTGGTCGGCTCTGCGATGACGACATTTGTCGAGAAGAAAGCTGGCAAGGTACCTGCGTCGAAAACCCACTCACCAAAGGCTGCGACATATTGATCCTCATCCATGGCGATCTCGGCGGTGTGCTTGCGGGCCTCAAGTTGCTTGGCTGGCAAACTGGTCCAACTGGCGTTTCGGAAATCTCGGGTCTGAGACCTTGCAATCCAAATCGAGGTGTCCTGCGGGTCGGTATCGCACTGCATATTCAGACGGATGCGACCCTCCTTAAGATCGGTCTTCCAATCGAGTTTCGGCAATACCAATTGACCGCAACGACTCTTGTGCAACGCACAAATCGAGCCGGCGACACGCGCAATATCCTGGATCGAATGCCCCTGATTGGGCGTGTACAGAAGATACTTGTCCCCCTTGAGATCAGCCCAATAGTTGTTGCAAGCATCCAGCGGCCAGTACCTGTCGTTGGTCCCAAAGATCAAAAGCTTAGGCTGTTCGATCCGGTCTCGATAACGATAAGGGTCCACCATTTGAATCAACGACTCGCCTTGCTTGGTCTTCATGAACTTTTGCAAACTCAAAGCTGTATAGTCTTCGATTTCGTCTGAATAAGTCCCCCAGGTCGCCATCTGGTGCTCCATCTGCACAGGCATGTTGAGCATATCGATCACCATCGGTGCAAGTGCATGGATTCGCGGATCGACCGCTGAGGTCAACCAAGTTGTCCAGCCTCGTTTGCTCGCACCGGTGATCGTGAAGTTATCAATCTGCAACTTGTACTCGTCTTTGGCGAATTTTTGCACAGTATCCATGGCGCGAACTGCAGATCGGACCATTGGCATTAGAAGCGGCCAATCGTCCCCCTCTCCCTGAATAAACCTCTTAAAGGTTTCAGCGATCAGAGCATCTTCGTTCAGATCGCCAAGCATCGGTTGAAAAGGAACTTGGGAGACCACGATCGCCGGGGATCCGGTCGCCTCGGCGATCGCTTTGAGAACCTGAAACTCAGCCTTAGGCTCAATTTTAGGTGGAGCGTTTTCGCCCCACTCTTTGCGCCACCCACCTCCATCGACCAGCAAGATCGCCGATCGACTCGAAGCCTCATCGGGTTTCTCGATCGCCTTGCTCGGCACGATGATCCAAACGACGTGCTTCCATGTAACATCTTTCCATTTCTGCGAAACCATGTGCAGACGTGCAACTCGGCTCGATCCGATCTGACGATTGTCGACAACCTCGAAGCGATAGAAGTCATCGACGTTCTTTGCAAACTCCTTGAGTTTGCTGGTCGCTGGGGCAGGGCCTTCCTGGGCCGACACAACTCCGGCCAGCGATACACAAGCCGCTAGGAAGCAAGAAAGACCGAGCATATTGAATTTCATCGATGGACCCTTGGGTGAAATCGGACAAGGCGAAATGGTTTTCTCACACCAGTTAGTATAGCACAACAGCAACGATTTTTATTCTACGCCCAGAGTCGCGTCGGCATCCGAAGAACCACTAGCCTGCGCCGTGACGCGGGGGCGAACAATCTGACCGAGCTGATCCGGTGTTCTCAGGAACCGACTGACAATTAGCCATAAACCCGCAATCCCCAGCAGCAGCGCAACAACCGCATAGAGAAACAACTTTGCAAGCTTTTGGCCCATTTGCGAAATCGGCACCGTGATCGAATCGGCAGGGACTTGTACGAGCAAAAGCAAAGAGGTCGACTGCCGCCGCTCAAATTCATCGGAGCCTTTTCGAGCGATTTCGACTTTCTCCATGGCCGCAATCCATTGGCCTTGATACGCCTGCCCAGCAGGATGCTTCGATACCGGATCGATGTATCGATACGTTCCGTCTTCTTTGAGCTTTTTAAGCATCGCTTCATCGATCTGAAACTTCAGCTCGCTTCCATCGGCAGACTTCGAATCCTCTGAACCATTCCACGTTGCAAAAAAAGGATGCTGCAGGATCGTTCCTTCACGCTGCCCCTCATGTCCGTCCACCAAAACAGCAAAACCTGGAAATTGCCTATCGATGTTTTCATCGATGGGAGCTTGGTCATCGTCCTGCGATTCGCCCGGAGGTTGATTCTCTGTCGAGAGCAATTGCAGGTCGCCGATGTTGATGGTCAAAACCAAAAGACCCTCGGTGACTCGATCGGGCCCTTGATCATCGAGCGATTTACGCTTTACCGAGATTGGAGTCGAGACGGCGATCTTCCATCGATTGGTGGTTGTGGATTTGAAAGGCACACTCAGGTGCGAAGCAGTTGTACGCTGGATGTTGCGCCGCGGTGTGGTGGGACTCAAGTCTCGCGACTGACCGGAAAAGTAACTGCGATAGGCAAAGTTCTCGCCGATCGGAGCGCTCGAGGGTTCATTTGCAAAAGCCGCTGCGATCATCGTTCCGTAGCGATCGGTAACAAACAAACTATCGAACTTGGTCGATTTAGCCGGCCCACCTCTGGATCGGATCCATTCGAGCCGCCTAGCCAAAAGCGTTTCGAGCTCGTTGCGAGCGGGCAAGTCGATGAGCGTCGCTTGACTCTCCGGTGGTGGATCCTGCTCAGTGGCCAACGACTGCAATAGATCGATACCCGCAGAGTCGATCGACTCGGCAAACCGCTCCTCGATCGCACTGCGCCTGGCCTCCTCTTCGACCAATCGGAACAAAGCCGAAATCTCCGACTCAAGCGTTCCTGCCGCAGAACGAGCAGCAAAATAATTGCTCTGCAGCGCGCCTTCTCGAAGATCGTTCGAAAGATCTGCTTCGGCTACCGATACGGCCCGCCAGAAAGATAACCCCATGATGGTTGCAAGCAACAGCGGACCGAGTATCCCCAGAACCAACAGAGGTGTTCGCAAACGGTTGATGTTGCGACGCTCCAAGGCTGCTAACACTTGCTGAACATTCTCGAAGCGATCCTCAGGCTTCTTTGCGATGCAACGATCGATGATCGAACAAAGCCCGCGATCGATCCCAGGAGCTTTATAGTGACCTCGCGGATAAGGACTCTTGAGGATCGTATCGCGATACCTCTTGAGCCGCTCAGAAAGACTGCTGGCGGTGTCCAAAGTCGAGACGGTCTCAGGTGTGCGATAAGGCGGAGTGCCCACGACCATCGAATAGAGAATCGCCCCTAGCGCATAAACATCCCATCTGGCATCGGGCACCGCATTGAGATCGGCTTGCTCTGGCGCCATGAAAAAAAGTGTACCGAGCGAAGGTGTCTGCTCATTGGACAATCGGCTTTGACCAAAATCCGCTATCCTCGGTTGCATGTCTTGGTCAAGGAGAACATTCGCAGGTTTTAAATCGCAATGCAAAACCCCCTTACCATGCGAATGGTTCAACCCCATCGCAATCCCTGTAAAGAGCTCGACCGCCTTGGGGACTGCGATCGCCCCTCGGTTGCGTATCAGATCATCTAGCGACCCGTTCTCAAGATACTCCATCACGTAGTACGGAGGCTCGGAGTCCCAACCCACCTCCAAGACTTGAACAATCGCGCGGTTGCCTGACATCGAAACCAAGTTCCGAACCTCACGCGTCAAAAGCGACCAATTCACCCCCGCGCGATGCAAGTAGAACTTGATTGCCACGGTTCGACCCGTATTGAGGTTCGTCGCAATCCAAACCTGCCCATAAGCCCCCTGACCTAACAACCGTTCCATGCGATAGCCGGGAACCTGCGACGGAGGCACCGTCGAGCGCAGGCTCAACTCCTCGGCCCGCATCTGCTCCCCTATCGACTGATTTAACGTTTGATTGATGGTCATCCTTCGCCCAAAACCCAAGGCTACTGCTGAGAACTGTTCTGCTAAAGCTTAAACCCCACCAGAAGACTTGACAAAGACCAATCTCCTAGGATTAGTACCAATTCGGAACTTCGATGGCGGGTTTTGAAGGAAAAGCGGAACGGTGCGAGCCGTCCGGCGGTGGCCAGAGAGTTTACCCAATAGATTCCCTCTACAGCCGAGTACACCAAGCAATTCATCCTATTTGGTAGGCCTAGCTCGGGTATCAACCCAATCCCAAGCCTTCTTTTCGAGTACGATGAAAGCCTCCAGGGCTCCCACCTTCATAACTCCATGAATCCTTCAAGATCCAAAGAGAACTCCAACCCTTTCCCAAGCTATGCCTAAGCACTTCAAAAACTTTTTTCTTTTCCCCGCCTTGGCCTTCTGCAGCCTCGGTTTGCTAAGCACTCATCCAGCCAAAACAACCGCTCAAGAGTCAGCCTCGAAAGACGCGATTCAGTGGGGGCACTGGCGAGGTCCAAGCGGCAACGGAAAAT
>JBJSXX010000390.1:0-10714 GCA_046086605.1 Pirellula sp. | reverse complement strand
TGCTGTCCCCAGAGTCGAAGTAGCGAGGCGAGCGGACCTCGGTGACATTGCTTGCCGCGTCGTAGAGCGTGTCGGTACGCGCCTCGATCGAGGTGCCGTAGGCGACTTTTTGAATCACGAGTCGACTGCGCGTGTCATATTCCATTTTGGTGCGCGTGTTGAGCCCATTGTACGAATCGGTTTTCCTGCCCGAAGCGTCCAAGACAAGATCCGTTACGATGTACTGGGCGTTGGCATTGAGGTCTCGGCTCACCCCCAATAGCGCCTGAGAGAGGGTCTGTGTGCCACTCGGGGACGGAGGACTCCACTGTGGGACCATCCCCTGGATCGTGCGAATCAAACGACCGTCGGTCGCGTCGTAGGCGTAATATGTCGTTCTCCCATACGGATCGGTCCGACTGTACAATTGGTCATTGTTGTACTGTGTGCTAGCCGTCAGCGTCGCTCCAGTTCGTGGATAGGACGTCGTCTCCAGGACACGCCCACGGTGATCGTACTTGTACTGCGTCAGAGCACCATCGACCTTCGTCTTGTAGACCAGATCCGAGCCGTGCACGTATTCGTAGGTGGTCGTCGAGGAGACGCCATAGGGAGTGGCCGTCTCGGATCCTCCGCTTCCGCGTACCGCCGAAGCGACCGTTTTAGTCGTAAGACGCTGCGCCGCATCGTATGCGTAGCTCGTCACCACATTCAGCCGATCGATCGTCTTACTGACCAGCCCCGTTGCGTTGCCACTGGTTGCGTATTCGATCTTATCGGCCGTGCCATCCTGGTACTGCGTTTCGATCTTGCGCCCCATTGCGTCGTACACATACGTCACCACACGGCTTTCCGGATCGGTTACCGTGGCGATACGCCCCGCAGAATTGTAAGTAAAGACCGTCGTCGGACGCGCACCACCGGAGCTATCGGCAGGCTCCAAGATCTTCCACAGCTGATGGCTCGAATTGTACTGGTAGTCCGTGCGGTTGTTCCTCGCGTCGATCGTTGCCGCAAGTGCTCCAGCACCGTTTTGCCCCCATGCAACGTACTCCCATTTCCGTACCGCGTATTCCGACGTCTGGACATCGTTCGTCGCACAGCGGTTGTAGGTCGAGGCTCCCGTGTACGGATCAAATCCCACCACATTCGTCGAATTATCCTTCAATCCCACGTGCTCTTCGATCAATCGATTTTCCGAGTCGTAAACGTACTTGATGACCTCCCCGTTGCGGTTCCTCTTACGCGTGACCTTCTTGGCCCCATTGTAACAGTACGTCTCGATCGTCCCGTCGCTGTACTCGCTTCGTATGATCCACTTATCGGCATCCCAAAAATGATTCACCGTCGTGGCATCCCCACGTTGAATCTTTAGCCCCGATTCGCTCCCATTGTAAAGATACTCCTGCTTGAACAGCGTGTCGGTCGTCCCGGTAAACCCAGGCGTTGTCCCCATACTCGAGGTCATGCTCGATGCGTACGACCATCCATCTCGGAAATAAGCAGAACTGAACAATTCCTCGGGGTGACCGACTCCCTGCGAGGTCGCCGCCCCGGCAACGAACTTCATCCGGCCTGCCCCCTCGTAATGAAACTGCTGTGGTGCACCGTTGCGAACCATCAAATACGTCACCTCGTTGGCACCATTGGTCACCATCCGCAGCGCATTGGGGGGGATCGTGTTCGACTGGTTGTTGATCACCGCAGCCAAATTGCTCAAAAACAGTGTCTTGACCTGATCCCCCTCGGGCGCAGAGCGATCTGCGATCTGAACCGCCACCGATCCAGCATAGGAGTCTGCCGTGAAACTGTACGTCGAATCCGGACCCACAGGATTCGAAACCGAGGCAAGCTTGGCACCCGTCCCACTGCCGTAGGTGTAGCTTCGAGTCTGGCTACCCGGGCCGGTAATACCGCTGACGACCCAACTGCCCGACACCTGAGTCGTCTGATACGTAAATGTCAGCGTCGCACCGTAACGATCCGTCACGGTGTCGATCTGCAAGGCACGTGTCGGGGATGCCGCCAGTTCGGCTGTCGTGAAGCTCTTGTAGCTGACCGTCGTGTCACCAATGAGCGAATGGTACTTCACCGGACGGCCTGTTCTGCCACCGGTGGTTCCAATATCAAAGAGCTGAAACAGCACATAGCTGCCATCCCATGCATCGGCCCTGGCGTACTTGGCACCATGAAAATCGCTCGAGTCCGATGAACTGATCACCGACATGTCCGGTTTCAACAGCGTGATCTGCTTCAGCGGGTCACGCTCTAAAGGCAACGCAACCGAAAAACTCGCTCCGCTGGCATTCGAGTTGCGGCGATAACTCATCGATCGCATGTTCAATGGATCAAAAGAACTGATGTCGATCTGCTGGCTACCGCCACTGGCAATCCGCGTTACGGTTAGCGTCTGATCGTAGTTCGAAAACATCATCGGACCGAAGTTGCCAGGAATCGACATCGCCAGTGGACGCATCACACGCACCAGGCTCACTCCCGTGGGCTGCTCGGACTTGATATCGATCGCACAGGTCGCGATGTCCATCGATGTATTAGCAATCTTCGAGCCCTGAGAGAATAGATCAGCACCTCGCATAAACGGATTAAACGTCGGTCGCAGGCGCGCAGGGCGAAACCCCGGAGGGACCATCAACGACCAAGGGGTCAGCGGCGAGCCACACCCCCCGGTATCACACGAGGATCGCTCAGAGCTTGACTCCTGACAGTCTCCAGTCGGGCAGTCCCACATAGGAGTATCGTCACTGGGCTCGCAGTTGTAGCACGGGCAACTGGTCGTGATGCTGGCCATCTGTGCAGCCAACGTGTTGGTGTTGATAACGTGGTTCCCCATGCCAATGTTATTCGTACCATCAACACTCGGAAACGTCTGGCCAAGGGCACTTGTCATTGACAATATTAGCCACAATGCAGCCGCAGAAATCGACTGCTTAATCCATCTTGGTGCTTGAGGACCAAGGAGAGCAACAGGCATTGATACCAAGGATCTGATCAAGGTCGGGGCGTGATTCATCATCATAAAACCTGACAGGACTTGCTAAAGAGCCGGGTGTGTGTGCCACAAAACTGGCAACTCTTTTCGTCAGTAGCCTAACGGATCCACAAGGGCAATTGCAACTATGGGTGTGCGAACTTTACAGGAAAAACCACAAGGATTCCCAATTTGATGACGTTTTCATGGATCTGGTGGCAGTTTGGTACAAAAACCAAGGATTTTACCAGCCAGGGTCGCCGAAATGATCATCTGCATACCCCTCTTTTGTGCGTCGGTAAAAGCGGGAAACGTCGAGCGAAGTCCCAGAATGTTTATGGATAATCGTTAGTGAGCAGCACTGACAGCTATCGCTAAAAATCTCACCTGCGAATGTGGATTCCGCATCCGATAGCCCATAACCACGGCAATACTGGGCAATATTAAAAGGTGGTTGGTACTTGCGCATCGCATGGATGCATTCCGGAGCCTCTCGTCTGAAATGTATCCTCCACAATGCATTGAGGATTTTGGGAGACGCACTTCGGTAATTGACAAGATTGTTGGTAAAAAGAGTGATATGCTTTGTTGCATCAATTAAATCATCGGCAGTATCGAATGACTGATTCGAATCTATCGGTGCTTGAAAAAAGTCCCCCCACCGCTCAAGGTTTTTGGAAACCAACTTTTGTCGCATACTCAGATTACTTGCATTTAGATTGCGGATTTCCGATCGCCATGCTTCGTAAGGCTTGGACGCAAGCAAGCGATTCAATGGGAGCTTTGCATTTTCATCCTCAAGGATAGCTAGATATCGCTGGCCTGAAAGAGCCAATTTAATCTGTGAAGCCGCTAGTCGACTTTTGGTGGCAAGAATAAGCCCGTTGTTGGCTGGGTTGGTTTGGGATTTTACAACTGGCGAAGCATCGAGCATTGCATCACTATTCATGAGCAAGCTTCTTCGGATCGAAATCTTTGCCCATCGGATTTGCATTTCTTTTTCTGCTCGAGCTGCTTGCACCATCGATCGCGTGACCATGGAATGAGACCGCACGAGGATTGCGCTGCACAAGGCGAGGAAAAGAAGTACAAAAACAAGAATTACCCCACGCCTAGCTCTCCGAGGGCGACGCACCTTACGATTGGATTGCCGTGAGAAATTCCGCACTAACGCCATGACTATTATCCTACAGTGATGATCGGAGCGTGACTCTTTGTACTTCTTCGTGACTCGTCAATCCGGCTAATACTTTCTCTTCGCCTGAATCTGCCAATAGCTTCATACCCTGGGATACCGCATGCTCTCTTATCGCAGAGGCGTGGCTTGACCTTGTGATCAATCCTCTAATGGGCTCATCGACCAGAAGTAATTCATATATTCCGATCCGACCACTATAGCCGAGGTTTCTACAACTCTGGCATCCTTTGGATCGCCAACCAAGTGAAGGTGCCTGCAAGTCCAGCGGTTGCTTGCACTTCTCGCACAACTGACGAACCAGTCTTTGAGCCAGAACTGAAACCAGACTACTGGCGACCAGGTATGGTTCAATTCCCAGATCAAGTAGTCTGGTGATTGCACTTGCAGCATCATTGGTGTGGAGCGTGGAAAACACCAAGTGACCTGTCAGTGATGCTTGAACTGCCATCGCTGCGGTTTCAGTATCTCGGATCTCCCCTACCATAATAATATCCGGGTCTTGGCGGAGAACGCTTCGAAGCCCACTTGCAAAGGTCATCCCTTTTTTGAGATTGATCTGGGTTTGAGATATGCCTTCGAGCTGATATTCGATGGGATCCTCTAGCGTTACTGCGTTGCGTTGCGTGGTATCAAGTTCTTTGAGTGCGGCATAAAGAGTGGTGCTTTTACCACTTCCGGTCGGCCCTGTTACCAGAATCAAGCCATGCTCGACGGTAATAGCAGTACGGAATTTCGATAGCGTTTCGCTGTCCATGCCAAGCTCTGGTAGCTGGTACAATCTTGCGCTTTTATCCAAGAGTCGGATCACGATCCTCTCACCAAAACTTGAAGGCATCGATGCAATTCGTAAATCAATCGACTTTGAACCAAGATAAACCGTGGCGCGTCCATCTTGAGGCAGTCGCTTCTCGGCGATATCCATTCGTCCGGCTACTTTAATTCGAGCTAAAACCTCATCCTGGATATCTTTAGGGATTTTTTCCAAATCTACCAAAATGCCATCCATTCGTATGCGCACAAGAAGAGCGTCCTCCTGGGGCTGAAAGTGAATGTCTGAGCTTTTTTGCTGAATAGCCTCGAAAAGAATTCGATTCACCAAATCGATAACCGGAGCTGAAGCTTGAGCTTGAAGCAAGTCCGACTCGGAATCCACCGCTTGCAACTGAGCTTGAATGATGTCCTGGCTAGCCGGATCCTCATTTCGCTCGACCAGTTTTCCCATGCGGAATGACTCGTATTGAGAATTGATGATCTGCTCAAGCTCAAGGTCGCCAACCAGCACTTTTTCAATTGGTTTCCCAAGAAAACGACGAATACCATCAAGGACAAAGGGTTTGGCGTCTTGACTGTGCACCAAAACCTCAACATTTTTAACCGTGTCATCTAATCTCGATACTGACTGCAAGCAAAAACGTTCACGCCGACAGAGGTCGATCGAGACTCGATCGAAAAACCGGTGGGATAACGAACCCGAATCTGCGTCTGCTTGGTCACTCATGAGCGATTTCCCTAAGACTGTTTATTTACCGGACGATTACCCATTGGGCCAAGGTCACATCCGAACTCGGTTTTCTTATTCGATAGAGGATCGACGATGGAGCGGGACTCCATGTTCCTGGGATCGGATTGGTGCTTCCATTGGAATCGCCCCGTAGAAATTCAACTGAATCAATACTCCAAGTGATGGTTTGACTTTGAAGCAAATCGGAATTCCACAAAGTGGAAAGTGCCTGCCCTACTCTAATTTCAGTATTGCTTCCATAGGAGCGTCGAACAAGGGTACCTGGATCTGATCCCAAGGTCGACACTTCGTAGGTCACGATGGAGTTAGGTGGAATCGCAAGCGCTATTCCTGCATCGAGTTTTGCGATCCATCGAGCTTGTGATAGATCGGTCCAGAGGATTCTGTGATAATTTCCTTGCCAATGATTCGGCATGTGTTGAAAGCGTTTCCTTTGCTGCTCTCTCAGCGACGAAAGAACGCCGGTGATTGCTCCAATCATGATGACGCACAATGATAGTGCCAAAAGCAACTCAACGATTGTGATGCCTTTTCGTTTGCGTGTCACCATTCGCTCCTCCCGAGGACATCTTTGTGGACCATGACTTCAGCCATGCTCACACTTTTTTCCGGGTGATCATGACGATGCAATTGGACACGAACCACCACGAACGGATCGTTTATCTCAGCCGCTTTGACAAGTTCAAATGAACAGTTCCACTGACTCTCAATGTGAATGGTTCTTTGCTTTCCCGTTGTCGGAAAACCTTTGGCAAAGCAATCCTGTAAAATATGCTCTAGAATTCCAACGGCCTGCAGTTTTTCGTCCGCTCGTTTTCTCCGCTGCTCCAGAGTGGATGCAGCGACGATCAAGGCTACAAGTAACGAACCCAATAAAGCCAGTCCAACAACAACCTCGATGAGCGTTGTTCCATTACATCTCCTTCGATTCACCGGTACCTCCTGCAATCTCAAGCAATTTTACGGTCTCTTTTTCCCGGATCTGAACCCTGTAGTCATTTGTCCCTCGACCAGCTTGAAATAAGATTTCCCCCAGATGACTGGTTTTGAAATCGGAGGTATTGCCCTGTATTTCGGAGATTTTCACCTCGATTCTAGGATCGAAGTACCAACTTGCAAAGATCTCGCCCGTGCTTCGAACAGCCGTTGCAGTCCATCGACCATCAGAGTGATTGATCACCAGTTTTGCAGATTGATATTCGGTAGAACTTCTGAGGAATTGGTCGATAACCAACCATCGTTCGATGGCATTGAATACTCTGGATTTGCGTAACGGACCATCGAATTGAACGGAAACCATTGAGGCAATCACTCCAAGAATCGCGACGACCAGGAGCACCTCAAGCAATGTGAACCCCGAGCGAGGTCCAGAAGGTCCAGGCATCATCAATTCTTCCTTCGTGTCTTGGCAAGCTCTACGCTGGTTATGTCGCGGTCCGCCCCAGTTCCCCCCTCTCTACGATCGGCTCCCAAAGAGACGATTTCGAATGGAGTGGAGTCTCCCGGAGATCGATACTCGTAACTATTTCCCCAGGGATCGCTCGGAAGAAAATCGAGCAGTCCTTCCGGAAACTCGTCAGATTTGGATACCAGTACCTCAATGCCCTCGTCATTCGTTGGGTAGCGATCGAACGTCGCATAGAATGCCTCGACCGCCTGACTCATTCGCGATATTTCGATTTTCGCAATACTCTGTTTACTGCGAATCAGATAGCTTCGGATACTAACCGAGACGGCGCTTGCCAGTAGAGCAAGGATCACAAGTGAAACCATGAGTTCCACAAGCGTGAATCCTTGCTTCAGCGGGTTCACTGGAGAAGAAACAAATCGTTTTTTCGATACGGTTCTATTGCTCTGACAATACATTTCCCGTCTCCAGTATTGGTAGTAGTGTGGCTAAAAGGATGAACCCAACAATTAAAGATAGACCGATAATAAGAACTGGTTCCAAGATCGAAGCCAGGCGATCAGCCATGAGATTGACCTGCGAGTCGTAATCATTAGCTATTTCCAAAAGTAACGTATCGAGCTCCCCCGAATTCTGACCAAGTGTAAAAACCTGCACCAATCCAACAGGTAACAGATTTGACATTGATATCGCTCTACCAATATCAGCTCCCGTTTTGATCCGAATCCTAGCTGTGCTAACGGCTTCTTTTATCGGAATATTAGTTATCGAATTCTCAGCGATCTCCAAAGCAGGGATCAGCTCAACCCCAGAGGACAACAGTGTACCGGTAATCATACAAAGTCGCGAACTATTTTGCTTCATGATCAACGGCCCGAGCACCGGCGTTCTCAGTAGAAGCCCATGCAGTATCCTCTTTCCTTTTTGTGTATTCAATGCAATACCCAAGAATACTCCGCAAGCTCCAATAGCTAAAGCACCATGCAAGTAGTGTCGCAATAAAAAATCTGAGACTGATTTCAGGATTCTAGTCGGCCAAGGTAGTTCTTGTCCGAATTCCTGCAGGCTCTCGAGCAAGGTCGGCACAACGACCGTCATTAAAAAAAACGTGACGCCAATGCTGAGGGCAAGCACCATGGTCGGATAGAGCAAAGCAGATCCAACTCGATTTCGAAGCCGCTTCTTTCGCTCTTGGAACTCCGCGGCCTGCTGAAGGATCGCGGGTAAGGTTCCGGCAGTTTCTCCCACATGCACCATCTCGATCAAAACGCTGCTGAATATTCCCGAGCATTCCCGCATCGAATCAGCCAAGGTGCTCCCCGATTGAACACTGTGACGAACCCTCAAAAGCCAAGGCTTCATCCTTGAGCTACTTTGTGTGATTGCTAAATCCAGCGCCTCGACGACAGGGCAACCAACACGAAGCAATGTGCACAACTCCCGAACAAACCAAGAGACATCACTCGATAGCCAGTAACCATTCCAACGACTCCCAAGAGAGTGGAAGTACCCCGCTGCCAAATGCTTAGAGTTCGATGATTCGTCCAGACAGCGGATTGATACGAAATCGATGTGTTGGCGTCGAAGGAGTTCACGAGCCATTCTCGGAGATTCCGCGATGATCGTCCCGGAGATAGGCCTGAAAAGCTTCGAACTTCGGGTTCGGTACTCGTAAACTGGCATACGAATCCGCTAAACTAAAGGGCGAGGAAGTAGTTTTCGAATCGGTGTCGTCGGAAGGAATCTTATCAAATCTGATATGTCCTGTCATCAAAAAGGGCCATCGATGTGCAGCAACATCTAGAAAGAACTTTACAAAACCCCTTGCCAAATCGAGCGACTTGCTTTCGAACCACACTTTTGTTTGCAATCGCCATGCTGCTGATCCCCAGCGGATTCGCCATCGCTATCCCTATCGACCCGGCGAAAGCTGATTTTGAGTCCAAATTGGGTGAAGTTTCAGAAGATCAACAGGGATGCCGAACCGTAAAGCTCTCACTGGGCGATCGTCTGAATGGTGAATTACTTGAAATCAAATGGTCGATTCTCAATAGCACAGGACACGACTTGAATCTGCCTCGGAGCACTAGCTCGTGCGGTTGTATCAAAGGTGTCCCATCAGGGCTAGCGATCGAAAACGAGAGAACGAAGAGCTTTGGCTTTCAGCTCGTGGTTCCCAAGGAACAGGGCCCCAGCTCGAAACAACTTGCGTTCTTTGATACGGCGGGTATTTGCCGAATTCGGCTTGATATTGAGCTCAATGCCGTTTCTCCTTTCCTGATACAAGACACAATTCCACTGGATCAAGAGGGGAGACAACTGGTGAGCGTTCCGATTCGTTCACAGTCCAAGGATCATCATTTAGACAGGCACGACTTAAGCGTCGAGGGCATGGGAGTCCTTGGCTCTCGATGGATCAAGGATCAAGAAGGAGACCTTTCAAGCGTGGAATTGGACATCGACACAATCGCCATGGGAAGCAACTCCGTTTCGAAAGTAGTGTTTGAGTTCACCTCGAAAGATCAGGGAACTGTACTCTCAAAAGTTGAACGTAGTTTTTGGATGAAAAACCGCCCTTTCACGAAGCCAAAGATCGTAGCATTAGGACGTAAATCAAATGCTTGGGTCGGCGACTTCCGACTCTTCGTCGGTGAAGTCAATGGCCCGGTAACGAACATGGATGTGTCGAACATCAAAATCACGAATCCAGGCGGAGCTAAGGTCAGTTCGGTCCCTACTATTGAAGTTCATGCAGTGGATCAAAAAGACATGGTAGCCGGCTTGGATTGCACGATTCGACTGGAAGACAAAAGCAACGAATTGCATCCAGGAGCGGTGGTGACACTGTCGTTTTCACTCAAGGGTAGAGATATTCAGGTCAAGTGTCTCGCCACACGATAACTCATTGGTGGCATTACGATGGTCAAATTCGAAAGCAGCATCGAGCAGTATGATTGGAGACGCCCCCGGCAAGCACTCGATCGCCTTGCATCCATCTGGCTAGTCCCACTTTCTTTTATCCGAAACAGGCTCCTGGCTGTTTGAGCATCGAAAGAAGCTCAAAATGCGAATCTCAATGTTTTCATTGGGATTCCCTCTCTCCAAAAAGAGAGTGTTTTCACGCTGAGGAGCAGCAGGGAGCCGGAAAATTTCCCCCAATTCACAAAGCCGTGACCTAACGTGTCACAGACTTAGTAATGATAGCTATCGAGATAGGCAGTGGCTTGGTCTGGATGGAATCACTCAGGGCAATGGTCAAGGACAGGCGGGTGGGAAATCCAAGCTAGGAATTTCTACGGTGGATGCCGTGGGCCGGCCCTGCCAATCGACCTTTCCGTGCGTCAGCCGTTTGGATTGCTTGACGTTTTGATCAATGAAGGATCGGCATGGCTAGTTGGTTTTCAAGGTTTAAATTATGACAGATGTTCGAATCCCGCGATTGTCGCGCCCCGGAGTTTTGGAATCGATCGATCCAGAGCGATTGTTCGCTTTGCTCCACCCCTATGCTGATTTCTTCGCAAATCGGTCTGTCCCTATCGAAGCACCCGATTCTATCGATTGCCAAGCAGTGGTACGCGAGATAGCCAAGGCGGATCGGGAGACGCCAGCAGACTTGCT
>JBJSXX010000389.1:0-2117 GCA_046086605.1 Pirellula sp. | reverse complement strand
GACAAAGTTCATAGAGATTCACGGGGGATAAGGTCGTACAAAAGGGCTTTTGAACTCCTGTTTTATAGGAGAACCTTCAAAAACGGCAACCTGAGAAATGGCTTTAGGCCCAATGGCACTGAAATAAAAGCGGAACGGCGCGAGCCGTCCGGTGAAAACCATGCGAATTCGTGTTACCCGAATTCACACACGCAGGAAAATCTTCTGGCTTTGCAGGCTTCGCAGAAACAACCAGGTGATGAAGCAAAACAAAAACAGGCCACTGAAAGCGTACCAAGCGGGTGAATCTTTTGGGAAAAAGGGCTGGATCGCGTTGGATGTCAGGTCATGTAGGACGTAGGCCGCCAGGGCATTGACACCGAAGGTTTTGAACACAGGGACTTCGAATTTGCCGATGTCGCACAAAACATAGAACAGGACAAAGACAGCCAGTGAGAATCCTGCGGCGAACGTCAGGTACGAAAGCGTTCCTGCACGCTGGCTCATCATCCAGTAGTTCCATTGCCGTTTTGTAACATCGGGTGGTTTTACAAATGGAGCTTCGGCGAGCCAAGACTGTGCCGAGAGGTCTTGGAACTTGACGCTGCGGCGAGTCGCATCCGGAACGACCGGGTCGAGAGCAATCTTGGAAGTTGCGTCGCTGGATGTCGGTGTTGCGATGACATCATAGAACCTTGTTCCACACGAGAACCCGTAGCCCAAGAGCATCAAAAGACACGCGGTGATGATTGACAATCCAATCCCTTTTGCTGGGGCCAAAGGGGTAGAATTCGAAGAGCGATCTGGAACGAACCAATCGCAGGCAAAGGTACCTAGGATCGCGGGGATTGTCCAAGTCAGGAATCCCAAGGGACCGCCGTCGATGGCGTTGGGGTTGGTGTTGCACCACGTAAAGTTGAAGAGGTACGAGAGAATCACATGGGCAATGGCCGAACCTATGAGCCAGGCAAGACGGCTTGCCAAGGGGCGATGAATCACCGGAATAATCCATAGCGATGTCACAGCAATGTGCATGAGCGTCTGGAACCACTGCCGCTTGAGCGGCTCTTGGATGGCCCCCCAAACTCCGATCTCTTTGAGCTGCTCCCAATTAGCAGCGCGAGGCGAGACGTTGTAGACGACAAAGGCGACCAATGCCAGCCCGAGCAAGCGGCGGATGATGCGGCTGTAGGACTGAAGGGTTCGTCCCGTCTGCAACTGCCTACCGACGGTGAGTCGGAGTGAGAATCCGACTGCGAAGAGAAATTGCGGCATGATGGTGTCCGCATAGCTCAGATAGTCGTTGGTATGTTTCCAAACCTGAGGGCAAGCGAGGTAGCCACCAAAATAATTGACGATCAGCATGCCCAGCACGGTGTAACCACGGAACTGGTCAAGTGAAGTTAGCCGGTTGTTTTGTGCCCCTTGGGAGTTCGGCAAACCCGAATCCTTTATGGAATCGGGTTGGACGGAGTTGGTCATGCTCATGGGAGAAGTAGACATTGATAATCCGATTCGAATCGAAAATCGTTTCTTCAGTAGATCGCCGACTGCTAATTTGCAGCTTTATCGACCTTGATCTCAAAGACATTCTTCTTTCCGGATTCTACGTTTAAAGACATCGGGCTTTTGATCGCATCGTAGTACTTCGTATCGATACGACTTCTTTTGCCATCGGACATGTCGACCCACGCACCACCTTCGTCCAAGTAATCGTCCTTGGTCGGCCATGTATCGCGCAGACAAATCTTGTGTTCTCCTGGCACGGCGCCTTTTCTTTGGGATCCATCATCGATTTTAAGTTCGAACTTTCCCTCTGCATCGGTCTTGCCATACGACCGAGGTCCATTTGAAGACCAAAATTCGATGTGGATAAGCTCCATCGGTTTGCCGTCCATGGTGACAGTACCTGTTACCTCTGAGACGCTTATCTTGGGACCGCATCCGACGGCCGTGATCGAAATACAAGCAAATATCCATACGAACATGGATCCGAGTTTATTTCGCAATGAAGAACTTTTATGCAGCATCCTGGGTACCTGTAGCTATCGCGTAATTCAAAAAGGGGACTAGCTAGCAGTGGAATTTGTCTCCACTGCTAGCAACTAGGTCGGTTCAACTCAAGAATAGCAATCGAC
>JBJSXX010000388.1:0-3911 GCA_046086605.1 Pirellula sp. | reverse complement strand
TGGAAATCCTAGGCGTTGAACTCATCGAGCCCGCGAAAAACTTAGAATAGTCTTTAAAGAAATCCCCTAAGGAACGACAAACGATGCGACCTAGCAGTAACAATAAGCGACTTTGCCCTTCGATCTTCGGTTTGCTACTGAGCCTGTCAATCCAGACTCCTGCAGGTGCCCAAGACGGCCTACATGCTGATGCTGCAAGGGGTCGGGTCGCGATGATGAGCCCGCAGTTTCGTCCCGTGGTCGAGTCCGGCGAATTTGTCTATGTAGCGAATACGCCCAACAATACAATCGACCTGATCGATAAAAAATCCAATCGGATCGAACGCAAGATCGCCGTAGGGATTGAACCTGTCGGACTTGCGATCCGACCCGATGGCAAAGAGCTTTGGGTGGTAAACCACGTTTCTGATTCGGTTTCCATCATCGATATCCAAGCCGACAGTCTGAGTCGATTCCTCGTTCTCGATACGATCCAGGATTTTGACCCAAAAACAAAAGCCACGCGATTCGATGAGCCCGTCGGAGTGGTGTTTGCCGATGACCATAAGGCTTACGTGTCGCTCTCCTCAGAGAATCAGATCGCAGTCATTGATGTCGAGTCTAGAACCATTACCAAGCGACTTCGCGTAACGGCACAAGATCCCCGAGGCATGGTCGTTCGAAACGGTCGCTTGTATGTCATCCCCTTTGAGTCCAATAACCAAACCCAACTCTCCGGCGGTAAAAAACAAGACATCGACGGCGACCTAGTGACCTTCGACGCTTGGGATCACTCGATTCATAACAACAATGTGCTTTCGATCGGTCACGTGGTCGACATCGTCAAGAACCCCAAGGTGCCTGATAGGGATCTTTTTGTTTTCGATGTCACCAATGACGAATTGATCGAGACGGTTTCAGGGCTGGGAACTCTCTTGTATGGAATCACTGCCGATTCGCAAGGCAATGTCTTTGTGGCTCAGACCGATGCTCGCAACGATGTCAACGGCAAAGCCGGAACCAAGAAGCATGGGCTTGCACAACTCGATAACCGACCGTTCCTAAACCGAATCACCAAGATCGAGAAAGCGGGCGTCAAAGATGGAGTTGAGCCCAAAGTGTCTTGGTTCGATCTTGAACCGCTCCCGCCAGAGCATCCGACCTATGAAACCGCTCAGGCTACTCCGTTTGCCATCGAGCTGAGCATTGACGACCGTTGGCTGTATTTGACAGCGGCAGGATCGGATGCCTTTTCGATCCTCGATGCAAAATCAGGGGGGCTGATTGGAAGGTGCCAAGTTGGAGCCGTTCCTCAAGGAATCAGCATCGAGTACCGTGACGATAAGCCGATTTATGCATGGGTTCTCAGCGCTGCTGCCAATTCGGTCTCGAAGATCGACATCCAAGACCCAGCACAACCGCTGCTTTTGCATTCGATACAACTCGATGATCCCACAGATTCGGAAGTGAAGAAAGGCCGAATCGCTTTTTCGACCGCCAGAGCATCGACCACAGGGACGTTTTCTTGCGCCAGTTGTCACCCCGATGGTCACACCGATCAGTTGCTCTGGGTCTTGAACACCCCGATTGTTACCGGTGGGAACCAGATCATGCCTCGCTCGACGATGCCCGTACGAGGTCTTCGCGATACCGCTCCTTTTCATTGGGATGGAATACCCGGGGATCCTTATGGTGGCATCCATAGTGGCAGTATCCACAAGGGCGTGGAACCCAATAGCGCTATCAACAGCCCCGAATCGACCACCCGACACTTGATCGATGGCGGATTGGCGTCGACCATGGCTCGCGTTGGCGATACAACAAAAAACGACGAAGGCAAAGCTGGATTGCTCAGCGCTCGCGAGCGCGATGACATGGCCAAGTTTCTGCTCAATGTCCCTTATCCGCCAGCTCAGCGCCGCGCCTATGATAACCGCCTTTCAAATCGAGCAGTCCGAGGCTTTCGGTTGTTTCATGTCGATGGCGATCTGGATCCGAGCAAGCCCAAGCCGAACGTTTGCGGCGATTGCCATCGTATGCCGCATTGGGTCAGCACCAATACACCCGGAACAGGCATGGATGCACCCACATGGCGAGGTGCTTACGATCGCTGGTTAATCCTGCCACAAGGACGACTCAATATCATCGACTTTGACTTCTTTAAGAGCATCATCGACCAGGGTGCGCCTGAAAAAAGTGTGTGGCAGTTGTCTTGGGCCGGAAGACCTCGATTCGATCCAGTCTGGGAAATGGTACTTGAGGGGAGCACCGGTTACCCTGGAACTTTCGCTAGACAAGTCACTTTCAATCGTCAAACCGTAGCATCTCCCCAGACCATGGACTTGGCCAAAGCGATGATCAGCGCGGCGGATCAAGGAACGATCGATTTGCATGGGAACGGGATGCGTCTGGATAGCCAACAATTTTGGGAGTTTGACGTCCATTGGGACTCGAAGTCGCATGGTGGTTTGCGGTTTGGTAGCGAGGGCAAGTCCCGGGAGATCCAACTTGATGAAATCAAGAGCTTAGCAGAGCAAGGGCAATTGGTACTGACACTCACAGCCCATTTAGGTCCGCAGGCGATTGCCTCTAGTCCACAACCGGAGCTTTGGACTTCGGGAAGTATCCAGCAGCAGCGAGGTCGCCAGGTATTTCCGATTGCAAGCTCCGAGGACAAGACCTTGAGGCTCTCTGGCCGGTACTTTGGCTCGGATGCTTGGATATTCGTCGATGGCAATCGCGTTGCCGGTACGATCGAGGTCAACGATCGCGATGAGACGCTCATTAGGCTTGAAGAGTTACCCGAATCAGGCATGCACTTTTTGCAAGTTCAGGTTCCACATGGATTAATCAGCAATGATTTCATCTTTTATGTGGTTCAAGACCGAGCAGCAGCGCTGGCGCTTCGAGAGAGGATCGACCAGCCGCATAGTGAAAGCGGTGCGATTCGACGTGCACTGGAAGACAAGAGCAAGATCAACGCTCGGATGTCCGGTGGATCCACTCCGCTGGCTCAAGCAGCCTTATGGGGGCAGTTAAGTTTAGTGCGAGAACTTCTTGCCAATGGTGCCGATGTGAAAGCGACCAATAGTGATGGAAACACAGCCTTACACTTGGCGGCATTTATGTGCCATCAGGAAGTTGTCGAGCTTCTTCTCGAACATGGAGCAGAGCTAGATCGCAAGAACCACCGCGGCGAGACAGCTTTGGATGTTGTCAAGCAAACGTGGACCGAAGAACTCGCCGAGTTCTACCGTCAGTTGGGAGTCTCGCTAAGCCTACCGGTCGACACGACGCGTCTGGAGAAAGACCGGCCTAAGATGGTTTCGATTTTGGCCGAGCACAAATAGCTGTCTGATCAGCACTCTACCAATCGGGCAAGGCTGTTGTTAGCCGACTGGCGCCAGCGTCGGGCATTGAATTCGCACGGTACCGAACCATCGCAACATTCGCCGGAGTCAAACCACATCAACCGATCAGCATGGTTTTAATTCGCTTTCGATTCCGGAGCATTTGAACGTGGTTTCGTTGGCTGCCCGACGCTCGCGCTTGTCGGCTAACGTCGGGCAAGGCTGTTGTTAGCCGACTAACGCCAGCGTCGGGCATTGAGTTCGAACGGCACCGAACCATCGCAACATTCGCCGGAGTCAAACCACTTTAACCGATCAACATGGTTTTAATTCGCTGTCGATTCCGGAGCATTTGAACGTGGTTTCGTTGGCTGCCCGACGCTCGCGCTTGTCGGCTAACTTTAGCAAAAACTAAATCTCTTCTAAAAAATCGAACCGCTTTTGTGAAGAGTTGGTTGCCGATCGATGAAGAAAGGTAAGATAGACCACCCGCTCGACCGTGATTTCTTAACCCCAAGAGTGCAAGTGCCATGCATCGAATATCGTTTCTTGCTATCGAACTCGTCGCCGCGACTCTTGGGA
>JBJSXX010000387.1:0-9105 GCA_046086605.1 Pirellula sp. | reverse complement strand
GGTTGGGATAATTTTCTTTCTGATTCCAAAAATAATGAGGATTCAGTAGCATCGCCCCTTGTAAACCGGTCTGAAAGTCAATCTTTTTCTAATCGTTAAGGCTTATTCTTTAGCCTGCCAACCACTACTGAAAAACGGTTCGATCAAGTAAACTTGGGATGTCTAGAACCATACAGAAAGCTAAAGCATTCGTTCATGAGAAGCCTGACTACCATCGAGGGGAAATCCGACGCAGAAGCGTTTGTTGCCTACCTTCTGACGCTAGGGATTTCTACCCATGTCGAACCCGCCTCGATACCGTCGATGGCTCCCGTAGGCTCAAGCCAGCAAGCAGATACCTGGGAAGTTTGGATTAAAAGCGAAGACCGTCTTTCGCAAGCCAAAGAAGAACTCATCGCCTTTCAAGCCAACCCAAAGGATCCCAAGTACCAGTCGGCATTGCGTCAAGCCAAAGAAATACTCAAGGATCAACGCGAGGAAGCCCGACTTCGTCAACGAAACATCCAAACTCCAAGGCTAGATCCAAATAGATCGTCCATGGTCAGTGGGAGACTTCCGCCTCTGACGCTCACTTTGATCATCCTCTGCTGTGTTTTCGGGTTGCTCTCGAATTTCTCGAATCCTTCTCGAGAGAATCGATTGGGTGAGTCCATTGTCAAGCAATTGAAGTTCGTTGATATGGACTTGTATGCCAAGGACAAAGACCCCGCTGCATCTTTAAAGAAGGGGGAGTTCTGGAGAGTCCTGACGCCGGCGTTTCTGCATGGATCCCCGATCCACTTGCTGATGAATATGTTTGCCCTTGCGTCTTTAGGCAGGCTCGTGGAGAGACTTGTCGGACTGCGACGTTACGCGATGCTCCTAATTTTGATTGCACTCGGTTCGCATTTGCCCCAAGGACTCTTAGGAGAGAATCTCCTTGGGATCAAAGGGGTATCGGGAACCCCAAACTTTGTCGGTATCTCAGGGGTAATCATGGGGCTATTTGGGTACATAGCGATCAAGACAAAAATGCATCCAGAGTTGGGTTTTTCGCTTTCACCATCGTCTTACATCATGGTGGGATTCCTGCTGGTTGTTGGATTCGCAGGGGATATCTTCGGAGGGCGCAACGACATGCCTATGGCCAATGTCGCTCACCTAGGTGGACTTGTGGCTGGAGCGATCCTCGGGTTTCTTAACGAAGCAAGGCGTGGCTGATCGACTGGATCAAATCAGGAATCGAGAATGGTTTTGGTAAAACCGCTTGGGCCTCGAGTTGCCTTGCGCGAGCCAGAATACTTTCGTCTAACTTGGCCGACATGAGGATGCAGGGCAATTTCGGTAATGCTCGACGAACCCTTTCCAAAGCACCCAGGCCATCGAGCCTCGGCATGTGGATGTCGAAGAGAGCCAAGTGTATATTGCCACACTCGATCGCCTCGATTGCCTCAATCCCATCGGACGCTTGGCAAGTCGAATAGCCTCGACGCTGGAGTATCTCATCGAGCGTCAGCCGAAAGGCTTCGTCGTCGTCGGTTATCAGAACTCGATGTTCCATATCTGCGTTATCGCGAGGATCAACTCGGGAAATAAACCCTTGATGAAATATCCATTGCACGTTCCTGTTATCTTACATTATCGCTAATCCGCAATCCCGAATCAATTCCGCTTCGAGCCAGATTTAGACCATGTTGACCCCCAAGGACCTTTGGCAATCCCTTTCTGAGGATCTACGCGATCGGGAATCCAAAGGCCTTTTTCGCGCCCCTGTCGAGACCCAATCCCTGGGGCCGACCTGCATCGTCCGGGGAGAAAAGCACCTGCTGCACTTCGCTTCAAACGACTATCTGGGGATGGCCTGGCACCCCCAAGTTCGCGAAGAATATCAGAAAATCAGTGGCCAAACCGGCGTAGGTTCAGGGGCAAGCCCGCTGATCCTCGGGGCATCGACTCCCTATTTTCGCTTGGCAAAAACCTTGGCCCAGTGGCATCAAAGCGAGTCTGCGGTCGTGTTTCCCTCGGGCTATGCCGCTAATCTAGGAACGATCACGGCCCTTACCGGCCCAGAGGATTTAATCCTTTCGGATGCACTCAACCACGCCTGCCTGATCGATGCTTGCCGTCTGTCCAAAGCTACCGTGAAAGTCTACCCCCACCGGGATGTCGATGCTCTGGCTGAACTCCTTGCATCGTGCCGCCGCCAATTCCGCATGGCCTTTATCCTCACCGACACCGTTTTCAGCATGGATGGAGACATCGCACCCATTGGTCAAATCGACACGCTATGCAAAGAGTTTGACGCGATTGGAATAGCCGACGAAGCTCATGCGAGCGGAGTGGTCGGTACATGCGGTACTGGAGTCTTGGATCAAGCTCAAGTGGATCGATCTTTGTGGATAAAAACCGGAACGTTGAGCAAGGCGATCGGCTGCGTCGGCGGTTATGTGGTAGGAAGCAACATGCTTTGCCAGACCCTGCACCATCGAGCCCGATCCTTCATCTATTCCACTGCTCTTCCTCCGGCCCTATTGTCAGCCGCATGCACTTCGATCGAGATTGTTCAAAAGATGGATTCCCAAAGGCAAAAACTCATTGAGCTCAGCTCCTATCTCCGCAGACAACTTGAAGACGCTGGTTATCGTACCATGCGCGACGACACGAGCCCGATCGTACCGATCTACGTTCAGGATCCTCATGAAGCGATCCGTCTGTCGGCTAGGCTTTACGAATCAGGAATCTATGTACCCGCGATCCGCCCTCCAACGGTGCCTCCCGAGGGTTGCTTGCTACGTGTTAGCCTAAACGCTGCTCACACGATGGAAGACTGCCAGAAACTCTTAGCAGCTCTTTAAGCGAACAAACGCTCGATGGGTTTACCATTGTCAGTAATCGGAACCGGTCGATCTTGATCGTAAAGGTTCTTGGTATAGTCAATCCCCAAGCTTGCGTGGATGGTCGCGAAGAAATCAGGCACACCAACAGGATCACTGACGATCACTTTACCCAAGTCATCGGTCTGACCATAAGCTCCAGTATGACGCAATCCTCCGCCTGCAAGGACGCAGGTAAAGGCGCTGGCTTGATGCCCGCGACCACCTCCACTATCAAATTCCGGCGGACGCCCGAATTCGGTTGTTATAGCAATAAGCGTGCGATCAAGCTGTTTCTTTTCTGTCAAGTCTGTTATCAGTGCTGAAACGGCATGGTCTAGCTCCCGAATCAAGGCATGCTGCTGCAATATCCCCTCGTTGTGCACATCCCAGCCTGCACCGTTTAAAAAATTCAGATTGTGCGAAACTTCCACAAATCGAACACCTCGCTCAGTCAATCTCCGCGCCAGCAAACAGCGTTGGCCAAACTCACCACCATAGGAATCCCTTAAGGATCCAGGTTCGTGCTTCAATTCAAAAGCTTTTAAAAACTCCGGACCACTCCATCGATAACTATCCTGCATCGCTTTGCGATAATCGCTTACTTCCGAAGAGGCAGCCTCTGGAGAATGACCGCTGAGTTTCCGAAGCCATTCTTGGCGACGGTCGGCGCGCTTTGCATCCAAACCCACAGGCCTCGAAAGACCCGCAGGTCCCTGGCTCGTGTCGGTTAAATACAGGTAACCATCCTTGGCCCCCAAAAATCCAGGACCGCGTGTAACATTCGGATAGCCAATAAGCACATAGGCAGGCACTCCGGTTTCTAATGCCCCCCTTTGATTAGCGATCACCGAACCGAGCGACGGGTAGACTACTGTGCCACTTATCGGTCGTCCAGTGTGCATGCGATTAGTCGCCGCTGCATGTTCATCGATCACATCGTGGTGCACCGTGCGTACCGCCGTCACCTCATGCATCCAACCTGCTAACCGGGACAAATGTTCACACACACGCACTCCATCGACCGACGTATCGATCGAATCGTAGTAGGAGCCAGGTTTCTTAGACTTTGGATCTCCCTTCAGCTTTGGGTCAAACGTGTCTAAGGCACCCAACCCACCCCCTAGCCATATCGAAATGACATGCTCAGCCCTGCCAACAACTCGCTTTGGGATCTCTTGAGCTAATCCTTCTTGTAGCAATCCAAGAGCCAAGGTCGCGGCGCCAGAGGATTGCATAAAAGCTCTTCGATCCATTTTCACACCGTTGCCCACACAACCCAGGGAGGGATTAAGGTAACCACACAAATTCGTCGGTATTGATAATACACCATAGCACATCCTCGTACCGCTCGCGCCAGTCCTTTTCCAGTCTTGGATCGACTTCTGGACCCTCTCGCGAGAGTTTCTCCAGTTCCATTGCAATCTCATTGGCCTCGGGACGCAAATGATTCGACCATGTCACACGTGGAAATGAGTCCGAGGGCTGTGCAATCGCGAAATGCTGCACAATTCGATCGTTAAATCCAGCACTCAATATCTCTCGAAACTGGACCAATTCGGCCTCCCTTGGCAGTCGCCCAAGGTATCGCTTGTAGATTCGCTCAACCAGTTCTTCCGGCGACCTAGCCTCGATGGCAAGAGCAGCCAAATCCCCACCGCGCACTGCGCGAATTAAATGACCGCTAGCGATGCTATTGGACATCATCCCAGGCTGCAACGCATTGGCCGAAGACTCCCGATCGGTGCGAGCATTCTGTCTTGCTCCATTCCATCCAAATACCAAAAGCAGATCCGCGATCGCTTGCGCCCTGGGCAAGTTCAGCGAGGGACGATCCCGTTCGTTCGCAAGATTGGCAAACATCCAAGCCCTGCGAGGAACCCCGAGTGTCAATCGATTGCTTGAAGGCCTCCTAGCATCAGGATCAAAGGTCAACTCCTCAACATCCATCACTCGTCCTGAGCAGTGAACCAAAGCATCGACGATCTGCTCAGCCTCCAACCGGCGTGGATCGGGAGAAGCGAAAAACCTTCTTTCAGAACTCGTCTTGCGGTTGCTTCCAACGGCCTGTCTCTGATAAGCCTCGCTTGTAGCGATTAGGCGAATAATCGCCTTGCAATCGTATTGCGATCGCAACAGCTCATTGGCTAACCAATCGAGTAGTTCCGGATGACTCGGTTTGGTGCTTTGCCAATCGCCAGGTGGCTCGACAATCCCGGCTCCCATAAGCCGTCTCCAAAGTCGATTGACAAAGACTTTTGCGAATCGCCGATTCTGCGGTGCTGTCAAGTATGTCGCCAATTGTTCGCGAGTTGATCCATGGGTATCAGGTAATTCGTCGAAGAGATCCGGCCAAGGCCAAGCTGGCTCCACCGGATTATTGAAATCAAGTGTCACACGAATCAGTGGTTCTCGGGTTTTGTTGGCAAAGAATGCATCAGGAACCCGACTAGATTTGGGTACCGTCAGAGGCTTTTGCTCAATCATCGATGCAATCGAATAAAGATCTTTTTGCGTCGAATGATGATAAGGGGAGTCATGACACCTGGCACATTGCGTCTCGATCCCCAGAAAAGCACTCGCAAGAATCTGCGCTTTGGCCGCTTGGGGAGCGTCATTGTCGCCCGCAAGTCCGAAACCAGCGCTCCCACCTTCGTGCGCACTACCCCGCATCAATACCAACTCGCTTACCCATCGATCCACAGGCTTGTTGTCACAAAAAGCATCGTAGAGGAACCATCGGAAAGGACCCGTTGTGTTCAGACTTGCATTGATAAGTGTCGGATTCTCGGCTAGCACATCCTGCCAATAGCCCATCGATGCATCCGCCCAACGCGGATCGTCCAGCAACTTGTCGACGACTCGGCGACGTTTGTCGTGTCGCGTGTCGGCCAAAAAATCGTCTAGCTCTTGCTCCGTCGGAGGTAACCCGATCAGATCAAAACTGGCCTTTCGGAGAAAACTGGCATCGTCCAAGAGCGCTGAAGGGCGAATCTGTTTTTCATCGATAGGCTCTTGCCCCCAAGCCGCACCGCTTGCGATCCAATTCGTGAGCGATTCGATCTCCTCGGGCGATAACCTTTGCCCCCCAGGCGGCATTCGCTCGTGAGCGTCATCAGCAAGAACCCGACGAATGATTAGGCTCTGCTGCGGATTGCCAGGCACAAACGCGGGCTCTGCTGAGTCGCCCCCTTTGAGCATGCCCTGTGGATCAGCAAGGCTCAGACCTCCTTGAAGACCATCCAGATGGCACCGTCCGCATCGTTGCGCTAACAACGGTTGAATCTTCTCTCGATACAACCCAACACTTGCCTGACGCTGCTGGTCAAGCTCGTCATCCTTTTTGGACATATGCTGCAAAGCGACTTGGATTTTCGCATCAAGAAACGCATCGATCGGATGCCTGTCACTTGCACCGCCATTATCGGGGACCTTTACCACATGATCTTCGGCCCACTGCTTGGCCATCGCATGCCTTTTCTCCCAGAAAGAATCCTGGGAACTGGCCAGCTTACGCCTAAGCTCCCTATCGGCCTGCTGCATCTGTTTTTCGACGCGATCCAAAGCCGGCACAATGTTCTGATCGTCGTAGGGGATCCAAGCCGAACCAGCTCCGGAAGAAATCAATTTAAGCATCTGGGATTGCTTGTCGATCCAGCCGACACATGTTTCACCCGGATCGGTTCTAAAGCCTTTGCCCCCCACGATCGTTTCCAAGACGATGCGAACTTTACCGTCGGCAGGAACATCGATATCGGCTTGGACTTGCTGTTGCCGATGCTCCGCAACTCTCGTTTGAGGAAAAGGTCCGGGTGTCACTGGAGTCATCGGCTCTTCCCCGCTTGGTGAACCTGTCAGCGTCTTGCTTCGAGCTACCAGTGTGCCATTGCACCAGAGTCGACTGGTACCTCGAACTCGCATCAGCAACGTTTGAGGGCCTGCAGGCAACTCAATGTCTGCAGCTAGTCGCACAAGCACCGGGTCAGTCCAAGCACTTCGCATCCCCCAGTCATCGAATCGCTGGGGTAAACGGTCCAGCAACATCGATTCAAGAGCCATTTGCATGGTTGTCTCGGGAAATGCTTCCCCCTCGTTTAGCCAACGCGTATGACTCGGTAAACCTTCGTGAAGTGTCACCAGAACATCCTTGGCGGGAACATCGAGTGTTGGCATGAACTCGATGGCTAATTTCGCCGGTCGCTCGACATCGGTCGTTTTGTACCGGGCAGCCATTTGAGAATCATCGAAAAGTTTTCGATGGATCGCGATCGAATCCAGCGAGCCTCGGAAACTATTGCCCGGCGTTCCACCCCGCGAAGAGCCAATCCAAATCGCATCGTTATCGACGACCGGAGCCAGTGTCGTCCTGCCACCCATGTCCCAATCCCCTTGCATCGGCTTGCCATCGATCCAGCATCGAATCGAGTCTGGGTGACCAAAGCGATAGCTAACTGCAACGTGATGCCAAAGCTTACCGGGTACGAAGCCATTCGTGCTCGTCCAGCGATGCCAATGCGAGTCTTTGGTTGCATCAGACGAAATTTCTGGTGTGGCGAACAAAAAACTCACGCAACCTTGCTGATTCCTTTCCCGGATCCTTAAAGCCCAGTTTTGATTCTCGCTCAACGGTCCGCTAGCTGTCGTTCGACCTTTCCCTAGGATATAGACGAACTCACCCGGACGAAGCGATTCGGCTTGCACCCATGCTTCTAGGGTCATGGCATCCTCATTGCCAAAATCAAAATCGCTTTGCGTGCCCGGATCGTCAAACTCCAGATGCCCTCCGTTGCCATCGAGCTTTACAGCCGTGTTGCTTGCATCATAATCTGGATAGAGCGGAGCACGTGGGCCTGGAATATCTCGATGCACCGTACCAACTAAGCGGAGTTTTGATGTTTCTTCGCTTTCGAAATCCCAGCGAACCACCAACGACTCGGGTGCCTGAGCCAAACTAAATTTAGCCATGACACCAAGCAAAACGATCATCTTCATCCAAATGGACGGTTTTCGCATTGGGCTGACATGGCCTGATTAGAAGTGGGCTTAAAGATTCCGGGAAAGCGATCGCTCCCGCCTAGTATTTACTAACCTTCGTGCACTGATTACCAACGGTATTGTGATCACAAGGCACAAGGATCCAGGTTCAGGTACTCGAGATGCACCATAGGACTGTGAAACGACCCACGCGGTCTTTTGAACCTCAAGAATTCCATTGGGGTCCACCAAACTAGGCCCAAAACCTGGAAGATCATAGGTCCAATTCGAAGGCAACCCCTCAGTCGTCTTTCCATAGACCGATGAATAAAGCGCTAACCCTTCAACAAATCGTCCTAGATTGCTCGCATGGATGTCATCTCGATAAAAGTCCGATGGCGCGCCTAACCCAGGTATCGAATTAGGTGTGTCCTGAATCTTCTGAGCCAAAGCGGCCATGATATGCGCAGCCGGTAGTATCTGCACTTCGGAATGCTGCAATCGGACTTCGTCAAGAATTAAATCAAAGGTTTGCTTCGAGGAGACAAAGGGACTATCGAGCGTGAGTCCCTGTCGATTCCAACTTTGCACGAATGATCCTTCGGATTGATAAGGCGCTGTTGCGTAAATCAAGACTCGCGTGTTGGAATTGATCGAGTTGCCCCGAAGTTGGCTTATTAAATTGGAAAGCGATTGAGCTTCTTGCCGTATCGTGGCACCTTGAAAGGGTTGAAGTGTCACCAGATCCAATCGTGTTTTGAATGCATCCGAATAAGTCCCCCAACGCAATGGTGGTACGCAGGTGGTATCAGGATTTGCAAGAATAGAAGTCAGCGACGATCCACACTTGACGTGATAATCATGCAAGATCGGACTTGCTTCACGACTCGAAAGCAATTCAACTCCCCCGTTGGATCTCAAATCGACAGTGAGGCTATTACCCACACTGTAAACATTCACATACTCAGCCAAGCAATGTGGTGAAAAGATCGCAAACAGAAAAATCGCATTTAGAAAAGACTTCACTACCTGGATTCCTCGTGTTAAAGGCATTACCCAAAGTAAATTGAGCCTAACTGACTGTCAATCGACAGACGCTAAATTCCTTCGCATTAGCCCCGGACAAGCCCGATTCATCGGTTTGAATCAGGTTTCCGAACTCAGTAATTGAATAAAAATTCGCGGGAACTCATCAGACTCCACAGGAGATCTTCGATCGCCAAGTGCCGCTCCTGAGTGTTTCTTTCCAGTTCCTGAACAATCGCTTGCTGCTCATCGG
>JBJSXX010000386.1:0-2961 GCA_046086605.1 Pirellula sp. | reverse complement strand
CTCGTAAGTCTGCAAGGGATTGCTGCCCGGTGCGACGCGATGGACGCGAACCGATGCGACTCTGCTCGATCGCATCAATCGGTGTGGCTTGCCGAAAAAAACTAACAAAGCCCTCACGGTGGATAAGCTCGGTATACGTGTCTCGTGCCCATCCGGACAACTCCGTTAACGTGTCTTCCAGCGGATGCTCGCCAGGATCCGCATGCTGATCCGACAGAGTTTTTCTCGCGACCCCAGCTAGAAACAACTCCAGATTGTAGATCGCCGTAGACTGATGCGCATACTTTTGTGGGATCGTCTCTCCCTGCTCCGTCAAACGCAAATCGCCTCCAAGAGACTCGCAGGGTAGCGATTGAATAAATCGATTTGTCGGGCCTGCTCCCCGACTGATCGTTCCCCCACGTCCATGAAAGAATCGGACCCTCACCCCATGCTTCTGTCCGACCTGCACCAACTCCCGCTGCGCACGACGAAGGTTCACCAGACTTGCAAGGATCCCACCATCCTTGTTGCTGTCGCTATAACCAATCATCACTTGCCCGACGGCTTGCCCCTCCCCACGTCGCTTTTGGATCGATTGCAAACTGCGCTTTGTAATGGGATGCTGCAAAAATGAATCGTATATCGCAGGGCTATGGTGCAAATCGTCGACAGTTTCAAATAGCGGCACGACCGGCAATGGGCACTCGAGCCCCTGGGGGGTCTCTTGCATGAGTCCGACTTCTCTTGCTAACAAATACACGACCAATAAGTCCGAGACGTTGCGTGTCATGCTCACGATCAGGCATCCTAAACCATCAAATCCATAGGCTGCACTATACTCCTTGAGCACACGTAGCGACGAAAGAACCGCGTCGGCTTCTTGCCCCAGCGAAACATCCGGTCTAGCGAAAGGCCGTTTTGACTCCAGCTCGCGATGGAGCAACTCTATCCGCTCGGATTCATCCCACTGCGAAAAATTCGTGCGACTAAATCCTGCAGCCGCAAGCAACTGCTCGACCGCTCGATCGTGGAAGGCGCTGTTCTGCCGGACATCGAGCACCGCCAAATGAAATCCAAATGTCTGAACCACCCGCATGAGCGGTTGCACTGCAAACTCAGCTACCCGCCGCTGACTCGAGACGACCAAGCTCTGGTACAAAAGTTTCAAGTCCTCTAATAACTCCGAGTATCTTTGATAAGTCGGCGGAGCATCCATCGTGATCTTATTGAGCGATTCGTCCACCTTGGGAAGCCTTGCAAGCATCGTGTTGATGAACTGCCGCCATGGTTCATTCGGATTCCGATCGATCGCCCGCTTGCCAGCAGCTCCCAATCGATCCGCCGCCGAGGCGAGTGCCTGGAGGAACTCTGGGTCAGGCCTTTGCCAATAGGCCGAAAGACTCAGCAGACGCGCAAGCTGCTGCATTTGCCTTTGCACCAGTCCGAGCGCACTGCTGCGCATCTCCAGCAAACTCTGACGCGTCACTTCGGCTGTCACCAACGGATGACCATCGCGATCCCCTCCGACCCACGTGCCAAAGGTCAAGCGAGGGAAGACCAAAGGATCATCAAAGACCGAAGGGTCAAACCCGACGGCGGTCCAAGCCTTACGCAAGCGCTGATCCAATGGACGCAACACCGCTGGAAAAACCTGGGTCAAATAGTCGAGAACATTGCGGCGCTCGGACTGTATGTCCGGCTTGTCCAAATAGATCTCACCGGTTCGCCACAGGATGGCTAACAACGCCTTGGTCGCAAAGTCGTTCTCCTCGGCTAACGGATGATCCGTGGCGACTTGCTCGCTGGCCACTTGCCGATGCAACTGCAATCGTTCATACAGACGTCGGTGATGTGCCAAGACCGTCGCGCGTTTGGCTTCGGTAGGGTGGGCTGTTAAGACCAATTCGACTTGCAAGCTGGGCAGACTCTTGGCGATTTGCTCGGCTGTCCAGCCTTGTTCTTTGAGTTGCCGTAGTGAGTCGCCCCAGAGGGCCGGAAGCGCATCCATACCGGAGCGTTGCTCGATCGATTTTCGAAACTGGTCGGCTGCGTTTTGCTCGGCCATTCCAAGCAACTGGAATGCTATGGAGTAGGCTTGGGTCAAATGCACCGACTGGCCCAGTCCACCTGCTGGTATCGAGGCATTTTGGGATGTGGGCAAAAGACCTGCTAGCGCGTTCTCACCAGACTCGTCGAGAACTTCTCTGAAACACTCCAGGATCCAATCCCATTGGCTTTGAAGAATCTCTTCGTTCAGGGCCAATACACTCTCGACAACCATAAAGAAAGTCCCAAATTGAGTGAGTCAACAAGCACGAGAGGATGATCCATTTTAGCGGCTCTCAAGAGGTTTTACCACTCGCAATGCCGCCAAACCCCAAGACGGCCGCAATGAGCGCGATCATGAGACAAGTCATTGCAAGGAGTTCCAAGATTGAAAACACAGAGGCACAGAGAGCACAGAGCGGAAAAGAGCGGTTCTAAAGACTCTGTGCTCTCTGTGCCTCTGTGTTTCAAAAAATTCTCTTCAGGAATCTTTATCCTAGTTAGCGAGCCGGCACTTCGTTGACCGTGTAGAAAGCGTTCCGGTGAAGCAGATCTTCCCCGTCCACAGAACGTAACTGAGGAAGATCAATTTCATAGACAAATCCCTCTTGGAGTTTCTCCAACGTGATGGTCGCCCAGAGTCCGTCTGGGGCAAGCACAACCGACTTGACCTCTGGTTTGTGCTGCTCGATCTCTGGTCCACCATAGCCGGCATGGTAAGGATGTGTAAAGGCACTTACGGAATAGCTTGCGGGTAAACTGCCTGTGGCTGATTCGACGGGTTTGGTAAAAGCGATCTTGAATCCGCTTGGCTCAATCGTGATGCGTTGGATTTCAAAGGGCATTTTGCCACTCCATTCGAGCCGTTCGATCGCAAAGGGTTTGATACCTCGCACGGGCCAGCCCCGGTTGGTACCACCGCATATCAAGTTG
>JBJSXX010000385.1:0-15909 GCA_046086605.1 Pirellula sp. | reverse complement strand
CCGGACCGATCGATGGAGATGCAAGGCGTTCTATTTATCTGGAGGTTCGAAGAAACTTTCCTGATGAATTCTTGACTGCATACGACTTTCCAAAACCGATTGCAACGGTAGGTAAACGATACAGCACCAACGGGCCCATGCAGAGCTTGATGCTTTTGAATGACCCGTTCGTCGTCCAGCAGGCTAGGATATGGAGCGAATCGGTGTCGGCCAAGGAATCCGATCCGATCAAGCGAATTGGGTTGATGCACATGAGCCTGCTGGGTCGGCCGATGAGGCAAAAGCAACAGGATTCGGCCTTGAATCTACTTCAAGAACTAATGGCCACAACATCCCAGCAAGATGCTTGGGCGGGGCTCGCCCATGCCATGCTGAACCTAAAAGAGGTTTGGTACATCAAGTGAATGCCATTACGAAAGCCGAGGGCCTGGACATGTTATCACCAACACACCGTCGAAATTGGTTGAAAGAAGCCGCGATCGGACTCGGCTGGCTCTCGGGTGCTGCTCAGTTTTCACCCACAACAGCTTCCGAGGGATTGCACTTCCCGGCCAAAGCCAAGCGGGTCATCTTTTTGTTTATGGACGGTGGCCCATCGCAAGTCGATACTTGGGATCCCAAACCCGAGTTGACCAAGCGGAATGGTGAACCTTTCCCAGCCTCGATCGACGCAACACAGTTCGATCAAAACGGCAAGTGTCTTGGAAGTCCCTTCGAGTTCCGTCAGCATGGTCAATCGGGTTTATGGATCAGCGAGCTGTTTCCGAATCTTGCGAAACAAGCGGACAAATTATGTGTCATTCGATCGATGAAAAGCGATTTCGCCGAACACTCTCAGGCATGTATGTTTCTTCACACTGGATTCGCCGCCCAAGGAAGACCTTCGATGGGATCTTGGATCGGCTATGGAATAGGGAGTGAGAATCAACAGTTACCAAGTTACGTGGTTATCCATGGAGGGCTATTGCCGATTGGAGGACCGGAGAACTTCTCGAATGCGTTCTTGCCTGCTGCTTATCAAGCAACGATTTTCGACAGTTTCAGTGGTGGACCATTGATGCGAAACATAGAGCCTGCTCGCAACGCGACACAGCAACGCGCTATGCTCGATTTTTTGCAACGTGAGGATCAAAGATTCTTGAACAGTCAGATTGTAGGGACACCTGAGTTCCAGACGATTGAGTCTGCAAGCAAGAACGACCTCAAGGCGATTGCTATGCAAACTTCGATGCCTGAGCTAGCCGATTTTCGTGACGAGGATCAAGCGACTCTTTCGCGTTATGGGGTGGACTCAAGCGACCCGTTGGTAGCTCAGTATGCAAAAGAATGCCTGCTTGCTCGGCGATTGGTAGAACGAGGGGTGCGATTTGTCGAGGTGACGTGCGTCAAAGGAATCCGTTTCATCGCTCCTTGGGATGATCATGAGAACTTACAAGAAGGGCATCGAAAGAACGCTCGTGTTGTCGACCAACCCATTGCAGCACTCCTTGCGGATCTGGAGGCCCGTGGACTACTTGATTCGACGCTCGTGGTTTGCGCCGGAGAGTTTGGAAGGACTCCCTTTGCTCAAGGTGGCCGAGGCAGGGATCACAATCCACAAGGCTTTAGCATTTGGCTTGCTGGCGGAGGATCGCGGGGGGGCTATAGCCACGGAAGCACAGACGAGTTCGGGTACCGGGCCGTGGAGAATGTCGTGTCGATCTACGATCTTCAAGCGACGATCTTGAAGCTCTTAGGCATCGATCACCAGCGGTTAACTTATCGTTGGGGCGGTAGAGACTTTCGATTGACCGACGTGCATGGCAATGTAGTGCAAGCTTGCCTGGCGTGACTCAGGTTCAAAGCGAGAATCCTAACCGGGCAATTTGAATTCGGGATCTGCGATCGAACGGATCAACTCCGAAAGGTTCGAGTAGACTAGCAAGAGCGATTGCCAATGGGTTTGGGAGATTGTCACGGCACCTCTCGATTCGCTTGATTCGATGCCATCGACGAATTCGCCGATGCCCGCATGGATGTATTCCAGAAGTTCGGCAAGCTGAGCACCTTGGCTAGGGCTCAATCGGTCTGGAACTCCCGGGAGAGAACTGGGGCTTTGTTTCTTGGAACCACTCGCGATGAGATGCTGGTCTATTTCGAAGTCTCCATCGCTAGGTGGATCAGCCCGACCTTTATCGGCCAACAAACTCGTTTCGCTCAAACGCGCTCGAATCTGTTGGTGGTCGCCGAAGAGCAAGATGCTCCGTCCCACGAGAATCAAATCACCAAAGCGAAGTATTTTAAGTTGACAGGCCTGACCGTTGACCTTCGTACCATTGGTGCTTTCGAGATCCGTAAGAACCAAATGCTGATTGTCCAGAAGAATCTTGCAATGGTATCGGCTAATCCTCTCGTCATTTAGCTGGATCGTGTTGCCTTCCTCTCGACCGATCGAGATCGGAGGAGTTAGGTCACCAAAGACTTTCCCTCGGTCAGCCCCTTGCACAACGCGAAGGGTCAATTTTGACATCGTCTAGCAACTCCAATTTCACAGCTAACAGGTACAAGCGTTCGCCGAACCACTCGACCACACTAGTGTAGCACAAAACAAACCGATTTTTGTATTGTGCACGAAATCGCAGAAAGTCCCAGGAAAAGCCAATTTGGCATCCAAGAGGTTGATCCGTGATTTACTGCAAATCGTCTAGATTCGTCAATTCTGGAGCCGAGCGGGCTTGGGCTGCAATGATCTCGGGGCGACGCGTCTGGGTCTGTATTCCAGCAGCCGATAATGTTGAGTCCAGTACATCCTGCGCCCGCGAAACGATGGAGTCACGGGTGATGGTTCCGAGATTCAAGCTGCTTGGGCTACTAGTAACAGGCCCGTCGTATCCCTTATCAGCGAGGATTTTCGCGAATCGAACGTTGTCGACCGTGCCGTGAGTTCCGGCGATGAGTTTAAGCTCTGGGCTGGAATCCGTGATGTCGGGAACCTGCGAAAGATCAGCAATGTTTAGCCCAGCTACAAGCGGAGCATTCAAGCTCGATAGTTGCTCCCAAGTTCCCTTACCCACAGTCCAGTGGAAAGTATCGATCAATAGACCAACTGCTTTCGAATCGCAGGACTGCAACAAAGCCAAGGCACCATTGACATCTTGAATGAATGGATACTGTCGCTCGTTGCGGTCCTCTGCATAGGTTGAAAAGTACAGTCCAAGTATCACTTTGTTCTCGGCGAAAATAGTTGCTAAACGATCCAACCGAGCTTTGATCCATTCAAAGTACTGGGGAAATGCAGCGCGATTCGTCGCCGAGGGGATTCTCAGATAACCAGCTCTAGCCTTGGCCATTCCTGCGATCGTCACGACAGCCTGTGTGTCGTTAAGGGCTTGTTCGAAGGCCGGATCGTCTGCGTCCAAATCACAAGGGACATCGAATCCAGTGACTCTCAATCCTGAGCTCATCAGGAATCGCGATGCCCGTTCAAAATCGGTTCTCAAGGCCCTGCGCTGCAAATCGACCGCATCGATATCCAAGCCCTGAAAACCATAGGTCATAGCCAGTTCAATCAGGTCGCTTTGCCGTCCAGAGATTCCCAATGTTTGCGCATTCAAATTCTTGTACATGAAGATAACTCCTTGGCTTCTTGTTCAAACACCCCCTATTTCAAGGGGCTTATCCCCAACCGATTGGGGGGAATAGTATCCCACAAAAGGGGGGGATTCATCAAGTCGAAACTAGAGTTATCAGAAGAGTTGATGCGCGATGAGCCACGAGAGGCCCATGGAGGTTTTTTCTAGCAAAAGAGGTTCGGTGTAATCGCTTGTTTACACTAGTTTGGTCTACGCTGTCTGCCTCGTCCGCTCGATGCGTGCTTTTGGTGGTTCGCAACATTCGATTCGACGACGACACCGATGATTTCGGTCCACGAAGGTATCTTTCCATGCCTTGGTTTTGAATCGGAAAGATCGCTAGATCGGTCGATCGAATCGAAATCTTTTTCGGCGTCTGTTGAATCATCGAATCTATCCGAAGTTGCACTTTCGCTTGACTGATGATCATCGCGCTTTCGACCTCGCCTTTTTTTGCGGCGTGCTGGCTCTGATTCTCGTTTGTCAGCGGAGTCCGTTGCTGAGTTGATATCGAAGCCGATTGAATCTTGGACCTCTGCAGAATCATTGTCTGACACTAATCCAGCGGCAAACCCGGAACCTCTAGTATTTTTGGAAGACTCTTTGGGTGCAATGCTCGCGGGTGTCTCTCTGTCGGTTCTTTGCCGCGTTGGATTGCGGTCATCATCCCTACGGTTTTCTCTTCGGGAGTCGTTTCTGGGAGCATCGCTGCGTCGCGGGTCGGTACGCAGGTTGTCCCTTCGTCGATCTTCGCGAGGTTGTTCGTCGCTTCTATCACGATTCGAACGAGACTCGCGCGGTGGACGTGCGGATTGAACTTGCTCGTCAGGATTCTCTGACGGCATCTGGTCTCTACCCCTTCTCGGAGAGCGTCTTGGCCCTCGTCGATCTGCATCGATTTGGTCTTCAGTTTCCTGCCTCGCTGAGATCGCTTGCCGTCTTGAATTCGGCTCGCTTGAAGTACTTTTCAAACCGCTCGCCGAGGAGTCTTCTGAACATTGTTGAACTTCTTGTTTGACCTGGGAATCCTCGGTAGCAACATCCCACATGCTCTTTGTCTGCGTACGCTTAGCTTTGGGGTTACTGATGGGCTCAGGCTTGGTCTCGGCTGGCTTACGCGTTGTCGAAGATTTTTGCGGAGGGGCAACAGCAGACGTTTTCTCAGCGGGTTGTTGTAGTTCGGCTTCTTGCCTAGGTTGCTCGGATGCAACCCCAAAGAGACTTGCCAGAGCATCCCATGAACTTTGCAGCATCGACTTTTCGCGTGGTGGTTCGACAGAAGGCGGTGGGCTGAGTGATTCCTTGGTTTTAGCGTCCGACTCGATTGGGAGATCCGTTGAGGCGGTTTTCGCCTCAGGAGTCGGCGCAACGAGTTCATTATTGGTTTTGGAAGCCGAATCGCCTTTAGTCGCTTTTTTAGAGCGTGGAGCGTAGTTGGGAGTACCTAATAAATCCGCCAACAGATTCCAGTGATCAGACATAAAAATCGACGTTTCCGTTCGTTGCGCAAGGAAGGGAATGCCACTGACAATACCCGGTGCATTCCAGCCCTAAGGATATCTCCATCACGTCTTCGTGGCAACCGATTCGAAGCGACTCTGTGCAAGCATTGCCGTAATGGCAAAGCCGTCGAGACGAATTGCGAGGATTTGGTGAATTTCTTGATTATTCCACTTGTAAGCCTTGGATTGGACTAGACTTAGGAGAAAATCGCTCGAAAATTCCTTCGATGGTCAGCAATGAGACGGATACACAATAGGCTTGCCAGTTGGATCAGTTTCCTTTATCGCAAATAATCAGTTGAGATTCGACGGGTCGGAGTCTGTCATGGATAGCAGGTTTAAAGTAAACGACTGGGTGATTTGTACTCGCGAAAAGTACGGCCTTTCTCCAGGCAAAAGAGCCAAAAATATCACGCCTGCACCCCATGGTGATCTTTACTCGTATGAAGTCGATAAGTATTGGATCGTCAAGGAGATTTCTGAGAGGGAATTGGTTCTGGAGACGCGAACGGGCAAGCAGCACGTTGTGCCTTTAAAGGATCGGAGAATTCGGTTGGCAACATGGTGGGAACGCTGGCTGTACAAAAGCAGGTTTCCGTCCAAATCTACAATCGACACGCTAGCCCCCAGTCCAAAGATCTCTGCAAGCAACCCCAGCCTCCCCCGAAGTGCTTAACCCCATACCCTAGTGGGACTTGACATTCTTCACGATTTCTAGTTAACTTTGGATCGAGATTTGCAACGAAAGTTTTCTTTAGTTTGCATGATCGATCCCCTCTTCAGGGGGATGCCGGCATAGCTTCAATTGGCAGAGCACCGCATTCGTAATGCGGGGGTTGTGGGTTCGACTCCCACTGCCGGCTTACTATCCGTAGCGTCCTTTACAAAGGAAAAAAATTCATGGTCGCAACATCGTCGATAGACATTCGCGAAACTGTCTTGTCGAATCAATCCTTTGGGCCCTCTGAAATAGAGAGGCTTGTGCGAGCCATCGAAGAGGATTTGACGCAACTGCATCTGTTTAAGGATGCCGTTCAGGAACTTCAGCAATCTCAAGGTCTTTCGCCAGCAACGAACGTTCGACTTGGGGTATGTTTGTTTCTTCTCGGAAGATTTGCCGAAGCCGAGGATGCTCTGCGTCATGGCGATGGCGGTGCACTCGCACAATACTACATGGGCAAAATTTGCTTCCAGACCGAGCAGTATCAAAGGGCGTTGGATTTTTACCAAGCGGCAGAAAAAGCCGGCTACACCGTTGAATGGTGCCAACTTTCTCGAGCCGAGGTGCTTCGCTATCTCGGACAGAAAGAAGAGGCTCTCAAGATCCTCGATAACATCTTTGGACCGGTCGAACAGCATCCCGAATATCCCTACCAAAGAGCCGCCACTTTGGCTTCGATCGGCGGGAATCTGCCCGAGGTTATCGCCTTGTACAAGCGAGCACTCCAAAACAATCCCAAGCATGGGGGGGCACTCTTTGGCCTGGCTCTCGAGTACGACCGACTCGGTGATGATCAACAAGCATTCAAGCTCTACCAGGACGGAGCAAGCTTGATTCCATCCCATATCGGCACGCTGCTGAACTTGGGACTCATGTACGAGGATCGCAACGACTACAACCGAGCCCAATCTTGCTACAACCGAGTCCTTGAAACCTGTCCGAACAATGAAACGGCCAAAATGTATCTCAAGGATGCGATCGCCGGCGGACCCGAATCGGTCGATGAGGAAACGCATAAGAAGAACGAGAAGACCGCACAACTTCTGAGCATCCCGGTTACCGATTTTGAGCTCTCCGTCAGAGCCCGAAACTGTCTGCAAAAGATGGGGCTTAGAAATCTCGGCGATTTGTGCAGAACAACCGAGCAAACGCTGCTATCGAGCAAAAATTTCGGCGAAACATCCTTGGTCGAAATCAAAGAAATGCTTTCGAGCAAAGGCTTATCGCTCGGTCAATTCGCCCATGAGAAGAGAGAAGCCGAGCCACCATTGGACCTCTCGGGCATGACACCGGATCAGCAGATGCTACTGGATCGACCCATTTCCGAGCTAAATCTATCGGTTCGTGCTCGAAAGTGCATGGTTCGCTTGCAACTCAACACCATCGGCGAGCTGATTCGCAAGACCGGTGACGACTTGCTCGAGTGCAAGAATTTTGGTGTTACGAGCCTGACCGAAGTCCGCGAAAAGCTCACGGGCTTAGGACTAAAGCTCAGAGGCGATTGATCTTGCCAATGGAATACCACGAACGTTCGGGCTGATGGCAAGCCATCGGCCCTTTTTCATTCGTTGTAATATTATCCAAATCGGTTAAACTTGTTGCAGACGATAGCGAAACTTATCTGACCTAATCCTTCTTGCAATCCGTTCGTATGGGCATCCTTCGTTTTTCGATACCCGATCATGCCCAATACGATTCTAGGTTTTGGGAGTCCGCTTACGTTTCCGGTGCGATCGAAGGGATTCCCAGGCCTTCGCGCAACGTCTTGGTCGATGATGTTCTGAGCATCGACTACGACTGCGAGGACACCTGTAGGTTATCCATCGCTTGGCCGACAAAGGACTACGGACCAATAGTACTGACGACGGCATCCCTCAAGAGCACGGCGGTACCCTATGTGCTGGATCTGGAGTTAGCACGAGGCACAATTCACCGAATTCGGAGTCGGGCATTTGATTGGGAGCATATGCGAGGTCTTCGTCTCCCTGCAGCCTACAACGATCTGATGGAACAGGCTCTCGAGAGTTTTGTTCAGGCGGTCGTCGAACAGGGAGGGGGAAACGGATCTAGCAAATTTTCGCAGGCAGCAATTGACAAATCGATCGAGGCGTCTCGCTCGCTTGCCAGAGCCTATACGACA
Source organism: Pirellula sp. (assembly GCA_046086605.1). Classification (GTDB taxonomy): domain Bacteria; phylum Planctomycetota; class Planctomycetia; order Pirellulales; family Pirellulaceae; genus JBKCUI01. The sequence goes on along the minus strand of JBJSXX010000385.1, from coordinate 7,935 downwards.
CAGATTCTTCAAGTCCGGACGACCCAAGAGGAGAAGCTGCAAACACTCTTTGGCGTACAGCTTCCGACAGGTCCAAATTGGACTCACTTTGCTCAAGACTTACTCCCTGCATGCAATGCCGTCAGCATCGATCTTGGGATTCATAGAATTCCTGCCGGCGCCAACCGATTGCCCGATGATGATCCCGTCTTTGAGCAACTCGAATGGGCCAAGCAAAATGACTTGAAGGTCATCGGAGGGCCATTGGTTTCGTTGCAGAAGGGCAAGTCCCCGGCATTTGCCAATTCGACTACGAATTTTGACCAGCTTTGTCGTTTGATTTTTACTCGCGTAGGAAACATTGTGCAGCAGTGCCAGGGACGCGTGCGTCTTTGGGACGCAAGCTCAAGTCTCAACATTAGCGAGCAGTACGAACTCGATGACCAGCAAGCCTTTCGATTAGCCTCGGGCATCATCGGTACGATTCGAAGTATCGACAAAAGTCCCATCGTATTTTGCATCAATCTGCCCGCTGCCGAATACATGAAAAACGCAAATCATAGTATCGATCCATTTCGATTTGCTCGAAGCCTCATCCAAGTCCATGATCGAGATATCGCAGGAATCGGATTGGATTTGAATCTCCATTACTGGCCGCATGGTACGCTGCCTCGCGATCTGATCGAGATCTCGGATATCATCGATCACTGGCAGTTTCTGGAGAAGTCATTGCTCATCAGGCTCACAGCACCGCTATCGGTCGAAGACGACCATCTGGCTGAATTTAACGACTCACTGGTATCGAATTGGCGTTACCCGGGTAGTCAGGTCAAAGCGCAATTACTCGACGCCACGCAGGATACCGATCCAGACCTCTTTGGCACACACATTGAGGAACACGGCGGAAATCAAACGACATCGCGTTCGAAAACCCTACCGCCCAATGGCCTTGAACTCATTCAAATGCTTTTATGCAAACCATCGGTTCATGGCATCATTTGGAGTCAAACAGATGACTCGACTAATCATCTGTTCCCCAATAGTGGGCTCTATCGAGCAGGTACAACTCGCCAGCCTTTAGTCGAATGCCTGCAAAGGATTCGACAGCAGTACATTATTTAAAGCGTACCCAGGGTGGCGCTACGCCCAGGGTGGCGCTACGCTCTACCCTGGGCTATCTCATTATGCCCCGTTGGGGCAAGTCAAATGAGGGTTTGTAAAATGAAATCGATTGTTTGAATGTTCACCCATCCATAAATGCGAGAAGGTTCAAGCTCCCGTTCGCTAAGTCGCAAGTGACAATTAGTTTCATGGATTCCGATGAATGACGCACTGCCCATGACGAGAGGTTAATCCAGTACGAAGCCCCAACGGGGCGAAAGGTGATAGCCCAGGGCAAAGCGTAGCGACGCCCTGGGATGCGATACGGCATAATGATCGCTAGCCCTGAAAGAGCGAAAGAAAGCCACGCGGGTATCGATGAATCATTTGCCTGTGGTGTTCACGGGCCGCCGAGGCCTTACGGACCTCGGCAGAGGCTGTGTCGGCCCCTTTTGGGCTTGAAGAAAACACAGTAGCGAAGGCCGGACTCGAACCGGCGACACACGGCTTATGAAGCCGTTGCTCTAACCGACTGAGCTACTTCGCCAAACGCACTGCCTGTAAAAATAAACTTATCAATCAACTATGACAAGCCTTGTTTTATCCAAGCTCCACTTGCCCCCAGCTTACTTCGGATGCTCCTGGCCAATAAAATCCGATACCGATTGACTCGGCTTCTTGCTACTACTATCCGAACTATCCCCCCAACCCGAAAACCAACTCTTCTTGGCCGGTCGCATCGGCGACTCTGGCTTGGGATCAGGATAAGGATCTAACCAAGACGCCGTCGTGCTCCAAGCCCGCTTGGTCGAAAGCCACATCCGCTGCGAAAATGTCTTGTTGTCCCTACGATAACTGCTTACCGGTCCTCGAGCCTTGGGCTTGGTCATCCCACCCCACCATGATCCCCAACTCCCGCTGCTTGATTTGCTCTTTCCCATCGGCTTGGACTTGCTGGCGATCCACTCTAACCACTCTGGCTGCTGCTCAAATACCGATGCAACTTGGCCCGCCGATCGTTCCAATCCGTCCCCTCGCACCGCCTGATCCAGACTCGTTTGCCCAAATGTTATCTGCCCCGCAAAAAGCACCCATGCCAGAACTAGACAATTCGTTAGCAGTCCAGAGCGTCGGTTTTTCGTTGCAATTTTCATCCAAAGCCTCCGTGCTGAAATAGATCCCGATAGCTAACTTCACCGTAAAAAGCCGGTTTTCCAGAGGGATTTACCATAAAAACGCTCGCTGCGCCTAGGGCGGTATCGCTCCGGACAAACGGCTGAGGACAGCCGTTTAACATTGGGACAGCCGTTTAACAGCTCCGGACGAACGGCTGAGGACAGCCGTTCTACATTCAGAGGACAGCCGTTCTACAATGTCGGACAGTTGGCTAACGATGAGGACTGCTTAGGAGAGCGGTTTTGCGATCGGCTTGCCAAAGTAGGCTTGATCGCAAAACGGTTTTCGGTTAATTTCTTCCGTGTCGACAAGATAGGCGAGACGTCATACGATCCTCGTCGACTTGACGGCCTGAAAAAGTAGTAGGAAGGGTTTTGTTCAGGCACTATTCGTGCGGGCGTAGCTCAGTTGGTAGAGCACAACGTTGCCAACGTTGTTGTCGTGGGTTCGAATCCCATCGCCCGCTTTTTTGCCTGCAAAAACCCTTTTTTTATTCCTTGCGTCCCCTTTTTACGTTTGGCGAGTTACGAATGTCTGCAGTCGATTCCGACGTCAAAACCAAGTTAGATATCCAAGTCAAAATCGAGCAAACGGCCGCTTGCCAACGGCACATCGTCGTGACGGTTCCTCGCGGTGAGGTCGACCGTTACTTCCGCGAAGCCTACAGCGAAATCGCTCCCCGGGCCGATCTACCAGGCTTCCGCCAAGGTAAAATTCCTCGCAAACTCCTCGAATCCCGTTTCAAAAAAACAGTCGCCGATCAAGTCAAAAGCAGCTTGGTCATGGATAGCCTTCAGCAAATCACCGAAGGTGGCGATATCTCCGCAATCGCCGAACCAGATATGGACTACGGTGCTGTCGACCTGCCCGATTCCGGCGACTTTACTTTCGAATTCAACATCGAAGTTCGCCCTGAATTCAATAGTCCAAACTGGCAAGGTCTTAAACTGACCAAAACCGAATACACCCTCACTGAAAGCGACGTTGAAAAACAACTCGTTCGCACCCTCGAACGTTTCGTACCCGGCGAACCTTGGGACGGCGAAGCAAGCAAAGGGGATCGCCTATTGCTTGAAGCCGAATTCACGCAAGACGGACGTCGCATCAGCTCGTTCGACGAAGTCCTCGTTACACTCCGCGATGAATTGAGCTTGGCCGATTGCATCATCGAGAACTTCGGCGAACTCATGACCGGTGCCAAAGAAGGCGACAAAGTCGCAACCAAAGTCAAGATTCTTGAAACTTCGCTCAACGAATCCCTCCGAGGAACCGAAGTCGACGTGGTTTTCAAGATCATCGAAATTCGACGAGTGAACGTCGAGTCTCTCGGTCCTCAAGTCCTCGAACAAATCGGATTCGATGATACCGATGAACTTCGCGAATTCGTTCGATCAGAACTCAAACGCCAAAGCCAATACCATCAAACGCAACTGCTTCGTGAGAAAATCACCAAGCAATTAACGGCCGGTGCCGATTGGGAACTCCCAGCGAAACTCGTTCGACGTCAAGCCGAACGCGAACTCCAACGACGCGTACTCGAACTGCGCCGAAACGGCTTCGAAGACGACCAAATCAAAACCGTGGTCAACTCGATGCGACGCAACATCGAAGAAATGACACGCGAAGCTCTCCGCGAGCACTTCGTTCTCGAAAAACTCGCTGAAGACCTCGGCATCGAACCGACCGAAGCCCAGTACGACGAAGAAATCAAACTCATCGCCGAACAAAGCGATGCAACGGTTCGCCAAGTCCGTACGAAACTCGATCGAAGCGGACAAATGGATGCGATCCGCAACCAAATCCTCGAACGCGATGTAATCGACAAGATCGTTGCCGCCGCCGAAGTTACCACGGTTGAAGGCGAATCGATCCTTAAGAAAGAGCCCAAGGAATTCGCAGTCGAATTCCTCGTTGCTCCAGTCACTCAATCCCTTCCAGAGGCCAAGTACGACGAACGCCCTGAAGACGGCGCCGACGACAAGAGCCCTGTAAAGCCGACCTAGTCGCTGTCTAACCGTGGATGGATCTTGAAGATCATGGACGAGTCCAAACCATCCGAGCCAGATCTCAAATCGATTCTCCCCGAAGCCCTCGGGGAGAGAGAGAAGGATCGACCGACTCCTGCCGATGAGCCTAGCTCACTGCTGGCCAACGATGACCTCATAGAGATGATGAGACGCACGGTAGAACAGTTGGACAATAGCGATGTCTCTCGCGGCGATCTAAAAATCCTCTCGCGATCGCTTCGCGAACTCCGCTACGCATTCAAAGTCTTTGCACCCTATCAACGCCGCCGCAAAGTCACCATCTTCGGTTCAGCACGAACCAAACCCGATCACCCAGCTTATGTCCAAGCGGAATCGTTTGCCAAACGGATGGCCCAGCACGGTTGGATGGTAATCACCGGAGCCGGGGGCGGTATCATGGAGGCAGGCCACCGTGGTGCCGGCCGCGAACTTTCCATGGGCCTGAATATCATGCTCCCGTTCGAACAGTCGGCTAACCCGGTGATCGACGGTGACCCGAAACTTGTTACTTTGAAGTACTTCTTCACCCGCAAGTTGATGTTCGTCAAGGAGTGTAGCGCTGTGGTCTGTTACCCCGGCGGCTTTGGAACGCTCGATGAAACCTTTGAAGTCCTGACATTACTCCAGACCGGCAAGCAGACGCTCCTACCGATGGTGCTGGTCGATGAACCAGGAGGCACCTATTGGAAGAATGTCGAAGCGTTCTTTCGCCAGCAACTGCTCGGTGACAAGTGGATCAGCCCTGAAGATGTCCATTTGTACAAAGTCACGGACAACAATGATGATGCAATCCGCGAGGTGTTGCAGTTCTATCGCGTCTACCACAGCATGCGATACGTTAACGATGCACTGGTCATGCGGCTGACGAGTCGCTTGTCGCCTGAGAAACTCGATCAGCTCAATGTCGATTTTGCAGACATCCTCGTCTCGGGTTCGATCGAACAAGTCGGGATGCTTGCAGACGAAGCAGGGGAGCCGGAACTGGCCGAGCTTCCGAGACTCAAACTGCATTTCAATCGAAGAAATCTTGGCCGACTAAGACAACTCATCGACGCCGTCAATCTTCCTTGATCGATCTATCCAGATCGTCGGAGTCCTCATCGTATGCATGTCCACGATCTGTTCATTCCCGGACGAGAAGCTTCGGGCAGCTTGAATCCAGCCCCTGCGCTCGTGAGCCGACGTTGGTGCGGTGATTCGGCTCCTCGATTTGTTGTTGGTATCGTCCATGGTATGGGGGAGCATGCCGATCGATACAAGCATGTCGCCGAGTATTTTGTTTCCCAAGGTGCAACGGCATTGGCGATCGACCAACGCGGGCATGGACGCACCGGGGGATCGCTCCCTCATTTCGATATTTTGGTCGAGGACATCGGGCGACTTGAGAATTATCTTCACAAGGCTTATCCGAGCTTGCCTGTCTTCCTTTATGGTCAAAGCCTAGGCGGGAGCATCGTAGCGAATTATGTGCTCCGCAACAAAAATCGCTTGAGTGGTGCCATTTCCATGAGTCCCCTTTTTCGAACCACCTTTCCTCCACCTGCGTGGAAGCTCACCGTGGCCAAAGCCCTTGGCAAATGGTGGCCGAACTTGACACTGTCGACGGCGATCAAACCCAAGGATCTATCGCGGGATCCGGGGGCAGTCGAGGCCTATATCAAGGATACGATGGTACACCAGCGGGTCTCTGCGGTACTCGGATTGTCGATGCTCGATGCGGGACAATGGGCAGTCGATCACGCAGGGGAGCTTCAGACTCCGATGTTGCTGATGCATGGAACCGAGGATCGGATCACTTCCCACGCAGCGAGTCAGGAATTTGCGAGCCGATCGAATCAATACTGCACTTGGGTTTCGTGGAGTGGACTGTACCACGACATGCACTGCGAACCCGAAAGGCAGGATGTTTTAAATAGGATCGTTCAGTTTATCGATCAGCAGATCGCTTGCGGAGCGAATCGAGCAACACAGCCAATATAATCACGCTCCCGGTCACTACACGTTTGATTGGATCGGTCGCTCCCATTTGGGCTAGGCCTGTTTGCAGGATCGAAATGATCAGGACACCGATGAAGGTCCTGAACACGGAGCCTTGGCCGCCTCTTAGACTCGTTCCGCCGATGACACAGGCAGCGATCGCGCTGAGTTCGATTCCGATGCCAGAGTTTGGGTCGACGGTCGAAAGTCGCGAGGATTGCATCATGGCCGCAAGTCCGCACAATCCTCCACAGATCGCATAAAGAGAAACCAGTGGCGGCGTGGTTTGAACACCCGCCATGCGAACCGATTCGGCATTCGTACCGATGGCAACAGCCGTGCGTCCAAGAACCGTTTGGTGCAGTACCCATTGGCCGAGCAATACTATTCCGATGGCGATGAGGAACGAAACCGAAACGCCCAAGCCTGCGATTGGATCAGAGAACCAGCCCAGCGATGATCCAACGTACTTGGTCGTCGAGTTGGTCAGCAAATAGGCTCCCCCGCGCGCGATCTCGAGCATGCCTAGAGTGACGATGAACGCAGGGATGCGAAAGTAGGCACTAATCCAACCATTGAGTCCGCCACAGCACGCTCCGAGCAATATTGCACCGAGGGCGGCCAGCCACAGTGGGCTCTTGCCATCGACCATCAAGAGCCCTAACAGCGAAGCCGATAGAGCCATCACCGACCCGACCGACAAATCGATCCCTCCGGCGATGAGCACCAAGGTCATACCGACGGCGATGACAGTAATGTCAGGGATGCTATTGGCGATGGTCAAAAGAGTCGTCGTCGAGAGGAAATTCTTGGCGAAAAATCCAAAAAAGCCCACGAGTACTGCGATCGCGCAGAGCAATCCAGCAACATGACCAAAGGGCCGGACGGAAGCGATGGGACGGATGGGATTCATGGGGAGATTCGGACAAACAGGGTTGATCAGGCTTTAAGTGGAACCGTGGGGAGATGTTTCGGGAGAATCGTATCCCTGGAACATGGATCGTACGATTTGCTGCGCGTCGTAGGTTGGGCCCTGGAAGGTTGCAACCCATTTGCCATTGGACATCACACCGATACGGTGGCACAAGTCGAGAAGTTCTTCCAAATCGCTGCTGACGACAAGGATCCCTTTGCCGTCGGCGGCCAGTTGCCGGATAACTTGGTAAACCAATTCGCGGGCTGCAATATCGATTCCGCGCGTTGGTTCGTCGAACAAAAAAAACTTACCTCCGCGATGCAACCACTTGGCTAGCACCACTTTTTGTTGATTCCCACCACTGAGTTTCCCGACGGGTTGGTCGACGGACTGGCAACGGATCTGCAATTGGCTGCGATAGCTCTCGGCAACCTCGCGTGCCTTACGGGCATTGTAGGAACTCCATGATCCGAATCGACCAAGCCCGAGCCGAGGGAGTTGGATATTGGCGGCGATCGATTCACCAAGCAAGAGTCCATCGGCTTTTCGATCTTCGCTGATCATAACCACGCCGTTGCAGACAGCTTCGTGAGGGCTCGCAAAGAGCGGACGGTGGCTTGCGGGCGGGAATTCCAGGCGTCCGCTCTTTGCTCGATCCGCCCCGAAGATTGCTCGCAGGAGTTCGGTGCGGCCTGAGCCAACAAGTCCGGCTACACCTAAAATTTCGCCAGCTCGAATACTCAGTGAAACGCCCTTCAC
>JBJSXX010000384.1:0-6751 GCA_046086605.1 Pirellula sp. | reverse complement strand
ATAATGAAAGCCAAACGACGGCAACCGTTGTAAAGGTCCGACGCAGATGGCAACCAAACGGCCGATCTGCTGAAATTCACTTATGGATGCATTCTACAATCGATTGGAAACCAAAACAACGACGGTTAACGCCATAGGCATTCCGGGCTCTTCAGAAGTCATCGTGAATAGTAGAAGTATAGGCTACAGGCGTTTTTCGTACTCGAAAAAAATGTTGGGACACAGGGACTTCGGGTACGAGATACTCACAACTCTGTGCCCTCCGTGTCTCTGTATTTCAAAAAGATTTATTCTGGAATCAGTGAGCGTACGGGTTCCATCCCTAATTCACGCCTTGAAGGCGAGTAACAAACGCTCACAATAACTCTCGAAGAGCCAAAATCCGGGACTGTCTTCATCCAATCCAAATGGTGTTATGATAAAGTCCCGAACTCCTCGACTTTGGTTTAAAAACATGAAATCGAAGAGATACTCCAAATCACCCTCATGGGTACCCGATGAACCAATATTTGTAGTTTCCCCAAACACCTCAAAGAATCGTTATCGCCATGCAAAAAGCCCTCTTCAAATCGCTATTAACTTGCCTCGCCCCAACCGTAATCGCCCTGGTTTGTCTGGTTGAGTTTCTTCCGATGGCCTGCGGATTTGCACCACAAACCCAGGAAATCGACCCCGATCCACAACCCCGCTGGTGGAAAGGGAACCTCCATACCCACTCGCTCTGGAGCGATGGAAACGATTTCCCCGAAGTCATCTCCGATTGGTATCGCCAACAAGGCTACCACTTCCTGGCCATCTCCGACCACAACGTTCTGCAACAAGGCTCCAAATGGATGGATGTCCAGAGCGTTCAGAAACGTAGCCACGGGCAAGGCATGGAGCGGTATCTGGAACGCTTTGGGAAAGCCTGGGTCGAAACCCGAGGTGAACCCGGTACAGACAAATACCAAGTACGACTCAAACCCTTCGATGAGTACCGCTATTTGCTCGAACGCAACAATCACTTTATCTTGATCCCTGCCGAAGAGATCACCGATAGTGCCGAAGGCCACCCGGTCCACATGAACGCGACAAACCTCGATGAAGTGATCAAACCCTTGGGGGGGAAAACCGTTCGCGAAGCGATGGAGAATAATCTGCGCGCGGTTCTGGAATTCGAAAAAGCGAAAGGTCGCGAAATACTACCACACCTAAATCACCCTAATTACAAATATGGGATCACCTTCGAAGATCTCGCGGCCGTGATGTCCGAGCGATTCTTCGAAGTCTACAACGGACACCCAGGTGTGAACCATCTTGGAAACGCCAAGAACCCTGGGATCGAGAGAATGTGGGATCTTGCCAACCACCTTCGTGTCAACAAACTCGGTGGCTCAGTTCTCTACGGAGTCGGTACCGATGATAGCCACGAATATTTCGGAAAAGAAGGGAGCCGGCCAGGACGCGGTTGGGTCATGGTCCGCTCGAAATTCCTCACGCCCGAACATCTGATTCGAGCCATGAAAGCCGGCGACTTTTACGCTTCAAGCGGCACAAGCCTCAAGGACGTCAAGTGGGATCCTGAAACCAAAACGCTTTCCGTTCAAGTCGATCCTCAAGAAGGGGTCAGCTATTGGACCGAGTACCTAGTTACCACCCTCGATGCCGAGCCCGAAGATATCGGTCGGCCAGCATTGGCAACTCAAGAACTTAGCAGTTCCTACACACTAAAAGAAGGTGAAACGATCGTTCGGGCCGTGATCACCTCGAGTATCGCACCTCAGGATCCAGTCTGGGATGAGCAGAAGCAACAAGCTTGGACTCAGCCCTTTACCAGCGGCCAGTGATCTCAGTTATCCCCAAGCAGCGGATCGAAGACTTCAGGAAGTTCAGCTCCATCGAGGAAACTCACCAGCGATTTGCTTCGATGCGGATGCTGCAACTTCTTGACGGCTTTGCTCTCGATTTGACGGACTCTCTCACGGGTCACTTGAAAGATCCGTCCAACTTCTTCGAGGGTATAAGCGTAACCGTCGGCTAGTCCGTAGCGAAGCTTGAGAATCTCTCGCTCTCGGTAGTTGAGTGTTTGCATGGCATCTTGGATCTGCTCCTTGAGCGTTGCTTGATTCGTTTCGTAAAGAGGATCGTTGTCTCGATAGTCTTCGACGAATTCGCCAAAGAAACTATCGTCTTGATCCCCCACGGGTTGGTCGAGCGACAGGGGCTGTCGCGCCATCTTGATCACAACCTGGGCGTCCTCCATGCTCATGCCAGCTTTCTTGGCTGTCTCTTCGACCGATGGTGCTCGACCTAGCTCTTGGTAAAGATCACGCGTGATCTGTCGCACTTTGCTCATCGTGTCGATCATGTGGATCGGCACGCGAATCGTTCGACTCTGATCGGCGATCGCTCGGGTAATGGCTTGCCGTATCCACCAAGTTGCATAGGTAGAAAATTTAAAGCCCCGTGCATACTCAAACTTATCAACAGCTCGCATCAATCCAGTGTTGCCTTCTTGGATCAAGTCCAGGAAGCTCAATCCGCGGTTGCGATATTTTTTAGCGATCGAAACGACCAGTCTTAAGTTGCCTGCCGAGAGATCCCGCTTGGCTGCATCGTAGGCGCAGCGATAGTTGCCAACCCGCTGGACTCTTCGTTGCAAGGTTGCCGGTGTTTCATAGGTGATACGCATCAGATAGCGAAGCTCTCTGAGCATCTGCTCGACCGTCGTGCCTTCGACAAACCCCGTCCGCTTGGCCTCGGCCAAGCGGGCTTTGAGCGTTTGCATCTGGTGTTCGATGGTTCTGAGTTTTTGAAACATCGGTTCGAGTCGATTGGTTCGAAGATTCATCTCTTCGATCAATCGAACCGCTTTGTTGCGGCGAACCACAAGCCGTTTCCAAGCGGCCCGGCGCTCGGTCATCGGCAAGCGGCGACTGATGGACATGTGAAAGTCGTTGTAGTTGCGATGCAAAAGATGACGCAGCGTCTTGATGTTCGGACCAATCCTCCGCATGATGGCGATCTTCTCCGAAGCGTTCGTCACACTCACTTCAATCGTCCGATCGAGCCTCAAGCGACCGTCCCTGACTTGTTCAAGCAACTTCGTTGCACCTTGCAGCATGAAATCCGTCGAGAGCATCCAGTTGCGATAAAAGAACCGAGTACGCTCGATGTGCCTCGCTGCGGTGACCTCCTCCTGACGCGTCAGCAAAGGGATCTCCCCCATCTGCATCAGATACATCCGGACCGGGTCCTCGGTCGCATCCACAACCCCTTCGTCCTCGGCAAAGTAATCCTCAAGATCATCGTCAAGAAGATCCTCATCGGTGGGTGCAGCTTGGTTTGCCAAACCTTCGGATTCATCGATCTCGAATTCCATTCCTCCGGGAATCGCTTCGATCAAATCCCGATCCTCCTCGAAATAAGCCTCGTCGGAAGCAAGGGGCTGATCACTTTGGGACTGGCGGGTGGCTCGTTTTGGCATAAGGAAGACTACTTGCGCGGACTCTGTGAGGTGAATCATGATGGACGCCAAGTCGACCGGCAGTTGGGCCAGACCGGTGAACTGTCATTGGCGGAGTTGGAGGTGAGCGACCGGCGTGCCATCGAGCCATTGTTCGCACGCGAGCGATCGCAAATCAACGGTTTTAACAGGGAAAACAACGAAAATCCTTTTTGGATGCCTTGTGATTTTCTCCTGCCTGTGGCGTTAATCTGTCCCGGATGGTGGAAAAATTCCACATCCGTTGTTTTTTTGCAACATGCAACGTGTTGCATCTAGGCAACATAGAACACTGCTTGGGTGAATTCCCATTGACCCCCGATGAGGCTTTTCCCATACTTCGGTTGACTTTTTTCTTGCCCAACGAGCCCCCCTTTCTACGGGATTTCAAGCCAACTGATGGATTCGAATCTAAGCATCGAGTGCCTGGAGATGGCCAACCGAGCCAAGGCCGCCGCACTGGAATTGCAGGTGCTCACTTCGGCGATCAAAAACCGTTGGCTCAACGACTCTGCGCGGGGTATCGAGGAGTCCCAAGAATCGATCCTCGGGGCCAACGCCCAAGACCTTCAAAAAGCAGCCAGCGAAGGCCTCACGGAGGCAACCATCGACCGACTTCGGCTCGATCCAAAACGGCTCGCCTCGATCGCCCAAGGACTCCGCGACGTTGCCACCTTGCCCGACCCGGTCGGTGAGTGCATCGGAGGATCGACCCGCCCTAACGGCCTTCAAATCCAAAAGATCCGTGTTCCTATCGGCGTGATCTTTTTCATCTACGAATCGAGACCCAACGTCACAGCCGATGCGGCGGCAATCGCCATCAAAAGCGGCAATGCGATCATCCTACGAGGGGGCAAGGAAGCTTACCATTCCTCGAAGGCCATTGTCGATGTCCTGCAAGCCGCAGCCGATCGAGTCGGTATTCCTAAAAATTCGCTGCAGTTGGTCTCGACTCCGGATCGTCAAGCGGTTGGTGAGCTTTTGAAATTGTCCAAGCAGATCGATCTGGTGATTCCGCGTGGGGGCGAGTCGCTTGTCAGGCGCGTGACAGCCGAGGCGACGATGCCCGTGCTAAAACATTTCGATGGCAATTGCCACGTGTATGTCGACCGCGCGGCGGATTTGGAACAAGCCAAACAGGTTGTCGTCAATGCCAAAGCGCAACGGATGGGTGTTTGCAATGCGGCAGAATCGCTACTGGTCGATGCTCCGATCGCCAAGGACTTCCTCCCAAGCTTAGCCCAGGCACTTGCACCCTACGGTATCGAACTGCGTGGGGATCATACGGCATTGAGTATCTTGCCAGGGATCCGAGAAGCGACGCAAGAGGATTGGGCCACAGAGTATCTTGGCCCAATCATGAGCGTCAAAGTCGTCGCAGGTGTGGATGAAGCGATCTTGCATATCAACACTTACGGCTCGAAACATACCGACGCGATCATGACCAAGGACATTCCAACCGCTCGGCGATTTACCTCCCGTGTCGACTCAGCGGTGGTCATGGTCAACGCTTCGACTCGGTTTAACGATGGTGGTCAGTTTGGACTTGGAGCTGAGATCGGGATCAGCACCGACAAGCTCCATGCAAGGGGACCTTGTGGATTGACCGAGCTGACAACCTACAAATACATTGTCACTGGCGACGGACACGTTCGCGACAGTTGATCCAAGTACAAGGATGTATCGATGACTGCGTCAAATCTAGAGCGTTGGTTTCCTAGACTCCAACCTCCCATCGAGGGAATCTATCGAGATTGGGCCGCGACGGCCTCCAAGCGGCTCTCGACGTTGTTAGGATCCCCTCTCAAAATCGACATTGCTCACATCGAAGTCATGCCACAGAATGCCATTGGCGGTGAATCAAGGCATTTGCAGTCCCAGGATGCTACGATGCTGGGCTACAAGCTCGATGTTCCTGATTCGAGCGATCCATGGATATTGAGGATCCATTCAGGTTTTGTGTACCAATGCATCGATCGGCTTTTAGGAGCTACAGCCAACGAATCTCTGCCTTATGGTGAATTTTCGCCAAAGCAAAATTTGAGTCCCATCGATTCAAAGGTCGCCAGCTATGCGCTCGAAGAACTCGCTTACCCATGTTTGGATGCTTGGCAAATCGTACCGTCTGAAGCATTTCCAAGAGCTCCGTTGCAGTTTGTAGAAGAGTTCAAGCATCAAGACTCGATAAGCATCAGGTTTCGAATAAGTCTCTGTACATCGCACACCAAGCAAGTACCCGAGCAGCAATGGCAAGGCCTGTGGTTAATCCCCGAGTCGCTAGTCAAGCGGGAATTCGGGCGACTCGTTTTTGGCAGTGATCAGCCTGTAGTGCTCCATGCGATTCTAGCGCGATCTAGCATTCAACGTTCGGAGCTAGAGCAACTTGAAGTTGGAGACATTATCTCGACCGAGCAACTTGCAAGCCAGGCTGCGGAGGTAGAATGCAGAGGTCCCTCGGGGAACATGGAGATTTTGTTTCGAGGTGAGCCTGGGGTGTATAAGGGGACAAGGGCCTTGCGACTGCTAGGATAATCGAAACATCATGGTAGAGTCGAGTTTTGAGAAGCTAAAGCTTTCAAGTGCGAGGATTGGTGTCTTTGGAGGGGTGCTTTGGCTGGTCTTCATTGCCGACTGGATCTTGCCAGTGGATTTGAGACGATGGGGTATCGTCCCACGCGAGTTGGGGGGGCTTTGGGGTATCCTGTTCTCTCCGTTTTTGCATGGCGACCTGAGCCATTTGCTCAGTAATTTTCTACCGCTGATGATCCTTCTTGCGTTGCTTCTTGTGACTCAGAAGCAAGGCTGGCTGATTGTCATGCAGATCGTCTTGTTAGGCGGAGTGCTGCTATGGATTTTTGGCAGGCCTGCGGTGCATATTGGAGCAAGCGGCTTGATTTATGGACTGATTGCCTATTTGATGGCTGCGGGGTTTCGCCAAGGCCGATTCGGTCCGGCGTTAGCGGCCCTTTTGGTCGGTTTTCTTTATGGTGGGACGTTGCTGTCGGGTGTTCTGCCGAGTGTGGGCGAGCAGGTGTCATGGGACGGCCATTTGACAAGCGCCATCGCCGGTGGCTTGCTGGGGTACTTCTCGACGAGCTTGGGCCAAGCCCCCGTTGCCCAAGAGCCTGTGATCTAAGGCTTGTCGACCGCCGGTCGGCGGTCGATGCTCTGGCTTGCATTGAGTAGCACGTGGCTCCGACCCGTAAGTCCGTAGCCGACTAGCGATAGCGTCGGGCAGCAAATGCTTGTTGTGCAAACCTATCAGTG
>JBJSXX010000383.1:0-11857 GCA_046086605.1 Pirellula sp. | reverse complement strand
AGAGGTTTTGGCCGATCCTCGCTACCGACATTACCGTATCGGAGAGTCGATCACCAGTTACATGCCTGGTGACGGTGAACAGTTCGGGTGGTTGGACTTCGAAAATACACCCTACCTTTCGGCGGCAAAGACGTCAGGAATCACTCTTGGGACCAGCTTGCATTTGCTCTCTGGCCCGAACTCGGTGGCTCTGCCACCGAGGCTATGGGACTTTACACTCGGCTATCAAAACCGGGCCACACTCGGCGAGCGCTTCAGTTACGATCTGGCATCGAGCATCGGTGTCTATAGCGACTTTGAAGACAGTGCTCGCGAGGGGGTTCGCCCCCTTGGTCATGCGGTTGGCTCTTTTCACAGAAGCGATCTTTGGGATTGGGTTTTGGGTGTCGATTATGTCAATCGGGACGATTTCAAGATTCTTCCAGTCATGGGCTTTTCATGGCACAACCAAAGCGCTTCGCCATGGCGACTCGATATGGTCTTTCCTCGCCCAAGGGTTCAATATTCGCTAAGCAATTCCAATAGGCTTTATATCGCTGGACTCCTCGGCGGGGGAACTTGGGATATCGAGATGCCCAAAGAAGTCAACGATGTGATGACCTACCGAGATTATCGATTGCTCTTTGGTCACGAACAAATCACACCCGGCGGAAATATCGCTGCAACTGAAATCGGCTTGGTCTTTGGACGGCAGGTTGAAATGAGGCACTCGTTGCAACAAACCCAGTTCGATGATGCGTTCATCGTCCGGTTCGTAGCTCGTCGTTAGAGCTTAGTCTCTGCTCGGCAGGCTCGGATGCCTACGGCAACGTTGCCAAAGGTGCTGCCACCACCTAAGTCGGTGAGTCGTTCGCTTGTAAGATCGTTCAAGCTCTTCTTGTCGCGACTGAGTTTGGGCCACCACTGTCCGACGGAGATGACCACCCCTTGTTTGGTATCGGTCGTAACTACGGCTTTACGCTCGAGGCTTCCATATCGGCTTGACACATCGATCCGATCTCCATCGACGATGCCAAAACGATTCGCATCGTCTGGATGAATTAGCAAAGTGGGTTCACCTCCGGCCATTTTGATGATGCTCGGTACATTTCCCATCGTGGTGTTGACCACCACAGCTCCCGGAGGAGAAATCAATCGCAACGGATATCGCTCATCTAAAATCTCTTCGAACTCGATCTGAATAGGAGCCGGAAAAAATCGAATCTTCCCGTCCGAAAAATGGCTACCTTGCGAGTAGGGCAGGAAAGGGCTTGGCAACGACAATTTCACGGAGCGTTCGGAGGTGAGCTTCGACCGCGTGATCCCTTTCAAGTACGGGTTAGGCGAGTCTAGCATTGCATCGATCAGTTCCTTCGTATCCAAATGCAACTCGGGAACATCCAACCCAAGACGACTAGCAAGCTGCTTAAAGATCCAGCGGTTCGTTCGAGCTTGCCCTCGAGCCTCTACCACCGCATCGGCATACTGGAGATAGTAATGCCCGTAGGATGTATAGACATCGGGATGCTCAAGAAACGTCGTCGCAGGAAGCAAGTAATCCGCGTAATCGGCCGAGTCGGTCTGAAAGTGCTCAAGTACGACGGTAAAGAGGGAGTCTCGAGAGAGCCCCTCTCGAACCTTGCTGGAATTGGGAGCGACGGCTGCAGGATTGCTGTTGTAGACAAACAAGGCGCGGATGCTCTGAGGCTCTTTGAGCAACTCGCTTGCA
Source organism: Pirellula sp. (assembly GCA_046086605.1). Lineage (GTDB taxonomy): Bacteria > Planctomycetota > Planctomycetia > Pirellulales > Pirellulaceae > JBKCUI01. The sequence continues at coordinate 10,149 of JBJSXX010000383.1, read as the reverse complement.
AGGCAGTTCATGTTGACATGCCTGCAAGCAGAATCGATGCGATGCGCACCGGTTATCTGTTGGCGACTTAGTTGAAAGGCTCCGCTGGTCGAAAGCACTGCACCACCCCCGAGTTGCTTCCAGGCTCCGATCAGGGCGGGCAAGAGCGTGATGGCTCGGCATGCATTGCCGCCCCCTTCGTTGCGGGTCATCCCGTAACCTACCTTGATAAAACTCGCTCCGCTGGTCGCATACTCTCGAACCATCTTTGCAAGTGCCTGAATCGGAACATCGCAATATTCCGAGGCTCGTTCGAGGGTCCATTCCTTGCACGCTCCTCGGTAAGCATCCAATCCAGCGGCATGGGCTTCGAGATATTCACGATCCTCTAATCCCAGTTCGAAAATCTCTCTGCCGATCGCTAATGCCAATGCCGCATCGGTACCAACTCGTATTTGCCAGTGCTCATCGGCAAAACGGGATGTCTCGTTTCGATAAGGATCGATGTGAAGTATCTTTGCGCCATTCTTGCGTGCTTGCTTAAGGAACGGGGCCAAGTGGGAGTTGCTTCGAAGCACATTGATCCCCCAGAGGACAATGTACTTCGAATGGATCAAGTCCTCCGGATCAGTTCCTATTTTGTTCGGCCCGTAGTTGGCTTCCCAAGCCGCACCACCTGTAGTGGCACAGATGGTTTGATCGAGTTCCAAGGCTCCCATTGCACGAAAAAAAGCGCTAGGTGTGTCACCTTGGATTACCCCCATGGTGCCGGCGTAATGGTAGGGGAGGACCGATTGACCACCAAACTCATCGAGGATGCCGCCGAGTCGATGGGCGATCTCATCGAGTGCTGTTTCCCAGGAGATCGCTTCGAATCGACCTTGTCCCTTAGGTCCGCAGCGTCGCATCGGTTCGAGCAACCGGTCCGACTGCTCTTGCCTTTCCGGATAACGAGCGGTCTTAACGCAAGCAAACCCGCGGGTGATTGGATGCGACGGGTCTCCTTTGAGCCCGACGACTTTCTGCCCGTCGACTTCTATGTTCAAAGCGCAAGCGTCCGGGCAATCCAATGCACAGACCGATGGGAGCACTCGCAAAGATGGGTTTTGATTCATTAAATTAAACGTGTGCACCAAGCGTTGGCGATTGCGACAATCATAGGGATATCCCGCTCGCTGTTGGTCAGTAAATGGTTGCTACCGGGCAGAGCGACTAGGGTTCTCGGGATGGTGCTCGACCCGACGCTCATTCCCGATGCTTGATCATACCCTGCATTTCGAATCGCGTGGTAAAAAGCGACCGTTTCATCCTCTGGAGAATGGAAAATCAGCATCGCCTTACGAAGGTTTTCAACGGTTTTCCTCAGGTCGTGTCTGCGAAAATCCTCGACCATCTGCTTTTGAATCTGAAGTTTCTGACCACCGATGACCACTGAACCTAAACCGCTCGAAGCGATTTCGGGATCCATTCTCACAAGCAGGTCGGCAAGGTGCTGAGTATCGCTTGGAGCAGCCAGCGCGATGACTCCCGCGACGCTGGGGATCTGGTCGGCCATGGCCAAGCTTGCTGCCCCGCCAAAGCTGTGTCCGATCAAGAATCTTGGACTATGGTATTCCGATGCAAGGAAACTTGTGGCCGATGCGAGATCTTCGCAGTTGGTGGTGAAGTTCGATTCAGCGAAAATTCCATCGCTACCACCAAGTCCACTAAAGTCGTAGCGCAGTACTCCCCATCCGCAATCGGCAAGCCCTCGAGCGATGCGCACAATCGCTTTAAGATCTTTGTTGCAGGTGAAGCAATGGGAGAAAAGCATCCAGCCGTGAATCTCGCCCTGCGGCGTTTCGAGGATCCCAGCGAGCTTACCCCGGCGTCCTGGAAACTCGACCCGATGACTCTTTCTCATCGACCGACTCTTTGCATCATGATCGAACCACGATCCCCAGCGGCTTGGAAATCACCTGAGAGCCTATTTCCATTGACGGTCGTTTGCATCTGATAACTACCGAGGATTGGCCCAAGTTTCTTCGACGATGTCAGAACCGTCCTGCCATCCGAGGTTGGTTGAGGGATCAATTCAGCGCGGTACGCAAATGGAATTACGGCCGCAAAGCGGCCTGTGAAACGAGCTTGGTAAGTCCCCCGGTTGGTAGGGCTGATCACCACACGCATGGGACCAGAGTGTCCCGTCGATTGGCTTTGCCATCGGCCTTTCCACTCTCCCTGCGGATTGCCCGCGTAGGACTCCTGGGCGATCGATGGCATAGCCCATGCGATCAAAACAGTTGTGAACATTACCAAGATCGCAAGTTGCCGATAGCTTTTCATTTTCAAGTGCCTGTTCATGGAAATCCTGTCAAAATCTTGGCGAGATCCTGTCGAAGGACTCACTAGAGAGAAAGTAGTTTGTAGGGGGTAGATTATAGTTCGATTTCCAAGGGTTGATTAGTGGGTAGATTGGTGGGGTTGTATGACGGGATCGAACTGGCAGAAAATCGCTTCGGAGTTATCAGCCGGGCAATCAAAAAAGTCGATCTGGAATCTGCTACGTCAGTTCATGATTCCGGATCGTCAATGGCTGAGCGATTCGCAATGGTTGTGGCAGATCGCATCCGAGCAACATTCCACGGACAAGAAGGCTTGTAAGCTTAAACTCCTCTCGGCCGCTCATCATGACGCATGCGAGACGGTACTGCTTCGGCCCCGAGAGTCTCGATTTGCGGTTTGTTTGTCGACCCAGATCGGTTGCGCGGTGGCTTGTCGATTCTGTGCGACCGGGAAAATGGGGTTTCAGAGAAACCTTTCGGCTTTTGAGATCGTCGAGCAGTTCCTCAGAGCCGGCTGGATCGCAAGGGGGCTGATGGGCAATGTGCAAACGCCTCCTCCACTTAGGAATGTTGTATTCATGGGGATGGGGGAACCTTTGCATAACGCCGAAGCGGTCGAGCAAGCCATCGCCATTCTAAGTGATCCGCGTTGGTTTGGTTTATCGCTTCGTTCGATCACGCTGTCGACCGCCGGGGTTCCAAACAAGATGATCCAAATGGCCGAGCGATTCCCGAGGCTTCGTATGGCACTGAGCCTCCATTCGGCCGATCCTCAGAAACGTCGTTGGTTGGTTCCCAAAGCCGTCGGCGACCTCGATTTACTCCGAGAGACCATCTCAAACATCAATGCACTGCAGGAAGATACGCTTTGGATCGAGATTGCATTGATCGACGGCATCAATGATTCACTCAAAGATGCAGAGCTTCTGATCGATTTTTGCCGTGGCCTGAACGTCGAGGTCAACGTCATCCCTTACAACGACACGTCGCATGCTCGAAACCTGTCGATGGTTAGCGAGGTGGCCCATGACCGATCGCTGAAGGCTCCAGCACCCAATAAGACAGAAGCGTTTATAGCGAAGTTACGCCAAAAAGGAATATTCGTCACCTACCGTAACACGCTCGGCGAGAGCATCCAAGCCGCCTGTGGGCAATTGATACTCTAGGTACCCTCCGCTGTTCCCGTATTGGTACGGAGAACGCAAGTGGGGCTAGGGGTTTGAAAGACGGTTTTTCATCGTCTCAACTTCAAACTTTAATGTAGGAAGCAACCGATCCAAATGATGAAGTAGATCACGGCTAGCATGAATGATCGTCAACACCAATACATCTTCATTCAAGGGAATGCACACGACGATGTGCGATTCGACGCTATGTGTTAAAAGGGAATCTACAACTGGGATCGGCAAAAGGATGCCAGGTTCCGACTCGACCAAAGTAAAGAACCTATCGAATGCACATAAGTACTTTTCGGCCTGCTTCTCGCCCCATTTACCAATCGTATAGGACTCGATCTCTTGAAGATCCCTAATGGCTCGATCGGTGAGAAAGACTTTCGCTTTCTTGGCCTTGCCCATTATCCACGATTCTTTTCAATCAGATCATGGACGCTTCCTTTGAATAGCTGCACGCGTCCTTGGGTGGCATCTTGGAATCCCTCGATAATCCCGTTTCGAAGGCGATCAGCCTCCATCTGCTGCTTGTGTCTGCGTATCAAGTCGCGAATGAATTCGCCCGGCGTAGCATACATTGTCCCATCGCCGCTTTGTCCGTCGACAAAAGCTCGCAGTTCTTCCGTTAAGGATATATTGAGTGTTGACCCCATAAAGTTCTCCTTTTTCTGTAGTATCCCTAGCCACCCGCGAGAAGTCAACGTTCTTCAAGCTGGTTACCGAAAGGAAGACCTCTGGATCCAGTCGAGATCCGAGCCGATCTTCCCGAATCAATTCTGCGATTCGATCAAGAGTATCTAATTGCTCGAAGCTGGTTGCTTGTAAGTCTTTTTCTGTTGGAATAAAGCACGATGCTCGCTCAGTTCGCTTCGCAAGGCCCCCTCATCGGTCATTTGGATCGCTTGATTGATCGTGTTGATGGCTTTCGAGAAGTCGCCTTGGGCCGCTTGGGACATCGCTAGAACATGGAGCATGTGAGCATTGACATTTCCCTGGCTTGCATCGATCGCTTTTTGCGCTGTCGTTGCTGCGGCTTCTGGGTCGCGGTAGAAATCCTCCGGACAAGTTGCCATCATCCAAGCGGCGTTCTGGAGAGCTCGCACGTACTTCGGATCCGCCTTCATCGCTTTTTGATAAGCCTCTGCGGCTTCTTTCCAACGGCCAAGCGATTGGCAAGTGTCTGCAAACTCAGTGGCCACCTTGGCCGACTCGGGTGCCAAACTCATTGCGGATTGATAATCGGCCAAAGCCGCTTCGGTTTGCCCAAGTGCAAATCGAGCATTCCCCCGACCGCTAAACAAATCGGCTACTTTGTCATCCAAAGCAATGGCTTTGTTGTAGTCTTCGATGGCCGCTTCGTAGTTGCCCTTTCTAAAGTAGATTTCGCCTCGGTTGTGGAAAGCCTCGACAAACTTGGGATTCAATTCAATCGTCTTGCTAAAGGAACCGATGGCATTGGAGAAATCGCCAGCGATGGCCATGAGCACCCCTAAGTTATGGTGGGCACGCCAGCGAAGCGGGTCGTTTTGAATCGCTAGTCGAAAATCGTCCATCGCTGCACGATCGAGATTTTCGGCCTCGGCAAGTTGCCTTGCGACGACCATTTCGCCAGCCATATCGGATCGCAATTCCCCCCGGCGATTGGCCGCCCAACTCAATAGCTTCTTTGCATAAGAACGTTCGGAGACCAGGCGAGTCGTGTCACCTGCAACGTTCTTGCAACGCTCGATGACGCTGTTGTATTCCAAAACCGATCTAGCTTGCTGCGCGGTATCGAAGAGCGATTGCAAGTCCGCAGGAACATCTCCGAGACTTTCCTTGGCATTGGCAAGTCGCTCAGAGATTTGCGAATCTTCCTGGTTCTCAGAACTTGGGGTTCGCGACGGCAATTCGGGTCTTGGATCCGACGATTCTTGCTGGTCCCAGCTCGTCCGTGGAATCGCTCTTTGAGCCCAAAGGCTCGGGGCCCAAAATGCGCTTAACAACAATACGCACAAGCTCACGGTGGGTATCGGCCAGCGGACAAGCATGAAAACTCTCCCGTTTTGGTCTCGTAAATTTCATAGCGAAAAAACTCGCTTAACTTGCTTAATCCTAGCAAAAAAACCGTTTGGAAGCATCGCCAGTAACCCTGGTTTTCTCTGTCGCTTAGGGGTACATTGCCTAACCTGTAAGCCGCCGCCAGAGCCCCATGCCTGCCACTGTGAGTTTGAAAGCTATGCCAGTAAACGATGCAATCGTACGAAGACTCCACCAAATCCTTCTTCAAGTGGCCGACATCCGGGGGCAAATCGATCGGGGCCCCAAACAGATAAAGGCCTCGCAGGCCAAGGCACAGCAAGCTCGCGATGCGGTGACAAACTGCAAGGACGAGATCAAAAAGAACCGGATGGAAGCCGACCGTAAACAGCTCCAACAGCGGCAATACGAAGCCAAGCTTTACGAGTGGCAAGGGAAACTCAATGCCGCCAATAACAACCGGGAATATCAAGCCATCAAGGATCAAATCGCTGCCGATACCCGTGCAAACAGTGTCCTGTCAGACGAGATTTTCGAAATCCTAGAGCATATCGATTCGCTCCAAACCAAACTCGTCGGACTCGAAGGCGAGTGCAAAACAATCGAGGAAGATACCGGCAAGGTACAAGCCAAGCTCCAAGAGCGGATTGTCGTGCTTCAAGGTGAATTAAGCCGCGTCGAAGGAGAGCTGAAAGCCGCCGAAGGAGAGCTGCCTGAGGACTTTGCAGCCGTCTATCATCCCCTTGTGAAGACTCGCTCCGAAGAAGCGTTTGCACCGCTGGATGACCGATCCTGTGGCGGTTGCAATACAGGACTCCCACCTCGTGTCGTCGATCAGTTGCGTCAGGGCCATCCGATTCCTTGCTCAAGCTGTGGACGATGGCTATACCGACCTGAATGACCCACTCGTCCAACGCACCCGATTTTAACGATAAGCGGTATCAAGACTGGCTAGCGATCCTGCCATCGCATTTGCAGGAACGAACCCGTCTTATTTCGCTAGCCAAGAGCTCCCTCGCGCAAGCTGCCCGATGGGAGCAAGCCCCGATCGTCTACTGGACACATCACGCACAGAGAGTCGATGAGAACCCAGCACTCGATGCGGCTTGCACGTTGGCCAGTGCACTCATGCGACCACTTCTGGTCTATCATGGGCTTTCCTCGGATTACCGATACTCTTCGGATCGCCATCATGTGTTTCAGATCCAGTCGGCCAAAGATCTAGACCAAGCTTACCGAGAGCTCGGGATTCGCTATGTGTTTCATCTTCAAACTCGTCGAGACAATGCTGCCTCGCTTGTGAAAATTGCCGAGCAAACGGATCTTTTGATTACCGAGGACTTTCCCGGTGAACCGACCGATCGATGGCTCAAACGACTAACCTATCTTAGCCATCTATCGGTACTCGCTGTCGACACTGCATGCGTTGTACCGATGCGCTTGGTGGGCAAGGCTCATGACCGAGCCTTCGCATTCCGCGATGCCACCAAAAAGCTATACAAAGAGCGAGTGAGCAATCAGTGGCCCAGACTTGGAGCACTTCCAGAGCCTTATCAGAGTGATTTGCCCTTCGAAACCCTGGATTGCTCGAAGCTAGACCCACATAGCATCGTTTCGCTCTGCGATATCGACCCCATGGTGCCCCCCGTCGGCGATACCCCCGGTGGTAGCCAAGCTGGATACCAGCGATGGTCAGACTTTTTAAAGTCTCGCATCCACCGGTATGCGGCCAAACGCAACGATCCTTGTGCAGATGTATCGAGTCGGATGTCCGCGTACTTGCACTACGGTATGGTTTCTCCCATGCGATTGGCTAGGCAAGCCACCGAGCAGGGGGCGGAGAAATACCTTGACGAACTTCTTATTTGGCGAGAGCTCGCCTACGGCTATTGCTTCTATAAAGAGGACTATCGATCGCTTGCCACGATTCCTAGTTGGGCTGTCGATACACTTCGCAAACACCAAACCGATCGCCGTGAAGCACTGTACTCTTGGGAAACTCTAGCAAGAGGTCAGACCGCAGATCCTTTGTGGAACGCTTGCCAGCACAGTTTGCTCAAGCATGGTGAGTTGCACAACAATGTGCGGATGACCTGGGGTAAGTCCCTGCTGCAGTGGACCGAGTCTCCCGAACAAGCATTGGCATGGCTGATCGATCTGAATCACCGCTATGCACTTGATGGTCGTGACCCGGCCTCCTATGGCGGAATTCTCTGGTGTTTAGGCCAGTTCGATCGTCCTTTTTACCCCGAGCAAAAGGTGCTCGGCACGGTTCGCCCAAGACCGACCTCTGAGCATTTAGGGAGAATGGATCTCAAGAAATACCAAGCGTTGGTTCATCGACCGATCTTTCGTCGCTCGAATCAAGAGCGGCCTTTGAAAATCGCTGTTGTCGGGGCGGGGATCTCTGGTCTGCTTTGCGCAAGAACGCTTTCGGACATGGGACTCGATGTGGAAGTTTTCGAAAAGTCCCGAGGACCAGGCGGACGCTCAGCCACGCGTCGATTGGATTCGGGCACCAAGGCGGATCATGGGCCACCCTGTTTTCAGGTTCAATCGAGACGGTGGGACTTGTACCTGAATTCATGGCAACGCGATGGGATCCTCTCTTGCTGGGAACCTCGACTAGCCTCGTGGAGTTCGGCAAGCGGCATGCAACAGGTCGCGTTAGGCAACACTCGCTCGAATCGCTTTTGGGTCGGTTGTGGCGGTATGAACCAACTTGGGAAACACTTGGCCAACGGTTTGAAGATCCGCTACCAATCGACGATCCAACGCATTGAGAAACTTGATGCTGGCTGGGTTCTATGGGGTAAAGCCGATTCGCAGAACTCTACAGATACTGTCTTGCGATCCGAAGAGAAAGATTGTCTAGTGCTAGCCATTCCTGGCCCTCAAGCCGCTGCGATGATTGACCCTGGGTGCAAATGGAAATCCACCGCAAGCCAGCGCCCGATGCAACCGACTTGGGCTGCGATCATCGAATTCGAGAAACCTTGGGAAATCCCCTGGGACGCGATCCGTTTCGAAGACCACCCGAATCTCGATTGGATCAGCCGTGAGACAAGCAAACCGCATCGAGCCGCATCGAAACCCTCCTCAAGCTCGCCAGAGGTTTGGATAATCCATGCAAACCACCGTTGGAGCACCGAGAATATCGAATGTGCACCAGAAGTTGTAGCCGAGCAACTCTTGCAAGCCCTTGCCGATTTGGGACTTGGTACGATCCCTGGCACCATCGGTCTTCAAGGCCATCGTTGGCGGTATGCACAGAGAGGATCTGAGGATGCCAAAGCAAACCTCGAACCTCGGGTGCTTTGGGATCCAGAGTTGCTCGCCGGTGCCTGTGGTGATTGGGTTTGTCATTCACCCGACACGGGGGTCTTGGGCCGATCCTCGGGGATCGAGCGGGCGCTTGAGTCCGGAGCGGCGATGGCAGGGACGATTCTCAGGCACTGCATCAGCAAGTTTGGCCCGGTGAATCTAAGGGCAGATGAAAAGCAAGCATTTCAGCCTATGCTTTTTGGTGACGAGGCCTTTTGACAGTTGGTCTTGACGCAGTTCCTCTATTTTCACTATCTCCCCTGATGATGCGTGAGGGCTCGCTCGGACTGGCCAGGTACCCTCTGCGGCACTCGGTCTGGAGCCTCGATCGTGAAGATATCTGTCGTATCGCCTGTCTACAACGAATGCGAAGTTCTTCCGTATTTGTTTGATGCTTTGCCAAAAACGCTCTCCAAACTCTCGGACAACTACGAGATCATTTTGGTCAACGATGGGAGCACGGATGGTTCGGATCAGATCATACGTCAGCGTGCGGAACTCGACAGCCGGATCAAATTGGTGAGCTTCAGTCGAAATTTTGGTCAGCAGGCCGCGATTACCGCCGGCCTCGACTGCGCGACAGGGGACATCGTCGTGGTGATGGACTGCGACATGCAAGATCCCCCGGAGATGCTTGCACCGATGCTCGATAAGATCCACGAAGGCTATGACGTCGTGTCTTGCAGACGCACAGGACGCGATGGCGAATCGATATTCAAGCGTTGGAGTTCCACTGCCTTTTATCAGATCATGCGACTTGGGATCGACAAACGGATTCCTCCTGAAGTCGGTGATTTTCGGATGTACACTCGGCGCGCAGCCGATGCGCTCTGTGCTTTTCGCGAACAACATCGATTTATGCGAGGCGTCGTCGCGTGGCTTGGGTTAAAAGAGGCGATCTTACCGTTCCACCGACCGGCTCGCGCCGCCGGACAGACCAAGTATCCGGTTTCGAAGTTGATTAAATTGGCTTGGACTGCCATCTCCTCTTCCTCGCCTTTGCCACTGAAAGCCAGTTCAACCATCGGAGTGGCGATGCTAGTAGCGTCATCCCTTGCCACCTGCTTGTGTGTCCTTGGAGTCCTCGCGAGCTGGACATTGGCATCGAGTTTTGCTTGGATCGCCTTCATGCTGGGACTCAGTGGAATCCAGATGTGTGCCATCGGGCTTTTAGGAGATTACGTCGGTCGGGTTTTCGAGGAGTCCAAGCGCCGACCTTTGTATGTCGTAAGCGAGGTTTGCAACGTGGATCAATCACCGGAACAAACGCGCGCCCTATGGCTCGATTCAACTGACACAGCCACGCAGATACGTATCGAACCGAGGGTGTA